>NZ_CP183331.1:1240769-1550961 GCF_048541895.1 Caulobacter sp. ErkDOM-E | reverse complement strand
AGCGCGCCTTCGCCGATCGCACGGATGTGCTGACCTACACGACCGAGCCGCTGGACAAGCCCGTGACCATCGCCGGCGTGCCCAAGGTCAATCTGACGGCCTCGACCAGCGGGACCGACAGCGACTGGGTGGTCAAGCTGATCGACGTCTATCCCGACGAGGTCCCCAGCCAGCCCGAACTGGGCGGCTACCAGCTGGCCGTGGGCATGGACATCTTCCGGGGCCGCTATCGCGAGAGCTTCAGCGAGCCCAAGGCGATCAAGGCGAACACGCCTTTGAAGTACCAGTTCATCCTGCCGACCGCGAACCACACCTTCAAACCCGGGCACCGGATCATGGTGCAGGTGCAGTCCAGCTGGTTCCCGCTCTATGACCGCAACCCGCAGACCTTCGTGCCCAACATCCTGTTGGCCGAGCCGGCTGACTATGTGAAGGCGACCCAGCGAGTGTTCCACGCCGGGGATACGGCCAGCTTCATCGAGCTGCCGGTGGTGGAGAAGTAGCGGCCTTAGTTGCGGCTTAGGGTCTGAATCCTGACAGGTTCGGTGATCATCTGCCCCTTCAGATAGGGATCGCCCGCGCTGCTGACGGCCGGCGCCTTGTGGATGGCCCGGACCACATCCATGCCCTCGACCACCCGCCCGAACGCCGCGAAACCCTGGCCATCGGGGTTGCGGGCGCCGCCGAAATCCAGGGCTGGATTGTCGCCGATGCAGATAAAGAACTCCGCCCCCGCCGTGCCCGGCGCGTCGCGCGCCATCGAGATCACCCCGTCGGTATGGCGCAGGCCTGTCTGGCGGGTGGTTTCATGAGCGATGGCCGGCAATGGGCTGTCATCGCGATTCAGCCCGCCCTGGATCACGCTGATGGTCGCCGGGTTGTTGTCGTTCCAGGGTCCGACCGTGCGATAGAGACTGCCGCCGTCCAGGAGGTGCTGGTCGGCATAGGCGAGGAAGTTGGCGACGGTGATCGGGGCCCTGTCGGGATAGAGCTCAAGCACGATGTCACCGCGTCCGGTCGCCAGCCTCACCTGAACCGGACCCGCTGCCGCTGCCCCGAGCGGCGTGGCCAGCAGAGAGACCAGGAGGCTGCGGCGGTCAATTTCTGCTGTCGGTCCGAGCATGGCGGGTGAACCTCTGTCGGCGGGGCGGGCTTTCCCAGCATAACCATGTTCGCCCGCTTCGCGCCGGGGTTTCAAGCCAGACAGTCGCCTATCTGGATTTACGCAGCCGACCCAGCTCGCTCTGAGAGGGAGAGCGCTGGAAACTGGCGCGCCTCGCGTCACTTATTGGCCCCGAACAAGAAGCGACGATTTCAGGGCCGCGCCCTCGCGCGAACACCGAAATCCGTCGACGGCCTCGATGGGAAGAACCGATGAGCACTCCTGAACCCGTGAGCGGCGTCCCCGTCTGGGCCCGCAAGCGTCGCAAGCCCGGCAATCCGCTGGTTGGCCTGGTGGTGGTTCCGCTGTTTCTGCTGGGCGCGCTGACGGCCGGCCTGGCGATCCACGCCAAGTCGTTCACCGGGGCTGGAGCCCGGATGGACAGCTGGATCGCCATTGTCAGCGTTCAGGTCAAGGACGCCATGGGCGAGCCCACCGGCAAGCCGGCAAAGGCCACGGCGGACAAAGCCGCTCACTGATCGCCCGGGAAAGCCTTTCCAACGCTCTGTCCAGTGGCGGAATCTGCGAGGTCGCGCTAGAAGGCGCCCTCATGAGCACCCCCTCCTCCGCCCCCACCAAGTCGATGGCCGAAACGGCCCGTGAGTTCGGCCTCAACGCCGAGGAATACGCCGTCGTTCTCGACCGCCTGGGCCGCGAGCCCAATCTGGTCGAGCTGGGCGTGTTCTCGGTGATGTGGAGCGAGCACTGCTCGTACAAATCCTCGAAGAACCAGCTGAAGAAGTTCCCGATCACCGGCCCGCGCGTGATCTGCGGACCGGGCGAAAACGCCGGCGTGATCGATATCGGCGACGGCGACGCGATCATCTTCAAGATGGAGAGCCACAACCACCCCTCGTACATCGAGCCCTATCAGGGCGCGGCGACGGGCGTGGGCGGCATCATGCGCGACGTCTTCACGATGGGCGCTCGGCCGATCGCCCTGCTCAACGCCCTGCGCTTTGGCGATCCTTCGCACCCCAAGACCAAGCGTCTGGTCGACGGCGTGGTCGCCGGCATCGCGGGCTATGGCAACTGCGTGGGCGTGCCCACCGTGGCCGGCGAGACCAATTTCCACAGCGGCTACAACGGCAATATCCTGGTCAACGCCATGTGCGTGGGCCTGGCCGACGCCGACAAGATCTTCTACTCGGCCGCGCCGGGCGCAGGCCTGGCCGTGGTCTATTTCGGCTCCAAGACCGGCCGCGACGGCATCCACGGCGCGACCATGTCGTCGGCCGAGTTCTCCGAGGACAGCGAAGAGAAGCGCCCCACCGTCCAGGTCGGCGACCCCTTCGCCGAAAAGCTGCTGATCGAGGCGACGCTTGAGCTGATGGCCACGGGCGCGGTGGCGGCGATCCAGGACATGGGCGCGGCGGGTCTCACGTCGTCGTCGGTCGAGATGGCCGGCAAGGGCGGGGTCGGCATCGAGCTGAACATGGACATGGTCCCCCAGCGCGAAACCGGCATGAGCGCCTACGAGATGATGCTGTCGGAAAGCCAGGAGCGCATGCTGGCGGTCCTCAAGCCGGGCCGCGAGCACGAAGGCCACGCCATCTTCGAAAAGTGGGGCCTGGACGCCGCCGTCATCGGCTACACCACCGACACCGGCCGTCTGGTGCTGAAGCACCACGGCGAACTGGTCTGCGACGTGCCGCTGGCCCCGCTGTTCGACGATGCGCCGCTGTATGACCGCCCCTGGGTCCAGCCCACCCTGCATCCGCGCCTCGACCCGGCCGCCATCCCCGCCCCGACCGACTGGAACCAGGCTGTGCTCAAGGTCGTCGGCTGCCCCGACATGGCCTCCAAGCGCTGGCTGTGGGAACAGTACGACCGCCACGTGATGGCCGACACCCTGGAAGACAGCGCCACCGGCTGCGACGCCGGCATCGTGCGCATCCACGGCAAGGGCAAGGCCATCGCCGTGACCAGCGACGTCACCCCGCGCTATGTCCAGAACGACCCCTATGAGGGCGGCAAGCAGGCCGTGGCCGAGGCCTGGCGCAACCTGACGGCCGCCGGCTCGCTGCCGATCGCCATCACCGACAACCTCAATTTCGGCAGCCCCGAAAAGCCCGAGACCATGGGCCAGATCGTCCGCGCCACCGACGGCATGGCCGAGGCCTGCCGGGCGCTCGACTTCCCGGTCGTGAGCGGCAATGTCAGCCTCTATAACGAGACCAACGGCGTCGCCATTCCGCCGACCCCCACCGTCGGCGCCGTGGGCCTGCTGGAAGACTATGACCTGCGCATGGGCTTCGGAAACGTGGCCGAGGGCGACACCCTGGTGCTGATCGGCAAGACCCAGGGCGAACTGGGCGCGTCCATCTATCTGCGCGAGATCCTGGGCCGCGAAGACGGCGCCCCGCCGCCGGTCGACCTGGCCGCCGAGCGCAAGCACGGCGACTTCGTGCGCGGCCTGATCCCCACCGGCCTGGTCGCCGGCCTGCACGACCTGTCGGACGGCGGACTGCTGATCGCGGCGGCTGATGTGGCCCTGGCCAGCAAGGTCGGGATCACCCTGAACGCCTCCAGCAGCCTGCAAGCGCACCCCTATCTGTTCGGTGAAGACCAGGCTCGCTACCTGATCGCCACGCCGGACCCGGACGCGGTGCTGGCAGCGGCCAAGGAAGCCGGCGTCAGCGCCAGCCTGGCCGGCGTGGCCGGCGGCGACGCCTTCGCCTCCACGGGCCTGTTCTCCATCCCTCTCGAAACCCTGCGCGCGGCTCACGAGGCCTGGATGCCGGGCTTCATGGGCGCGGCGGCCTGAGGACATCAGAATGAAAATCGCGATCCTGGCGACGGCCGCCCTGGCCATGTCGCTGCTGACCGCCTGCGCCCCGACCGCGCCGGCGCCGTCGCCGACGGCCGAGGTCTCCGAAGCGGCCTGCCTCGCGCGCGGCGGGGTGATCCAGAGGGGCGGCAAGCTGCAGCTGCCCACCTGCGTCACGCCCTATGCCGACGCCGGCAAGACCTGCACCGACAAGACCCAGTGCGAAGGCGCCTGCATCCTTGAGGGCAATCTGGAGCCGCAGGCGTCGGTCACCGGCCAGTGCCAGAAGACCAGCGTCCAGTTTGGCTGCTACGCCAGGGTCGTGGACGGCAAGACCACCGGCGCCATCTGCGTCGACTGATCCCGCAGGGATGGGGCCGACCCGGAAGCTCCGGGCCGGTCCTGCGCGATGACAGGGCGGTCGAACCGCCTCGCTAAGGCCACGTTTGAGCGGGACACAACATCATGCACCCCAGATTGACCCGCGCCCTGGCCATTACAGGCCTCACCCTGACACTGGGGGCCTGCGCGACAGCCGCTCCCGACCGCTCGGGCTTCCTGAGCGGCTATGAGGGCCTTCAGGCTCGGGAAAAGGGCGGCCGGGCAAAAATCCGCCAGTTCCGCGATCCGGCCGCGCTGGACGCTGTGCGCCGCGTGGCCCTGACGCCGGCCGTCCTGTCCGAGGGCGCCGACAGCCGCTCGCCCCTGACGCCGGAGGAGCGCCACGTCGTTCTGCGCGAAGTCGATGCGCAACTGTGTTTCGAGCTGTCCGAGCGGTTCGAGATCGTCGCTGCGGAACAGGCGGACGCCGATGTGCGCGCGGCCGTCACCTGGTTCGAGCCCACCGGGCGGATCGCCTCGGCCGCCTCGGCGGCGTCGGGCTTCTTCATTCCGGGCCCCATCGGCCTGCGGGCGCCGGGCACGCTGGGCGGACTGGGCGTTGAGGCGGAAATGCGTGCGACCAGCGACCAGCGTCAGATCGCCGCCATCGCCTGGGCGCGGCGCGCCATGGCGGTCGGCACCGACGACCCATCCTTGTCACGCATGGGCGACGCCCTGCAGTTCGCCGAACCCTTTGCCGATGTGGCGGCGGAGGTCATGACCCCCAAGGGGCTGAAGTCGCGCAAGATCGACCGCCAGACAGACCCCTGCAAGGCCTATGGCGATCGCTTTCAGCCGGGCGGCATGATCGCCGGGAGCATCACCAACCTGTATATTCCAGACTCCCGGGGCGAGGCCCCCGCCAAGGCCCCGCCGCCCAAGGAGTAGCGGCCCCGGACCGCATTCAGGCGCGGCCCGGGAACCGGCGGGTCAGGGCATCAGCACGGTGTCGATGACGTGGATCACGCCATTGGACTGCAGAGCATCGGCGATGGTGATGTTCGAGACGCCGCCCTTGGCGTCGGTGATCGTCCAGCCGTGATGACCCTTGGCCACGGTGATCGGCTGACCCTGTACGGTGGTCAGGACGGCCTTGCCGCCGCCGGCCTTGGCCTTGGCTTCAATGTCAGCCGCCGTCAGACGGCCCGCCACGACGTGATAGGTCAGGATGGTGGTCAGGGTGCCCTTGTTCTCGGGCTTGACCAGGGTTTCGACCGTACCGGCCGGCAGCTTGGCGAAAGCGGCGTTGGTCGGGGCGAACACCGTGAACGGACCCGGGCTGGACAGGGTCTCGACCAGACCGGCGGCCTTGACGGCGGCGACCAGGGTCGTGTGGTCCTTTGAGTTGACCGCGTTCTCGATAATATTCTTGGTCGGATACATGGCGGCGCCGCCGACCATTACAGTCTTTCCATGCCCTGCGGCATGATGTTCCATTTTCGCGAAGGCGGAACCGCCGCACGAGATCGCAAGCACGCCAGCGATGGCGAGCATCATGGTCTTCTTCATGGGGTCTTCTCCGGGGAGTTACTGGTCCGTTGCTGGGACAAACACAGCTACGAACGCGTCGCGCAGTCGGATGCGCGCCGGATTAAAATTACCGCCTGACCTGTCGCGAAGGCCTTTTACCAAGCGCCGCTGAGCTCGACTCCTCGCGCTCTATATCCTCGTCACCCCGGGACTTGTTCCCGGGGCCCATTGTGCAACCGCAGGCGCGGCGCAGAATAGAACTCTCACGAGGAAGCTGACCCATCGGCCCCGGGAACAAGTCCCGGGGTGACGGCGTATTTTCAGATTTGGACCCTCTGAGGTCAGGATCAACGGCCGTTAGTC
Source organism: Caulobacter sp. ErkDOM-E (assembly GCF_048541895.1). GTDB lineage: Bacteria > Pseudomonadota > Alphaproteobacteria > Caulobacterales > Caulobacteraceae > Caulobacter. The sequence continues at coordinate 1,544,815 of NZ_CP183331.1, read as the reverse complement.
TTAGCCTGCCGCTACCTCAGCGTGCTCGCGCCCAGACCAGCGAGCGATGGCTTCAAGCAGCCTGGACGGATTGATCGGCTTGCCCAGATGATCGTCCATCCCGGCGGCGATGCAATTGGCCACCTGCTCGGGCAGGACATTGGCGGTCATGGCGATGATCGGGGTGCGCGAGCCGGGAGCGTCGGTCATGGCCCGGATGCGCCGGGTGGCGGTCAGGCCGTCCATACCCGGCATCTGGATATCCATCAGCACCAGGTCGTAGCTTCCCTGGCGCAGCGCCTCGACGCCCGCGACGCCGTCATTGGCCGTGTCCACCTTGATGCCGAAAGGCTCGAGCATGATGCGGATCAGCTCGCGATTGACGGCGTTGTCCTCGACCAGCAGAAGGCGGGCGGCCTGCAGCGGATCAGGGGTCACTGGATCTTCCATCGGGACTTCCGGCGCCAGATCACACAGGGGCGCACGGATCTCGAACCAGAAGCACGAGCCTTCGCCCTCGCGGCTGTCGACACCGATCTCGCCGTCCATCTGCTCGATGATCCGGCGTGAAATGGCCAACCCAAGGCCCGTGCCGCCAAACCGGCGCGACACCGCCGCATCGGCCTGGGAAAACCGGTCAAAGACGTTATCCAGCTGCTGGCTGGCGATCCCGATTCCGGTGTCGCGCACCTCGACCCGCAGCACGCCCTCGCCGTCGGCCAGAACCTGGTTCACGACCACCGTGACCTGGCCGGTATTGGTGAATTTCACCGCGTTGGACAGGAGATTGAGCAACACCTGGGTCAGACGGGGCGCATCGGCCTGCATGGCCGACAGATGATCGGGGGCCGAAACCGCGAGGACCAGCCCCTTGGCCTCGGCCTGGCCCTTGATCAGGGCGGCGCACGAGGCGACCATGACCAGCGGATCGAAGGGTTGTGGATCCAGCTCGACGCCGCCGGCCTCCAGCCTCGAGAAGTCGAGCACGTCATTGACGACGTTGAGAAGGGTGTTGCTGGCGTCCTGGATCAGCCCCACATGCCGCGCATCTCGCTCCGACAGGGTGCTGGACCCGCGCAAGACCCCGGCAAAGCCGATAATGGCATTGAGCGGCGTACGCAGCTCATGGGTCATGTTGGCCAGGAAGTCGGACTTGGCCGCAGCCGCCGTCTGGGCCAACTCCAGGGCGTGGGTGAGTTCCAGTTCCAGCGTCTTGCGCTCGGTGACATCGCGCGTCGTCACCAGCAGTTCGCGCTCGGCGCCGGCCACCCGCTTGTAGGTGCTCTCAAACCAGATCGGCGTGCCGTCCTTGCGGGCGCTCTCGTACTCGTAAACCTTGGATTCGCCGCCGGGAACCAGGGTTCGCACCAGGGCCTGAACCGCCTCATAGTCCTCAGGACTGGTCATCGCCTCCGGCGGCAGGGTCCGCCATTCCTCGACGGTAAAGCCGGTCAGTCGCTCAATGGACGGCGACATGTAGAGACGCTCGCCGGACCGGGACCACAGATTGATGTTGTCCGTCAGATTCTCGGACAGGAGCCGGTAAAGCCGGTCGCTTTCCCGCAACCGCTCCAGGGCGTCCTCGGCCTCGGCCCGCCGATGCTCGGCCTCATCGATCGCCAGTTGCTTGGCCGCCAGGCTGCTGGACAGGTCCATCTCCAGCCGCCGCAGACCCTCGCGCTGTCGACCGATGGAAAGGGCCAGCGGAGCGGCGATCATCGTGGAGATCAGGAACGTGGCAAGCGGCGAATAGGCGGCCGGGTTATGCAGGACCAGGATATTGACCACATAGTCCAGCGCCATGGCGACGCCCACGACGAGGGCGACCGTCCAGAGAGTTCTGACTATCGTACCGCGCAGCAAGGACCGGTCGATCTCGGCGAATCCTTTTAGAATTCCAGCAGGCTTGGCAGAACTTAAGTTGAGATGGCCCGAGTTGCCAACAGGGGTGGCAATCCGCCGCGCCATTTGGGCCGATCAGTGCGCGGGCTGCAGGGTGTCCAGATCCCGGTCCAGCGCCAGGCTCGCGGCGACCACGGTGGCGACCGAGCGCTTGAAGAAGTCCTGCGGGATCGTGGCGAAGTCGTCGGTGCTCTTGTGATATTCGGGATGATCCTCGACCCCGAAATAGAGCCACCGCACGCCTTTGACGGCGAAGGCGTAGTGGTCAGACTGGCTGGTCCAGTTGTTCTGCGCGCCGTCGGCGTCGGTGTCGTGGCCCAGCTTCAGGCTGACCGGCGCGGTCGCCGCCACCTTCTCCAGGATCGGCTTCAGCGCCGGAAACGGCGAGGCGCCGCTGACATAGAGCTCGTTCTTCGCGTTCTTGCTCAGCATGTCGAAATTGATGTTCAGGGCGATCGTCGACAGCGGCACGGGCGGATTGGCGACGAAGGCGTGGGCCCCGCGCAGACCGCCCTCTTCGGCGTCGACCACCGCCAGGATCACATCGTGCCTGGGCGGACTGGCCTTGAAGGCTTCGGCGACAGCCAGCAGGCCGGCCACGCCCGAGGCGTTGTCGTCGGCGCCGTTGAAGATCTCGCCGCCCCGCACGCCCAGATGGTCGTAGTGGGCGGTGACCACGATGGCCTTGCCGTCACCCGCAGTTCCGGGAATGCGGGCCACCAGATTGATGGCGTCCACCCGGGTTCCGTCGCGCCGCGTGAAGCTGAACGGCTGCTCGAAGCTGGCGCCGATGGGCGACAGGCCGATCTCGCCAAAGCGCTTGAGGATATGCGCCCGCGCGAGCGCCGAGCCCGGCGTGCCCGGCGCGCGGCCCTGCATGGCGTCGTCCGACAGGATGCGGACATCGTCCAGCGCCATGGCGCCCGGCGTTGCGGCGCTGGCCGGGGCGGCGGCGCCCAGGGCGAAAATCAGGGCCAGAAGGCGGAGGCGCGGAGCGAGAACCTGAATCATGCCGTCCCTATGCCTGCAGACGGCTTCCAGAGGGAGTTAAATCACCTTAACCCTGCCTGTGGCCAAAAGCCGCCCTATCGTCTGCCGTACGCCCGTTCTTAAGACTTCCGGGGCATACAACCTTTCAAGGATTGGAGCTTTCCTCCCGTGCCCATGTCTCCCGCCGACCTCGAAGGCCGCCTGCACGCCGCCTTCCCCGACGCCGAGATCGTGCTGACCGATCTGGCCGGCGACGGCGACCACTACAAGGCGCGCATCGTGTCGCCCGCTTTCCGGGGTCTCAACCGGGTCAAGCAGCACCAGATGGTCAATCGCGCCCTGGCCGATGTGCTGGGTGGGACCTTGCACGCCCTGGCGCTCGAAACGGCGGCGCCGCCCGCAGACCTGGCCGACTAGCCGTGCTTTACCGGCCGTTCGGCAATTCGGGCATGACGGTTTCGGCGATCACCCTTCGCCTGTCCGACCAGTCGCGCCTGCGCGCCAGCGAGTGGCGAGCCCTGATCTACACGGCCATCGAGAACGGGATTAACAGCTTCCAGATCGACGGCGCTTCGGCGCCCTTGCTGCAGGGCGCGGCCGAAGCCTTCGCCTCGGTCGAGCGGCGACTGCTGTTCCTGACCTGGCGGGTGCGCGAAGAAGCCGGCCAGTTCACCGCCGCAGTCGTCGAAACCATGATGACTTCGGCCTTCGATGACCTTGGCCTGGACTATCTGGACCTGGTGCTGCTCAACGACCCGCTGGGTCCTGACCTGCCGGCCGCCGCCGGCGATGTGCTTCGCACCCTGCACCAGGGGCGAGCCATCCGGGGCCTGGGCGTGGCCAGCCGGGGCGACGTGGATCCGGCGCTGACCCGCTCTGGCCTGGTCACCGCCCTGTCGTCGCCGTTCAACCTGTCGTCGGGCTGGGCCGAGCGCAATCGGGTCCGCGCCGCCGTCAGCCAGAACCTGGCGGTGATCGGTGAAGACTTCTGGCCCCAGGCCCTGCGCGAGTTGGGCAGCAAGCCGCTGTTCCAGAAGCCCTCGCTGTGGCGGCGTCGCAGCGATCCGCTGGCCGATGTCGGCGGCTATGACTTCCTGACGGGCACCCAGGGCTGGAGCGCCGAGGAGATCTGCCTGGGCTACGCCCTCACCGAGCCCTCACTGGCCACGGTGCAGATCACCGCCGACACCCAGGCCGAGGTCGAACGCCTGGCCGCCGTGGTCGAGCGCGACCTGCCCAACGGCGTCTGCGCCCAGATCGAAATGGCGCGCTTTTCGGCCCAGGAACGCGAACGCGCCGCCAGCCAGCGATAGCGCCGGCTCTTGACCCGGGGACATGCGGCGCCTAGCTGAAGGGACTTGCAAGGATCTACCCGCCATGACTGACGCCGCCTCCTCCCCCGCCCTCGACTTCATCGCCAAGACCGTGACCGACCACGCCGTGGTGCTGTTCATGAAGGGCGTTCCCGACCAGCCGCGCTGCGGCTTCTCGGCCGTTTCGGTGCAGATCCTCGACCATCTGGGCGTCGAGTTCATCGGCGTCGACGTGCTGCAGGACGACGACCTGCGCCAGGGCGTCAAGACCTTCACCGACTGGCCGACCATTCCCCAGCTCTATGTGAAGGGTGAGTTCATCGGCGGCAGCGACATCGTCCGCGAGATGTTCCAGTCGGGCGAGCTGAAGACGCTGATGACCGAGCAGGGCCTGATCGAGGCTTGAGCCCCCCAGGCGAAGTGCAAAGCGGTTCGCCGCCCGTGGGGGGCTCAACCTCCTTTGAGAACGCGCGCCCCAACCCCGAAACCGCTGACACTTTCGGGGGCCGCGCGTGAGCCGGGTTTTCCAGCCCGCCGCCAACGCCTTCTCGATGACCTTCACGCCCACGGCGTCGGACATCGACGCCAATGAGCACGTCAACAACGTGGTCTATCTGGCCTGGGCCCAGGATCTGGCCATCGCCCATTGGGCGGCCCGGACCTCGCCCGAAGAGCGCGCGCCGTGGAGCTGGGTGGCCCGCCGGCACGAGATCGACTATCGCCGGGAACTACGCCAGGACGAGATCGCCACCGGCTACACCTGGGTCGGCGAGCTGAAGGGTCCGCGCTTCGAGCGCTATGTCCGCATCGACGGCCCCGACGGCGAGATGTGCGCCCAGAGCCGCACCGACTGGGTGCTGATCGACATCGCCGCCCGGCGCCCGGCCCGGGTGATGGACTGGATGGTCGAGCGGTTCAGCGCGAAGGGTTAGCCACCCTGAACCGCTCCCCGCGCCTCAGGCCCAGCGCCTCATAGCTGAACACGAGGTCGACCACCCCCGCCTCGCCAAACCGGCAGGTCTCCAGCCGTCGCCGCGCGAAGGCCAGCACCGCGCCGCCGGCGCCGCGATCCAGTCGGAACACGAAGTCAGCCTTGGCGACGCAGCCTTTCGAGGCCACGCGCACCGTCAGGCCGTGACGGTCGGCCGTCACGCTCACAGGCTCCAGCTCGGGCCATGTGACGTCGGACGCCAGAAGCCTGGGTGTCGTGGCGCAGCCCGCGACGACAAGGGCCACGCCGCAAACCAGCAGGGATCGACGGGATGGCGGCATGGACGGCGGTGCGATCCTGGAGGGCGTCTATGACCCTGATCCTTCAGGACGGAAACCGCCAGCGCAACGCCATTCTTGGACGCTAACTAGCTCCAGGGCCCCGTCCGGCGCGGTGTGCTGACCGGCACGGCCGTGCCCACGCGCCGGGCGCGCGTCCCCTGCCCCACGCCCAGGGCCAGCAGGGCCTCGACGCGGTTGTGGGTGGCCGGGTGGGTCGAGAACAGGTTGTCGGCCCCGCTGCCGTTCAGCGGATTGATGATGAACATGTGGGCCGTGGCCGGATTGCGCTCGGCCTCGTGGTTCACCGCGCCGCCGCGCGCATAGGCCTCGATCTTTTGCAGGGCCCGCGCCAGGGCGGCGGGGTCGCCGCCGATCTGGGCGCCGACCCGGTCGGCCTCGTATTCGCGCGAGCGGCTGATGGCCATCTGCACCAGCATGGCGGCGATGGGCGCCAGGATGGCGATGGCGATCGCGCCGATCATGCCGCCCGGCCGGTCTTCGTCGCGCGAGCCGCCGAAGAAGAAGGCGAAATTGGCCAGACCCGAGATGGCGCCGGCGATGGTGGCCGTCACCGTCATGGTCAGGGTGTCGCGGTTTTTCACATGGGCCAGTTCATGGGCCATCACGCCGGCGATCTCGTCGCGGTCCAGCATGGCCAGCAGGCCTGTCGTGGCGGCCACGGCGGCGTGCTGAGGATCACGGCCGGTGGCGAAGGCGTTGGGCTGGTCGTTCTCCATCACGCAGACCCGCGGGCGCGGCAGGCCGGCCTTGTCGGCCATGGCGTGGACCTCGATAGCATAGTCGCGGATGCGGCGGTCGGGGTGGGTCTCGTCGACCTCGACCGCGCCATAGGTCTTCAGCACGATCTTGTCGGCGTTCCAGTACGAGAACGCGTTCAGGCCGATGGCGAAGACCAAGGCGACCAGCATGCCCGTGGCGCCGCCGATCATGAAGCCGGCCGCCATGAACAAAGCGGTCAGGCCGGCCAGCAACATGTAGGTCTTGAGGTGGTTCATAGCTCTTTCGTCAGTCGAAGATGTCGAAGAGATCAAAACCCTTCTTCTTCTTGTAGTGACCCTGTTGGCCATAGCGATGACGATCATCGTCATCCTTGTAGCGTCGGGGCTCTTCGTAGCGCGGCGGCGGAGCATAGTGCTGCTGCTGCTGCGGCGGAGCCTGATACGGCGCCTGCTGACGCGGCGGCGGCGGCGCGGCCTGGCCGGCGGCGTCTTCGCGCTCCAGGGCCATCAGCTTTTCAAGCTCGCCGCGATCCAGCCACACGCCCCGGCACTTGGGGCACATGTCGAACTCGACGCCGGCGCGGTTCACGGCCTGCATCGATCCATCGCAGTTAGGGCACATCAGTAGCGGCATTTGGCAATTTCCCTATCCAGACCGGATGGGTGTTCCCGACGCTGAATCCGGACCGAGGGGGGGTGGGGGACACCGGACCCATACATCGAGAACACCCGATGCGGTCCGACATCACGAATGCTTGCATTCATTCGTCAGAGGGGCCCGGCCCGCTCCACAGAGTTATGCAACCGCAAGGCCCATTCAAGAGGGGCAATCGAAAAAATTCCCGGCCGCGGGCCGTCCCGGCCAACCCTCGCTGATCGGAATACGGGACCCCCTACCCCGCCACGCTGACCGAATCGACCGCGACGATGTTGCGCACGCCGGCCAGGGCTTCCAGCAGCAAGGCTGGATGCAGCGGCTTGGCCAGGTGCAGGTCCGCGCCTGCCGCCTTGGCCGAGGCGATGTGCTCCTCCATGGCGTTGGCGGTCAACATGATGATCAGAACCGGCGGCAGGCCCTGCGCCACTTCGTGCGCCCGGATCGCGCGGGTGGCGGTCAAGCCGTCCATGATCGGCATCTGCATGTCCATCAGGATGGCGTCAAAGCTCTGGTTCATCACCTCCGCCAGGGCGGCTGCGCCGTCCTCGACCATGGTCAGATCGACGCCGAACGGTTCCAGCACCACCTCGACGACCTTGCGGTTGGTGGGATGGTCTTCAGCGACCAGCACGGTCAGGCCCTGCAGCGAAATCTCCTCCTGGCCCTCCCGACGCGCGTCCAGCGCCTCGCCTTGGCAAGGCGGAAGCGGCAACTCGACCGAGAAGGTGGCGCCCGATCCGACCACCGCCCGCGCGTCGATTCTACCGCCCATCATCTCGGCCAGGGCGGCCGAGATCGACAGCCCCAGCCCCGTGCCGCCAAACTGACGGGTAATCGACTGGTCGGCCTGGACGAAGCGCTTGAACAGCCGCTCGCGCACCGTGTCATCAAAGCCCACCCCGGTGTCGGCCACGGTGAAGACCAGTCGCTCATCCGGGCGCTCGACCGTCAGGACAATCGAGCCCTGCGCCGTGAACTTGACCGCATTGGCCAGCAGGTTGGAGAGGATCTGACTGATCCGCCCGGAGTCGCCCAGATAGCAGCCAGACGCCTCCGGCGCGATCGACCAGGAAAAGTCCAGACCCTTGGCCTGGGCGACGGCGGCGTGCAATTCGGCCATGCCGCGCACCAGGCGATCCAGGTTGAAGGGCGCGGGGTTGAGATGGAACTGGCCGGCCTCGATCTTCGAGACATCCAGGATGTCGCCCAGCACCTGTTCCAGCAGTCGGCCCGATGAGGTGACCAGTTCGGCCAGCTCGCGACGGACCTGGGGATTTTCCTCCCCGACCAGGCGGTCGCCGATGGCGATGACGCCATTGAGCGGCGTGCGCAGCTCGTGACTCATATTGGCCAGGAAGACGGACTTGGCCCGGTTGGCGCGCTCCAGCTCGGCCGTCCGCTCGGCCACCCGGTCCTCGAGACTGCGGAGCAGCTCTTCATTGCCCTCGCGCTGCTGCCGCAGGGTGCGCGCCAGCTCGCCGATTTCATCCTGACGGGCCTCGACGCCAAGGGCCTGCTCGTGATCGCCCCCGCGCTCGGCCTTGGCCAGGACGTTGAGCGGCCAGGCCAGTTCGCGGCTGATCACCCGATACAGCAGCATCACCTGGACCATCACGCCCAGCACGCCAAACAGCAGCACCCAGGATGCGGTCTGGATCGAAGACAGCACCACGTCATTGGACGGGAAGGTCATCAGGAACCACCAGTTGGGCTCCTTTAACCGCCCATAGGCGACCACTCTGTCACTGCGCGCGTCGCGGATCGCGCCGATATCGCGGCCGGTCCCCCGAATCTGGCGCATCACCTCGCTGATGTGTTCCCGCGCCTCGAACTCGCGAAGGCGCGCAATCTCGACCACCCCGTTGCGCGCCAGGCCGGGTGCGGCGATCAGTTCACCGTCATTGGAGACGATCATATTGGTCCCGCCTGGCAGGGCGTCGCCGACGGCGCGCAGCAGATAGGAATCCAGGGACAGGGTGGTGCCCCAGGCCCCCATGAACCGGTCCTTGAAATAGACCGGGGTCACACAGGCTGCATTCAGGCCCCGGCTCTTGGGATCGGAGATCAGCCGGCGAAGCTTGGTGCACTTCATGGTCCGGCCAGGATTGTTGGCCGGCAGGGCAATCTGGGTCATCTCTTCCCCGGCAATATCCAGGGTCGGCGGCGCATTCTGGCGATAATAGATCAGCTTGTCGGGCCGCTTGGGGCCGAACATCACCATCCGCGTTTGCGGCGTCAGGAAATAGAAGTTGTCGTACTGGCCCATTTGGCTCTCGCCCGTATTGGCCACCACCTCCAGGGCCGAGACAAACAAGGCCTTTTCGTCGGGATCCATCTGGTCGGCCGCCTTCAGAAAGCCGCCGATACCATAGACGAAATGGGGTCCCGTCCGGCCGCCGTCATAAAGACCCGGCGCCGTGCGTCGAGTGCCGTCGCCATACGGCGGAAACAGGGTGTCAAACTCGGTCCTGGTCGCAGAGGAGTCGCGGTTTTCCAGGCGCTGGGTGAGGGCGAGGCTGGCGGCCTCGTGAACCTTGACGAGATTGGAAAACAGCCGGTCCTCGGTCTTCACCCGCTCGCCGACATATTCGGCCAAGTGCCGCATCTGGGTATCGGCGGCGCTCTTCTGCACAAACACAAAGGCCACGGCGGTCGCCACGCCCGTAACGGCGATCGACAGCACCGCGACGATCGCCAGCAGGCGCCGCGCCAGGGGCGAGGTCATTTCCGTTTTAGGCAGAAGGCTGCGCACGCCCGGTCAGTTCCTACCGATCTCCGCCAGAAGATCCTTGTTATCCATAAAGGCCCCGGTCTCCTAACAGCCCCTGAAGATACGCCATTCCACCGATCGGCTTTTCCCTTGCCGCGCAACAGTCTATAGCCAGCCCGTCCGCGCCCGCGACCTGGCCCTGTGCGCCAGATCGCCACAGTCGCGCCACCGCCGGAGGAAAGACCCCGCAATGGCCAAGATCAAAGTCGCCAACCCCGTCGTCGACATGGACGGCGACGAAATGACCCGGATTATCTGGAAGCTTATCAAGGACAAGCTGATCTTCCCGTATCTGGACCTGGAACTGGACTATTACGACCTGTCGGTCGAAAACCGCGACGCCACCGACGATCAGGTGACCATCGACGCCGCCGAGGCCACCAAGAAGCACGGCGTCGCCGTCAAGTGCGCCACCATCACCCCCGACGAGCAACGCGTCGAGGAATTCAAGCTCAAGAAGATGTGGAAGTCGCCAAATGGCACGATCCGCAACATCCTGGGCGGCGTGATCTTCCGCGAACCGATCATCTGCCAAAATGTGCCGCGCCTGGTGCCCGGCTGGACCCAGCCGATCATCGTCGGCCGTCACGCGTTCGGCGACCAGTACAAGGCCACCGACTTCCTGTTCCCCGGCAAGGGCACCCTGACGATGAAGTTCGTCGGCGAGGACGGCACGGTCATCGAGCACGAAGTGTACCAGGCCCCCGGCGCCGGCGTGGCCATGGGCATGTACAATCTCGACGCGTCGATCCGCGACTTCGCGCACGCCTCGTTCGCCTACGGCCTGGGCCGCGGCTATCCGGTCTATCTGTCGACCAAGAACACCATCCTCAAATACTATGATGGTCGCTTCAAGGACATCTTCCAGGAGATCTTCGACGCCGAATATGCCGAACAGTTCAAGGCCGCCGGCATCCACTACGAGCACCGCCTGATCGACGACATGGTGGCCTCGGCCCTCAAGTGGTCGGGCGGCTATGTCTGGGCGTGCAAGAACTACGACGGCGACGTGCAGTCCGACATCGTGGCCCAGGGCTTCGGCTCGCTGGGTCTGATGACCTCGGTGCTGATGACCCCGGACGGCAAGACAGTGGAAGCCGAGGCCGCCCACGGCACCGTGACCCGTCACTATCGCCAGCACCAGAAGGGCCAGAGCACCTCGACCAACTCGATCGCCTCGATCTTCGCCTGGACGCGTGGCCTGGCCCACCGCGCCAAGCTGGACGACAATGCGCAGCTGGCCGCCTTCGCCCTGACCCTCGAAAAGGTCTGCGTCGACACCGTCGAAAGCGGCTTCATGACCAAGGACCTGGCCCTGCTGGTCGGCGACAAGCAGTCGTGGCTGACCACCGAGGGCTTCCTCGACAAGATCGACGAGAACCTGAAGAAGGCCATGGCCTAGGACTCATCCGCCCCCTCCGGGGGCGGACGGTCGCGAAGCGACCCGGAGGGGGCAAGTGGTCGAAAGACTCGCCCCCTCCGCGCTTCGCGCTCCTCCCCCCTAGGGGGAAGAAGACAAGTCAGCGCCCTCCGGGAAACCGGGGGGCGTTTTCTTTGGTCGGCGCTTCGCTACTCTCCACCGCGATCGAGGGAGAATCACCAAATGAAGCGCGTCCTGTTGGCCACTGCGGCCGTCCTGGTTCTCTCCGCTCCGGCCCTGGCCCAGACATCCGCCCCCGCGCCCGAAGCGGCCGCCAAGGCTGACGCCAAGCCTGAAAAGCCCAAATGGGACGTGCGCAATCCGCCGGCGGGCTACACCAAGGACCTCAAGCTGGACGTCACCGAAGGCTCCTGGATGTCGCTGGACGTCAGCCCCGACGGCCGGGAAATCGTCTTCGACCTGATGGGCGACCTCTATGTCCTGCCGATCAACGGCGGCGAGGCCAGGAACATCGCCAGCGGCATCTCCTGGGACATGCAGCCCAAATACTCGCCGGACGGCAAGTCGATCGCCTTCACCTCGGATCGCGGCGGCGGCGACAATCTGTGGGTCATGGACCGCGATGGCGGAAATCCCAAGGCGGTGTCCAGCGAGAGTTTCCGCCTGCTGTCCCAGCCCGACTGGACGCCCGACGGCCAGTACATCGTCGGCCGCAAGCACTTCACCTCCAGCCGCTCGCTGGGGGCCGGCGAGATGTGGCTCTATCACCGCGCCGGCGGCAACGGCGTGCAACTGACCGAGCGCCGCACCCAGCAGAAGGACAGCGGCGAGCCGGCCTTCTCGCCCGACGGCCGCTATCTCTATTTCAGCGACGACGTCACCGAAGGCGGGGTGTTCGAATACAGCAAGGACCCCAATACCGAGATCTACGCCATCCAGCGCCTCGACCGCGAGACCGGCGAGGTGAAGAAGTTCCTCGGCGGGCCCGGCGGCGCGATCCGCCCCACCCCCTCGCCGGACGGCAAGTCGCTGGCCTTCATCCGCCGCGTGCGTTTCCAGTCGACCCTCTATGTGATGGACATCGCCTCGGGGCGCGAGACCAAGGTCTATGACCAGCTCGACCGCGACATGCAGGAGACCTGGGCCATCCACGGCGTCTATCCGGCGATCAGCTGGACGCCCGACGGCGCATCGCTGGTGGTCTGGGCCGGCGGCAAGATCCGCAAGATCGACGCCAAGTCTCACGCCGTCAGCGACATCCCCTTCCACGTCGCCGACACCCGCAAGGCCCGCGAGGCCGTGCGCTTCCCGGTCGAGGTCGCCCCCGAGCAGTTCGACGTCAAGATGATCCGCTGGGCCCGCACCGCGCCCGACGGCAAGCGAGTGGTGTTCGAGGCCCTGGGCCATCTGTGGATCCGCGACCTGCCCGGCGGCGCCCCGCGCCGCCTGACCAAGCAAAGCGACCATTTCGAGCTCTATCCGGCCTGGTCGCGCGACGGAAAGTCGATCGTCTACACCACCTGGAACGACGAGGACCTGGGCTCGATCCGGGTGATCCCGGCCACCGGCGGCGAAGGCCGCAAGGTCAACAAAAACCCCGGCCGCTTCGTCGAGCCGGTGTTCTCGCCGGACAGCAAGACCATCGTCTATCGCGCCTCGACCGACGGCGTGCTGCTCAGCACCCTGTGGACCCGCAATCCCGGCCTCTATCGGGTTGCCACCGCCGGCGGCGAGGCGAGCCTGATCAGCGACAAGGGGGCCATGCCGCAGTTCGGGGCCGCCAATGACCGGGTCTATTTCAGCGGCCGCCAGGACAAGCTGGCCGCCCTGAAGTCGCTCGACCTGAACGGTCACGAACCTCGCACCCACCTGACTTCGGAATTCGCGTCAGAGTTCGCCGTCTCGCCCGACGAGGCCTGGGTGGCCTGGACCGAGCGCTTCAACGCCTATGTCGCGCCCTTCCCCAAGACCGGGCGCGCCGTCAGCATCGCCACCGACGGCAAGGCCCTGCCCCAGACCCGCGTCACCCGCGACGCCGGCGACTGGATTCACTGGTCGGGCGACAGCGCCACCCTGAACTGGGCCCTGGGTCCGCAGCTCTACAGCCGCGGCCTGAAGGACAGTTTCAGCTTCGTCGAGGGCGCCCCCGCCGAACTGCCCAAGCCCGCCGAGACCGGCATCAACCTGGGCTTCAAACAGGCCGCCTTCAAGCCGGCCGGCAAGCTGGCCCTGACCGGCGCCCGCCTGGTCACCCTGAAGGGCGACGAGGTCATCGAGGACGGCGTCGTGGTGCTGGACGGCGCCCGCATCGCCGCCATCGGTCCCCGGGGGTCGGTCACGATCCCGGCGGACGCCAAGGTCATGGACCTGGCCGGCAAGACCATCACCCCGGGCCTGATCGACGCCCACTGGCACGGCTCGATGGGCTCGGACGAGATCATCCCGCAGCGCAGCTGGGTCAATTATGCGGCCCTGGCCTTCGGCGTCACCACACTCCACGACCCGTCCAACGACACCTCCGAGATCTTCGCCCATTCCGAGCTGCAGAAGGCCGGCCAGGTGGTGGGCCCGCGGATCTTCTCGACCGGGGCGATCCTCTACGGCGCCACCACGCCCTTCACCGCCAAGGTCGACAGCCTGGACGACGCCCTGTCCAACCTGCGCCGCATGAAGGCGGTCGGGGCCTGGAGCGTGAAGAGCTACAACCAGCCCCGCCGCGATCAGCGCCAGCAGATCATCGAGGCCGCCAACCAGCTGGGCCTGATGGTCGTGCCCGAAGGCGGCTCGCTGTATCAGGCCAACATGTCGATGATCATCGACGGCCACACGACCATCGAGCACTCGATCCCCCTGGAGCGTCTGTATGCTGACGTTCTTCAGCTCTGGCCCCAGACCAGGGTCGCCTATACCCCGACCCTGGTGGTGGCCTTCGGCGGCAATGCCGGCGACAACTACTGGTACCAGGCCACCAAGGTCTGGGACGATCCGCGCCTGCAGCAGTACGTCCCCCGCCGCCTGCTCGACAACCGCGCCCGCCGCCCGGTTCTGACCCCCGACAACGAACTCAACCACATTGCCGTCGCCCGCGAGGCCACCCGCCTCAACCGCCTGGGCGTCTCGGTGCAGATCGGGGCCCACGGCCAGCGCGAGGGCCTGGGCGCTCACTGGGAAATGTGGAGCTTCGTCCAGGGCGGCATGACCCCGCTGGAAGCCCTGCGGGCCGGCAGCCTGAACGGGGCCCGGGCCCTGGGTCTGGACAAGGACCTCGGCTCGCTGGAGCCGGGCAAGCTGGCCGACCTGGTGGTGTTCGACGCCAACCCCCTGACCGACATCCGAAACACCGCGACCATCGCCTACACCATCGCCAATGGCCGGGTGTTCGACAGCAAGATGAACGAGGCCGGCAAGCCGGAACGGCCGCCGTTCTGGTTCCAGAGCGGCGACGGCGAAGCCCTGAGCGTGGAGGCGACAAGCACGGAGTCGCACAGTCACGATCGCGACTAGGGGGCTTTCGACGGCAGCCAAGGCCGCTCTGCAGGAGGCGGGCATCCGCCGCCCGGGGCGGCCTGGCCATTTGGGACCTTGCCATGCGGGGACCGGACGCGCAGGAGCAGGACACGTCCTGTCTCCGCGAGTGCTCTGATCATGCGCGCCATCCCAAGACCCTGGTTCTTCATCGTTGCGGCGGCCCTGGTGGTTGCGCTGACGGCGTGGGTCCTGGTCTCGCGACGGCCGCCACAGGTTGCGGTCGTTGTGATCGAGCCCCGCACCATCGAACAGGCCTTGTCGGTGGTCGGTCGCGCCCGCCCGGCCGAGCTCATCCAGGTCTCCTCGCCCAATCCGGGCCAGGTCATCAGCCTGCTGCATGACGAGGGCGACCAGGTTCTGCCCGGTGACCCGATGGCGGTGATCCTGGCGTCCGTCGAACAGGCCCAGACCGACGCCGACGCCGCCCGCGCCCGCGCCGCACGGGCCCAGGCCAAGGAAGCCCAGCTGGTCTATCAGCGCACCCGGACCCTGCATGAGCGCGGCTTTGCCGCCAAGGCGGCTCTGGATGCCGCAAAGGCCAGCCTTGAGACAGCGCAGGCCAATGTCGCCGCAGCGGATGCCGGCCTGCGGGCCTCGACCGAGCGCTCGCGGGAATTCACCATTCGCGCGCCCATGGCCGGCGTGGTGCTGGTTCGTCCGATCGACAATGGCCAAGTCGTGGCTGCGGGCGCGCCGCTGTTTCAACTGGGCTCGGCCAGGGGCGTCGAGATCCGCGCCGAGGTCGAGGAAGCCTATGCCGATCGCCTGTCGGCCGGCCAGACGGCCCGCGCGGCCCTGTCAGGATCGCCCGGCATCTTTGCCGCCCGCGTGACCGAGGTCTCGCCCCGGGTCGATTCCAGCACCGGCGGCCGGACGGTTCGACTGGCGGCCGAAGGCAGCCAGACGCTGACCCCAGGTCGCTCGATCGACGTCACCATCGTCATTGACCAGCGCCAGGCTGCGATCGTCGTGCCGCGCAGCGCCGTCGTGGACGCCACGGCCGCGCCCAAGGTCTATGTCGTCAACGCCGCCAATCTGGTCGAGATCAGAAAGATCACCGTGGCGCGGTGGCCTTCCGTACAGGCCATCGTCGAAAGCGGATTGAAGGCCGGGGACCGCGTCGTCCTGGAGCCGACCTCGACCAAGCCCGGCGCGCACATCGAGCCTGTGGCGGCCAAGGCGGGCGACTGAGGCCATGTTCGCCCTGAAAGTCGCCAGACGCTATCTGCTGTCAAACCCCTCTCAGACCCTGCTGCTGGTGGCGGGCGTCGCGATCGGGGTGACCGTCTTCGTCTTCATCACCGCCCTGATCGCCGGACTGGCGATCCTGCTGACCGAGCAGGTGACCGGCAAAAGCGCCCATGTCAGCCTGGAGCCGCCGACCCGCATTGCCCGGGTCCTGGCAGGACCAGACCTGCCGGTCGAATCCGTGGCTCTGGTCTCCACCTTTCAGCGCCAGCAGATCCGCAACTGGCCCATGGTGCTCGAGCTCCTGCGGGCAGACCCCAGGGTGTCGGCGATTAGTCCCCAGATCACGGGAAGCGCCGTCCTGGTGAAAAGCGAGGCGGTCCGATCCGTCTCGATCGTCGGCGTTGACCCGCAGGGGATCGACGCGATCTCGCCGATTTCGCCCAGCATCATCGACGGCGATGGCGATCTGGGCGCCGATGGCCTGCTGATCGGCGCGCGCCTGGCCGAAGACCTGGGCCTCAGTGCGGGCCAATCCATTCTGTTGCGGACCGAGCGCGGCGTCGAACGCCAGCTCACCATCAAGGGCGTCTTCCGGACGGGCCTGCAAAGCCTGGACGAGCGTGTCGCCTTCCTGTCGCTGCAGACGGCCCGACCCCTGTTCGTCCTGCCCGACGGGTTGACCAATATCGAGGTCAAGCTGAAGGACCCCAATCAGGCGCGCGCCATGGCGCGGTTCCTCGCCGACGCCACGAGCCTGCGCGCAACACCCTGGCAGGAGAAGAACACCAGCCTCGAGAGCGCCCTGGTCGCCCAGGGCCGAACCGGCTCCATGATCCAGGCCTTTTCGCTGATCTCGATCATTATCGGCATAGCCAGCGCCCTTGTGCTGTCCGCCTATCGGCGTCGCAGCGAGGTCGGGATCATGCGCGCGTTCGGCGTGCCGGGAACCTTCATCCTGTGGGTCTTCCTGCTCCAGGGGCTGCTGATCGGCCTGGTGGGCGCCTTGCTGGGTTGCGCCAGCGGCTATGGTCTCTGCATCTGGCTGCAAGGCATTACCAACGCCGCCGGCGACTCGGTCCTGCCGATCGCGCCTGAGCGGGGCGGCTATGTGGCGGCGTTGGTGCTGACCACGCTGGGGGCGGTGATCGCCTCGATCCTCCCGGCGCGCGCGGCCTCGAAGGTCGACCCGCTGGAGGCCATCCAGCAATGACCCGCGTGCTGGAAGCCCTGGGCATCGAAAAGGTGTTCAAGAACGGGGACGAAGAAACCCGGGTCTTGAACGGGATCGACCTGACCCTCGACAAGGGTGAGCTCGTGGCCCTGCTCGGGGCCTCGGGGTCGGGCAAGTCGACCCTGCTGTCGATCATCGGCCTGCTTTTGCGACCCACCGCCGGAAGCCTGACGATCAGCGGCGAACGGATCGACGATTTCTCCGAGCGGAAACGGGCCCTGTTTCGAAACCGTCGACTGGGATTTGTCTTCCAGTTCCACCATCTGCTGCCCGACTTTACGGCCATGGAGAACGTCGCCTTTCCCGCCGCGGCCCCGGCCGGCGGCATCTCGCGCGAGATGCGTGAGCGTGCGCGGGACCTGCTGACCCGGGTTGGGCTGGAGGACCGCATCGACTATCCCGCCACCCGGCTTTCCGGCGGTCAAAAACAGCGCGTCGCCATCGCACGGGCCCTGATGAACCGCCCCGACCTGATCATCGCCGATGAGCCGACCGGCAATCTGGATCGCGAGTCGGCGGAACGGGTGCTGGCCCTGATGCGGGAAGTGAACCGGGAAGACGGGGCCACCTTCCTGATCTGCACCCATGATGAAGGCGTCGCAGCCAGATGTAGTCGCCAGCTCACCCTGCGGGACGGAAAGCTGGTCTCGAATGTCAGCCGCGAAATCGACGCCTGAACCGCAGCCCCGCCAGCAAGCCTCGAACGGCCTGGACCGGGGCCTTCGAAATCGGTTCATCCACCCCCCTTCCCGCGCCTAACCCGCTGAAATCGCTGGCCCGGAGCGCGCCAAGTCCCCCGAGATGCGCACCGCCGTATACTGTCTTCACCTCAGGGCGATGGGGAGGGCGCGCGGCCAGCGACCTTCGCGGCCCTGGGGTGTGGTCGAGCGGGGACAGGTTCGGGGGGGATACCCGGACGGTCCGGGGATCTGGTTGCTGGCCAGACCCGCCCGCCGTCGGCGTGGATGAGGATAGACGGGTGTGTTCATTGGTCATTTGCTTGGCTCGCCCGCCTCGACCGCTAATCTGCGCGGGAAACCTGGCGGAATGGCTCCCGGTAAGGCCTGAACAGGGCCACCTGACGGGACGCTGACGGATAACGATCGCGCGGGGCGTCCGAGCTTCGTCGAAACGGTATTTCTACTTTCTCATCCGGGCGTGGCCCGGCGCCCCGCACCCTCCCCGATCTTCGCAGCGAAAGCGCGGGGCGGCGCAGCCGTGCCTCGCGCCTTGAAATGGAACACCCTCATGCCCAATCCCCGCCCCGCACGCCCGATCCGCCGCGAAGGGATGTGCCGCTCAAACCTGCGTCGCCAACGCAACAAGGCCTGGCTCCAGAGGCGACTGGTTGAAGAACTCCTCGGCGTCGCAGACCTGATCGAACTCAAGCGCGCCGAGGGCGCCGCCGAAATGGCGTGCGTCTATCAGGGCGGCGGGCCGCCCGCGGGTCCCCCCTGACGCGAAGACGCTTGCGACGATGGGGCGAATACCCCTTCTATGCCGCGTTAACCATTCTGGGGCGCTCCATGAGTTTGCAGAAGCGGATCTGGGACCTGATCGTCCTGGGCATCTTCGTGTTCGCGGCGACCTTCGCCTCGGCGCCCTGGTTCGCCTTCCGGGCCCTGAAGGCGGCGGCCCAGTATGAGGACGTGCAGGCGATCAGCGAACTGGTCGACTTTCCGGCCGTGCGGCGCAGCCTGACCGGCCAACTGGTCGAGGCCGCCCCTGTGGCCCCGGCCGAGCCGCCCTCGATCTGGCGTGACCCGCTGGGCGCCATGCGCCGGGCCATCGAGCCGATCGCGCCGCCCGAGCCCAAGGTCGATCGCTATCTGACCATCGCCGGCATCTCGGCCCTGACGCGGGGCTACGCGCCCGGCGCCGCGCCCGCCGGCCCGGCCCGGCCCGAAACCCTGACCGGCAAGCTGAAGGCCGTGGTCTCTGGCCCCTATCCGACCATTGCCTACTGGGATCCCAACCGCGTTCGCGTGGCGATGAAGCGGCCCGGCGACGCCAGGCGCGTGACGGTGTTCACCTTCCAGCGGCGCGAGCTGTTCACCTGGAAGCTGGTGCATATTCGCCTGCCGCGCGAGGAGCGCTAGGCTCAGGGCCGGCGCTGTCACCGAAGCGTCAAGCAAGGCTGGTAACCGCGCTGGGACCCCTTTGCTGGAACCCATCGCCATGATCCGTCTTGCTCGTCTGCCGCTGCTCGCCGCCGCCTCGCTGCTGGTCCTGACCTCGGCGGCCATGGCCCAGCCGACCGCCTATACCCGGCCCAACGTGGCGACCGCCGAGGGCGCGGTCACGATTGAACTGGGCGGCGTCAAGCGGATCAATCAGGGTCTGGTCGGGGCCGGGCGCCTGTCGGCCGCGCTGCGCGACTTCAACGGCGACACCCTGGGCTCGTTCTCGGCCATGGCGATCAGCGACTGGCGCCGTCTGGCCGACGGGACCTATGCCGGCAGCCTGACCACCCTGCCCGATCGCGGCCCCAACGGGGTCGGCACGATCGTCGGCACCTCCGACTACGCCAACCGTCTGCACCGGTTCAGCTTCACCTTCGCACCCCATGTCGGAAGCGAGACCGTCGCCCCGGAACAAGTGAAGCTGACCCCGACCGGCGGCCTGCTGCTGAAGGACGCCAAGGGCCAGACCTTCACGGGCCTGGACCCCTCCGAACCCGCCGCCGCCGGCCGTATCAGCCTGGACAGCGAGGGCCTGGCCATGGCGGCTGATGGCGGCTTCTACGTCTCCGACGAATATGCGGCGGCCATCTATCGCTTCGACAAGGCAGGCGCACTGCAGGGCATGATCGCCCCCGTGGCGGCCGTGGCTCCGATGAACGGCGGCTCCCCCATGCTGACCGGCGCCAAGGCCCCGGAAACCGGCCGTCGCAACAACCAGGGCATCGAGGGCGTCAGCATCACGCCAAACGGCAAGCATCTCGCCGCCCTGCTGCAGAGCGCAACGGTGCAGGATTCGGCTTCCGGCAAGGACGCTGACCAGAGCCGCGCCAATACCCGACTGTTCCTGTACGACATCCGCAAGTCCGCCACCCCGGCCGCGCCGGTCGCCGAATATGTTCTCCAGCTGCCGGTGTTCCGCAACAAGGGCGACGGCGCTGCGCCCGACAAGACCGCCGCCCAGTCCGAGATCCTGGCGCTCAGCGACCACCAGTTCCTGGTCCTGGCCCGCGACGGCAACGGCCGCGGCGGCGGCGCGACCCGTCCGGCCGTCTATCGCAGCGTGCTGCTGATCGACACCGCCGGCGCGACCAATATCGCGGGCACGGCCTATGAAACCTCGACCAAGCCGGTCGCGCCCAACGGCGTGCTCGAAGCTGGTATCGTGCCGGTGAAACAGGTGGAGCTGATCAATCTGATCCACCCGGCCCAAATGGCCCGCTTCGGCTTCAACCTCGACAACGCCGCGACCAACGCCTTCACCCTGCCCGAGAAGTTCGAGGCCCTGGCCCTGGTTCCGGCCCTGGATCCCAAGGCGCCGAACGACGCGTTCCTGTTCATCGGCTCGGACAACGACTTCCAGACCGCTGACGGCGTGGTCGGCGGCATCGCCTTCGACGCGGGGATCAAGGCCGCCGACGGCAGCCCGGCCGGCGACAATGACAACCTGATCCTCGTCTATCGCCTGACCCTGCCGGGCTGGTCGCCCCCCGCCGGCAAGTGATAAAGCGAGGCGTCCTGCAACCGCCAGAAAGCGCCTCGTGATCGATCTCGTGCTCGGCGTCCTGTCGCGGGTGCTGCCGTTCTTCCTGCTGGTCGGCGCCGGCGTGGCCCTGGTCCGGCTGCGCCTGCTGGACGAGGGGATGTCGCGCGGCCTGTCGGCCTATGTGTTCTGGATCGGCTTTCCAGCCTTGCTGATCCATTCGCTCTCGCGAATCGGAACGCCGGGGCCGGCCCTGGCCTGGGGTCTGGCGGCTTTCGCCGGGGCGGCGCTGCTGGTCATGGCCGGGCTGCTGGTGCTGGGCCAGGTGCTGGGCTGGACGCGCGAGGAACGGGCCGGCGCCGCCCTGGCCGGGTCGCTGGGCAACAGCGCCTTCCTGGGCCTGCCCATCGCCGCCGCCGTGCTGGGCCCCGAGGCCGCACGCCTCGCGGCCGGCGTTGTCGCGGTCGACTTCGTGATCGTCGCCGCGACCGGCATCGCCCTGCTGGGCTGGGCCGCCGGGCGCTCGATCCTGGGATCGGTGTGGCGCGCCCTGTCCAACCCGGTCGTCGTCGCCTCGCTGATCGGCGTCGGCATGGCGATCACGGGCCTGACCCTCCCGTCGCTGCTGGATCGCGCCGTGGCCGCCGCCGCCGTCTCGGGCAGCCCGGTGGCGCTGGTGGCCCTGGGCGCGGCCCTGGCCCTGCGCTCGGCGGATGTGGAAGCGGTCCCACGCTCCGCCCCCGTGATCTCAGCCGCCGTCGCCAAGCTGCTGACCCTGCCCGTCCTGACCTGGCTGGCCGTAGGCCTGACCGACGCGCCGATGGCCTTCCGCATGGGGGCCACCCTGCTGGCCGCGACACCGACGGCGGTCAATGTCTTCATCCAGACCCGGTCCCTGGGCGTCTTCGCGCGGGGCGCGGCGAGGACCGTGGCCCTGACTACGGCCCTGGCGGTCATCACCTTGTCGGCTGTAGCGATACTGCTGACACAGGGTGTCAGCTAGTTCACCCTTCGTTCTCGACGAGCAAGGTCCGCCTCGCTAGATTTCGACCAAGGAGGACTTGTTCATGATCAGCTATATCACCATCGGCGCCAGCGACATCGACCGGGCCGGGATCTTCTATGACGCCGTGCTGGGCGCGCTGGGCAGTCAGCGACTGTGGAGACAGGGCGACTGGATCGGCTACGGGCCGGACCAGGACCACGCCACGGTGATGATCTGCAGCCCCGAGAATGGCCAACCTGCCAAGGCCGGCAACGGCATCATGGTGGGCCTGAAGGCCGAGACGCCGGAACAGGTCGACGCCTTCCATGCCGCCGCCATGGCGAACGGCGGAAGCTGCGAGGGCCCGCCCGGACCTCGCCCGGCCTATGGCGAGGGCTACTACCTGGCCTATGTCCGCGACCCGGACGGCAACAAGCTCTCGGCGTTCCTCAAGAGCTAGCCGCCGTCCAGTCTCCGGGGATCAGCCCGCCAGGGCCGCCTTGATCGCGTCCAGGCCCGCCTGGGCCTTGGTCGCGTCAGGCGCGCCGCCCTGGGCGAAGTCGGCCTTGCCGCCCGCGCCCTGGCCGCCCATGGCCAGCACGGCGGCCTTGGCCAGCTCGGCGGCGCTGAACTTGCCAACGAGGTCAGCCGTGACTGCCACCGTCACGGCGGCCTTGCCGTCGCTGGTCCCGACCAGGGCCACGACGCCGCCATTCGTCAGCTGCTTCTTGAACTCCTCGGCCACGCCGCGCAGTTCCTTGCCGCCGACGCCGTCCAGCACCTTGGCGATCAGGGCCGTGCCGCCCACGTCTTCCGGACCGGAGGCCGCGCCGCCACCGCCGCCCAGGGCCAGTTGCTTCTTGGCCTCGGCCAGCTGCTTCTCAAGCGACTTGCGCTCGGCGATCAGGGCCTCGACGCGAGCGCCGACCTCCAGGACCGGGGTCTTGAACTGGTCGGCCAGGGCCTTGGCGACGCCGGCCTGATCCAGCAGGAAGCGACGGGCCGCCTCGCCGGTCAGGGCCTCGATGCGGCGAATGCCGGCCGCCACGCCCTGCTCCGAGACGATCTTGAACAGGGCGATGTCGCCGGTGCGGGCCACGTGGGTGCCGCCGCACAGCTCGACCGAATAGGCCTTGCCGGTCTCGGTCAGCGACTTGCCCAGGGTCAGGACCCGGACGCTGTCGCCATATTTTTCGCCAAACAGCGCCACGGCCCCGGCCTCGATGGCCTCCTGCGGGGCCATCTCCTTGGTCTCGGCCGGGACGTTCTGACGGATGACTTCGTTGACCTCGGTCTCGATACGCTCGATCTCGTCGGGCGACAGCGGGCCGCCGTGGCTGAAGTCGAAGCGCATGCGCTCGCCATCCACCATCTGGCCCTTCTGGGCGACATGCGGACCCAGCACATGGTGCAGGGCGGCATGGACCAGGTGAGCGGCCGAGTGGTTGGAGCGGGTGGTGGTGCGGCGCGCGGCGTTCACCGAAGCGACGACGCTGTCGCCGACCTTAAGGTCGCCGGACAGCTCGACGCGATGCACATAGAGCTCGCCGGCCTGCTTCTGGGTGTCGAGCACGCGGCTCTCGCGGCCATTGGCCTCGATGACGCCGGTGTCGCCCGCCTGGCCGCCGCTTTCGGCGTAGAAGCTGGTGCGGTCCAGCAGCACCTCGACGGTCTGGCCGGCCGAAGCGGCCTGCGCCTCGGCGCCGTCGACCAGGATCGCCTGCACCACGCCCGTGGTCTCGGTGTTGTCATAGCCGACGAAGTTGGTCGGGCCCGAGCGTTCCTTGATGGCGAACCAGGCGGCGGCCGCGCCGGTCTGGCCCGAGCCGGACCAGTTGGCGCGCGCCATGGTGCGCTGGCGCTCCATGGCCACATCGAAGCCGTCGGTGTCGACCTTGATGCCCCTGGCCCGCACGGCGTCCTGGGTCAGGTCCAGCGGGAAGCCGTAGGTATCGTAGAGCTTGAAGGCGACCTCGCCGTCCAGCACGCCACCCGACGACAGGTTGGCGGTGGCTTCGTCCAGCAGGCCCATGCCGCGACCCAGCGTGACGCGGAAGCGCTCTTCCTCCTGGCGCAGGGTCTCGACGATCGAGGCCTCGGCGCGGCGCAGCTCGGGATAGGCCTGGCCCATCTCGGCGACCAGGGTCGGGGCCAGGCGGTGCATCAGGGGCTCGTTGGCGCCCAGCAGATAGGCGTGGCGCATGGCCCGGCGCATGATCCGGCGCAGGACATAGCCGCGCCCTTCATTCGACGGCGTGACGCCATCGGCCAGCAGGAACGAGGACGAGCGCAGATGGTCGGCGATCACCCGGTGCGACGGCGCCTGGACGCCTTCGGCCTTCACGCCGGTCAGCTCGACGCTGGCGGCGATCAGGGCCTTGAAGATGTCGATGTCGTAGTTGTCGTGCACGCCCTGCAGGACGGCGGCGACGCGCTCCAGACCCATGCCGGTATCGATCGAGGGCTTGGGCAGCGACAGGCGCTCGCCGCCGGCAAGCTGCTCGAACTGCATGAAGACCAGGTTCCAGATCTCGATGAAGCGGTCGCCGTCCTCATCGGGACTGCCCGGAGGGCCACCGGGGATGTGGGCGCCGTGGTCGAAGAAGATCTCCGAGCAGGGACCGCACGGGCCAGTGTCGCCCATCGACCAGAAATTGTCGTTGGTGGCGATGCGGATGATGCGGTCGTCGGACAGGCCGGCGATCTTCTTCCAGAGATCGGCCGCCTCGGTGTCGGTGTGATAGACCGTGACCAGCAGCTTGTCCTTGGGCAGGGCGAAGTCGCGGGTCAGCAGGGTCCAGGCGTGGGTGATCGCCTGTTCCTTGAAGTAGTCGCCGAACGAGAAGTTGCCCAGCATCTCGAAGAAGGTGTGGTGGCGGGCGGTGTAGCCGACATTGTCCAGGTCGTTGTGTTTGCCGCCGGCGCGGACGCACTTTTGCGAACTGACCGCGCGCGGATAGGCGGGCGTCTCGGCGCCGGTGAAGGCGTTCTTGAACGGCACCATGCCGGCATTGACGAACAGCAGGGTCGGATCGTTCTGCGGCACCAGCGGCGCCGACGGCGTGATCGCGTGATCGGCCTTGCCGAAATAGTCGAGGAAGGTGCCGCGGATCTCGTTCAGGCTGGGCATGGGCGTCTCTAGGATCTCGATAGAGTCCGGCTGTCCGGAGGTTGGCGCTGCATAGCGCGGTTTTCGGCAGAGTGGAAACCGAGTCGGATATGGGGGCCGAGTAGCGCCCGTCCAACGGGCCGCGGGTCTGGCGGACACGGCTTCTCAGCCTCACGCGGCATGAGCCACTGAAGGGGTTGGGGAGGCGCGAAGCGGCCGGGGCGAACCCGGATGACCGTGATGTGTGTTTTGCGTTTCGGCTCGACCTGTCCGCTTCGCAGAAGCTGTTCTTGCGTGAGGATTGGGCCAAGCGAGCGTCTTTCAGCTCTGATACCCAAGAGCCCCCGTACGGGCGCGCATCCCGTCGATCGGCTAACCGTCTCGACGCCGACGATACGCGATAGGCGGGTTTACGATCCCTCGCCCTCTTCGACCCGCGTTCACCCGGCCGACAAGCCACTCAGCGTTTGGTCCGTCCTTCTGAGACAGCCCGCACACCTCGACCCGCCTTCCAGGGCGTCGCGGCCCCGCTCAGCTCCATCCCCATCGCCGCTTTGGGCCGGTACCAGGCGCCCTCCCCCTGCGACGGGGACAGGCTCAAGAATACGGGAGGTTTCGGCGCGTCTGATTGGCGCGATCAACTATTTTACAAGTGATTGATCTTGTTGGGCTCTACCCTGGAAAGCATGGGGATACAGCACCGTCTATCCCCATGCTCGCCCAAAAACGCTTGTCATCCCGGAGGCGCCTTGGCGCGAGCCGGGACCCAGGGGCCGACGCACTGCGGTTGCCCCTGGGTCCCGGCGCTCCGCTGCGCTACGGCCGGGATGACAAGAATTATTGCAGTTTGAAGGTCTTCTCGCTCGCGAGAGGGAGCCATCCTAAAATCTCACGGCGAGACGATCGTCGGTCTGACCGGCACGCTGCAGCCTCCAGGAGATTTAAGGATGAGCCGGACGCGGGGCGTCCGCTTGTTGGACCAGCGCCAAAGACCGCTTTCGACCCGAAAGCGTCGCCAGCAACGTCTGCTTTCGGCAAGGCGCTCATCAGGATGCCATTGCGCAAGCTCACCATGCGCCTACCTCATAGATAAGGTTGATGCACTCGAGCGTCTCTCTGGGAGGCCTCGATGTTAGCCCAAATCCTGATGGTTTATCGACGCGTTCCAGTAGTCGTTGCAGCATTCCCGATGGTGATGCTGCTGCCCATTTTGGGTGAGGGGGTCCAGCACATCGTTGAAGTGTATCTCGGAATGTTCACTCCGGGCGACGGCCTAGATGCAGGTCGCGAGACGACGATAAGGCTTTCATTTGGCGGTCTTAAAGCCCTATCGGTCTTCGTATCGATCATCCTTACGGCGTGGTTCCTTGATCGCAGTCTGGAAGGGAACACGAGGACGTTGCGCAGTTGGATCAGCGCAATGAACCATTACGATCTGACCGGCGTCGTGTTGTTGACCGTTGCGATAGCGGTGCCGTTAGCGGCTCACTACGGCCTGAACAATTTTGCGGTGGGAAAGCCCCCAATAATGATGGCGGCTATCCTCGTCGCGGATAGCCTGGTCGTTGGGACGCTTGCTGTATCGCTGGGGTCAGTCGCATTCACGCTGGCGGAAAGAGTGCAGCAACGCAAAGGGAGCTAACCACCCTCAACGGACCATCCACACGTCCGCTGTCGCCACCGGCGAACATCGTCACTCGCAATATGCGCGCGTCATTTCAGGACGAGGCCGACGGCGCGTCGCTCGCGCGTCCCGCCCGCCCTCGCGCCATCCCCCAAAACGAAGTCGGACGCCTGGCTTGGGGTCCAGGCGTCCGGGGGATCGCGGCCTTCGCGGCGGGAAGCCACGGGCGTCAAGAGTGGCGGGATACGCCGTAGCCAAGCGAAGGTCGCGAAACCTGTCTGTCGTCTTTGAAGAAGCCGAAGGCCTATTCGTCGCCGTCCTCGGGACCGCCGACCAGCAGCTCTTCCTCGATCTTCTGGGAAGACTTGCGGACAGCCGCCTCGATCTCGTTGGCCAGATCCTTGTTGGCCTTCAGGAACTCGCGGACATTGTCGCGGCCCTGGCCGATGCGCTGGCTGTTATAGGAGAACCACGAGCCGGCCTTGTCGATCACCCCGGCCTTGACGCCCAGGTCGATGATCTCGCCCAGCTTGGAAATGCCCTCGCCGTACATGATGTCGAACTCGACCTCGCGGAACGGCGGGGCGACCTTGTTCTTGACGACCTTGACGCGGACATTGTTGCCGATGATCTCGTCGCGGTTCTTCACCGAGCCGGTGCGGCGGATATCCAGGCGCACCGAGGCGTAGAACTTCAGAGCGTTGCCGCCCGTGGTGGTCTCGGGGCTGCCATACATCACACCGATCTTGTGACGGATCTGGTTGATGAAGATGACGATGGTGTTGGTCTTGTTGATCGAGCCGGTCAGCTTGCGCAGCGCCTGGCTCATCAGGCGGGCCTGAAGGCCGGGCAGGCTGTCGCCCATCTCGCCCTCGATTTCCGCCTTGGGGGTCAGGGCCGCGACCGAGTCGATGACGACCACGTCGACGGCGCCCGAGCGCACCAGGGTGTCGGTGATTTCCAGGGCCTGTTCGCCGTTGTCGGGCTGCGAGACCAGCAGGTTGTCGAGATTGACGCCCAGCTTGAAGGCATAGCCCGGATCGAGCGCGTGTTCGGCGTCGACGAAGGCGGCGGTGCCGCCGGCCTTCTGGACCTCGGCCACCACGTGCAGGGCCAGGGTGGTCTTGCCCGAGCTTTCCGGACCGTAGATCTCGATCACCCGCCCCTTGGGCAGGCCGCCGATACCGAGCGCGATGTCGAGGCCGAGCGAGCCGGTGGAGACGGACTCCATCTCGACCTTGCCCTTTTCGCCCAGCTTCATCACCGAGCCCTTGCCGAACGCCCGGTCGATCTGCGCCAGCGCCGCTTCTAGAGCGCGCTGCTTGTCGCCGTCTTCCTTACCCACGAGTTTCAAAGCCGCCTGGTTCATTGGAGATGCGCCCTTATTCCATGATTCCACCCGGCCAAGCCGGGCTTCGCGTTTCACGCGCCCATTGATCGGTGGAACACTCAAAGTCGTACCGGCTTTGTTCCGTGTTCGCAAGATGTTCTTTTCGACATGTGCTCGTGTTCCAGTCCCCGGATCGGGGATGCGCGGCCCTTTGCCGCACGCCTTATCTCGATCGAGAAACACGTCCTTAAGGCCCGCGTGCGACGCTTTCGGTCGTATGGGGGAGCTGCGCCTTGTCGATTGATCCACGTCGCCTGCTTGGGCTGGCCTTCGCCAGCGCTGATCTGCTGGTCGAGATTCGCGAGGGGAAGATCTGCATGGCCCTGGGCGCGGCGCAGCGCATCGTGGGCCAGAGCGAAGCGGCGCTGACCGGCAAGACCTGGCGCGACCTGTTCGCCCCCTGCGACCAGCCCCTGATGGATGCGATCTTTGCCTGCGCCGATGACGGCGCGCGCAGAGGCCCCGTCGTGGTGAGCCTGGCCGGCCCGACGGAACGCCACGTCAGCGTGGTCATGCGGGCCCTGCCCGAGAACGGTGGCCGCCTGTCCTGCGCCTTGACCTCGAGCCAGGCGCCCAGCCCGCCGCTCACTCATGAAGGTCTGCATCCGCGCGAATCGTTCGAGGACATCGCCAAGGGACTGTTTGAGGCGGCCAGGGTGACCGGGATCGAACTGGAACTGGCCATGGTCGAGTTCGCCGGTCTGGGCGACCGGCGCGCCGCCCTGCCCAGCGCCGAAGTCGAGGTTCTGGACGCCCAGGTGGCCGGCGCGGTGCGGGCCGAGTCCCACGGCGGCTCGGCGGCCACGCGGCTGTCGGACGACCGTTTCGCCATTCTGCGCGCCAAGGACGAAAGCACCGATGGCCTGACCCGCCGTCTGAGCCAGGTGCTGGAGCTGGACGCCACGGCCCATGTGGTGTCGCTTGAGGTCGGCACGGCGTCGGCCCGCGCCATGCGCGCCTTGCGCTACGCCCTCGACGACTTCCTGAGCGAAGGCCTGAAGGATGCTCCGCCGATGAGCCTGGCCGAGGCGATGAACCGCTCGGTCAAGCGCACCCTGGCGCGGGCCGGCGCCCTGGGCGTCGCCGTCAGCCAGCGCCGGTTCAATCTGGCCTACCAGCCTGTCGTCAATCTCACGACGGGGCTGGCCCATCACCACGAAGTGCTGGTGCGGTTCGAGGATAGCGCCAGCCCGTTCGCCCTGATCCGGATGGCCGAGGAATTCGACCTGATCGAGGAACTGGACAACGCCATCGTCGAACAGACCGTGCGTCGTCTGGCGCAGGACCGGTCGGGCGAGATGAAGCTGGCGGTCAATGTTTCGGGACGCACGATCGTCAACGAGAGCTTCGTCGACAATGTCTCTCGCACCCTGGCCAAGTTCGACCAGGCCAAGGGGCGGCTGATCTTCGAGATCACCGAGAGCGCGGCCATCGACGACCTGCCGCGGGCCAACCGCCACATCC
This sequence comes from Caulobacter sp. ErkDOM-E, assembly GCF_048541895.1. Lineage (GTDB taxonomy): Bacteria > Pseudomonadota > Alphaproteobacteria > Caulobacterales > Caulobacteraceae > Caulobacter. The sequence goes on along the minus strand of NZ_CP183331.1, from coordinate 1,515,625 downwards.
AGGCGCTGCGTGGCATGGGATCGCTGGTCTGTCTGGACGACTTCGGCGCGGGAGCGGCCTCGTTCGCCTATCTGCAGGAACTCAGCCTCGACATCGTCAAGATCGACGGTCGCTATGTTCGGGAACTGGCCGGCAACGGCCGCGACGGCGTGATGGTGCGCCGACTGGTCGAGATGTGTCGCGACCTGAAGATCCGCACGGTCGCCGAGATGGTCGAGACGGTCGAGGTCGAGGACGTCGTGCGCAACGCCGGCGTCGACTTCGCCCAGGGCTGGCTGTTTGGCAGACCGGCGGACCAGCCGCTGCCGGCGCTGAAGCCGGCAGCGATCAAGCCCATAGCGCGGCGCGCCGGGGCGTCGGAGAGCTGGGGCTAGCCCCCTGCTCTCCTGCCCGTCCTACTTGCCGGCCTTCTTGGCGGCGATGTAGTCGTCGACCACAGATTCCAGCACGGTCAGCGGGGTCATGCCTGACAGCAGGCCCGCATCGTGGAACTGGCGGATGTCGAACTTGGCGCCCAGGGCCTTTTTCGCCTTCTCGCGCGCCCGCAGCCAGACGATCTTGCCGATCATGTAGCTGCAGGCCTGGCCCGGCCACACGCAGTAGCGTTCGATCTCGGTGACCGCGCCGCTTTCCTCGTCGCCCATGGTCTCGGCCATGTACTTGATGGCCTGCTCGCGGCTCCACTTCTTGTGGTGCATGCCGCTGTCGACCACCAGGCGCACGGCGCGGAACAGGGCGTCGTGCAGCATGCCGATGTGACCGCGCGGGTCGGTCTTGTAGATGCCCATCTCGACGGCCAGCTGTTCGGAGTACAGCGCCCAGCCCTCGGCATAACCCGAGAAGCCGATCACCTTGCGGATCAGCGGCAGGCCTTGCGCCTCGTTCGACAGGGTCAGCTGCAGATGGTGGCCCGGGACGCCTTCGTGCACCGTCAGGGTGGTGAGGGTGTACTTGGCCTGTTCCTTGGTGTCGCGCAGGTTGATCCAGTAGATGCCCGGGCGCTTGCCGTCGAGCGAGGGCGAATTGTAGTAGCCGCCCGGCGCGCCGGCCTCGATGGCCTTGGGCACGCGGCGGATCTCCAGCGGGGCCTTGGGCAGCTGGCCGAAATAGGCCGGCAGCTGCTTTTCGATCCACTTGGCCTTGACGTTGAGGTCAGCGATCAGCTGCTCCTTGGCCGCGTCGGTGTTCTCGTAGATGTCCTTGCCCAGCTCGGCCATGCGCTCGCCGACCGTGCCCTTGGACATGCCCATGGACTTGAAGATCTTGTCGGCCTGGATCTCGATCGACTTGACCATGTCCAGACCCAGCTGGTGGATCTCGTCAGGGGTCAGGGTCGCGGTCGTATAGTTCTTCAGCGAGGTGGCGTAGTAGTCGCCGCCGTCCTTCAGGCGCCAGACGCCGGCGTCGTGAGTGGCCTTGGGCCGCACGCTTTCCAGCAGGGCGATCTGGCGCTTCAGGGCGGGCAGGACCGAGTTCAGATAGACCTTGGTCGCCTCGCCGGCCCAGTCGCCCTCGATCTTCTTTTCAGCGGTGCGGCGCACGATCGACTTGATCAGCGGAGCCTCGGCCAGTGGCGTGTCGGCGAAGGACTTCATCTGGATGAGCGCCTTGTCGATCACGAAGTCCGGCGGGATCACGCCGTCGGCGTAGTCGCGCTTGGCGATAATGGTTTCCTGATCCATCAGGCGGGCGAAGCCCTCCATCCGCGACAGATAGGCGTCGGCGTCGGCCTTGGTCTCGATGGCGTGCTGGGTGTCGAGGAAGTCAGGCATCTGCTGATAGCTGCCCGTCAGCTGGCTCAGCACATAGGGGGCGCCCGAACCGCCGCCGGCATAGGTGAACTTGCTGCCCTCGTCCTGCACCGCCAGGGTGAACTCGACGGTGTCGTAGTTGATCGCGTCCATGCCCGACATCGACTTGCGGTCGATGGCGCGCAGGGCTGCGAGCATCTGGCGGTTCTGCTCGGCGCTGGCGGCGATGGCTTCGAACGAACGGTCGCTGAGCAGGCCCTTGGTCCAGGCCAGGTCGCCCTTGTCCAGACCCAGGCCCGTGGCCAGCTCCGGCGACTGACGCAGCAGCTTGGCCATGGCGTCGTCGAACAGGGCGTTCATCTTGGCCACTTCGCCATTGGCGGGCGCGGCGCCTTGAGCGAAGACGAGCGACGGCGCCGAGGCGGCGAAGCCGGCCGCGACGGTGGAGAACAGCATCTGACGACGGTTTTGCAAGGCGAGACCCCTAAAGAACGTTTTGTTGGGCGAATGCGTAGGCCCAGAGCCCGATGTCCGTAAATTAATTTCTCTTAATGCGCGGCCGGACAAAGGCCCTGATGTCGAAAAGATCAGTCGCCGCGATCCAGGGTCACATAGAGCTCGCTCTCGATCACCCACTGGCCCGTGACCTTCTTCCAGACCGCCAGATAGGTTCCCGACTGATCCGGCGCGCCCTTCCAGGACCCGACCCAGCGCCCGTGCTCGGCGGCGCGCAGACCGGCGCTGTCCAGCTCGACGCCCTGGCCGGTGCGGACATAGGCGATGAAGTCCGGATCGCGGAACTGGGCGTCGAAGGCGGCGATCACCTCGGCGGCGCCAATCAGCAGTGAACCGTCGCCGGCGATCAGCCTGACCTGCGGATCAAAGAACGGCGCCAGCCGCGCGGCGGTCTTTCCCGCGATCAGCTTGTTGGTCAGCTTGCGGCGGGCGGCGATGGCGTCTTGAGGCGTGGTCATGGACTGGTCTCGTAAAACGGTCCTGGCGGTGTAGCGTGTCGGCTCACCGCGCCGCAAACAGAGTCGCCATGTCGTCGTCCCCGCCCGTAATCGTCACCCAACGCCTGACCCTGAAGGCTTCCGAACTCAGCGACTTCGACGACAGCGTCGCCATGTGGTCCGATCCCATCGTCACCCAGTTCGTCGGCGGCCGTTCCTCGACACCCGAGGAGAGCTGGGCGCGGCTGCTGCGCTCGCGCGGTCTGTGGCCGCTGCTGGGCTTTGGCTACTGGGCGGTGCGCGAGACGGCGACGGGCCGCTATGTCGGCGAGGTCGGTTTCGCCGACTTCCACCGCGATGTTCAGCCCACCTTCTTCGGACAGCCGGAGATGGGCTGGGTGCTGGCGGCCTGGTCGCACGGGCAGGGTTTTGGCACGGAAGCGGTCACGGCGGGCCTGGCCTGGATCGACCAGGCGCTGGCCCCGCCGCGCGTGCCCTGCATCATCGACCCGGGCAATGCCGCGTCCCTGGCCCTGGCCCGCAAGACCGGCTTCAAGGTGGTGACCCACACGTCCTACAAGGACGCGCCGATCATGCTGCTGGAGCGAACCCGATAGACGTCTAGACCGGGTGGACCCAGCCATAGGGGTCGGCTGTGCGGCCGCGCTGGATGCCGATCAGGGCGTTGCGCAGTTGCTCGGTCGTCTCGCCCTCGGCGCCGTTGCCGATCGTGAAGTCGCCCGAAGAGGTCCGCACCGTGCCGATGCCGGTCAGCACCGCGGCGGTGCCGCAGGCGAAGACTTCGCGCAGACGGCCGCTGGCCGCGTCGGCGCGCCACTGGTCCAGCGAATAGGGCTCCTCGCGCACCGTAATCCCCTGGTCGCGGGCCAGGGTGATGATCGAGTTGCGAGTGATGCCGGGCAGGATGGTGCCGCCCAGCGGCGGCGTCTGCAGGCTGCCGTCGTCCATCCGGAAGAAGACGTTCATGCCGCCCAGTTCCTCGACCCAGCGGCGCTCGACCGCGTCGAGGAACACGACTTGATCGCAGCCATGGGCGATGGCTTCAGACTGGGCCAGCAGGCTGGCCGCATAGTTGCCGCCGCACTTGGCAGCGCCCGTGCCGCCCAGGGCCGCGCGGGTATAGGTCTCCGAGATCCAGACCGAGATCGCCGAGGCCTTGTTCTTGAAATAGGCGCCGACCGGCGAGGCCAGGACCACGAACAGGTATTCGGACGCCGGCTTGACCCCGAGGAACACCTCGGTGGCGAACATGAAGGGCCGCAGATACAGGCTGCCCTCGCCTTCCGGGATCCAGTCGCGGTCGATGGCGATCAGTTGCTCGACGGCCTCGACGAACAGGTCTTCCGGCAGCTCGGCCATGGCCATGCGGCGCGCCGAGTCCTGGAAGCGGCGGGCGTTCTCTTCGGGCCGGAACAGGGCCGCGCCGCCGTCGGCGGTGCGATAGGCCTTCATGCCCTCGAAGATTTCCTGGGCGTAGTGCAGCACCGAGGAGGCCGGATCCATCGGGATCGGAGCGCGCGGCTCGACCCGGGCGTCATGCCAGCCTTCGGCCTGATTGTAGCGGATGGTCACCATGTGGTCGGTGAACACCCGGCCGAAACCCGGATCGGCCAGCAGGGCGGCGCGGCGCTCGGCCGAGGTCGGTGCGGGATGCGTGATATGCGCGAACGAAGAGGTGGCGGCTGAGGTCATGTGGCGCGGGGCTCTCGCTCGGGAAGATCGATCGCGGCGCGAGAACGCCGCAGCGATGGAATGGATATGGCACACGCCCCGCGTCAAGAGCCATGGACGCAAAGACCGCTTCCGACCTGCCGATCGACCTCCCGCCATGGGGCCTGCGCGGCATGAATGCCGCACTCGGTCTTGCCTTGGCCAGACAGACCGCCTCGGCGATAGCCTTCAACGGCAAACACACCCAAAATCCGTCAGACCCCTAACCCTTAGCTCCTGCCAGAGTCGCCACGCATGTCTGCCGGTCCAGATTCGTCCGCCCGTTTCCCGATCCCCGCCGCCCCAACGATGGTCTTTCTCAAGCCCGTCGTCAGCCATCCGCAGATCGAAGTCGGCGAGTTCACCTACTATCATGACGACGAGGACCCGCTGGGGTTCGAGAAAAACGTCCTCTACGCCTTCCCGTTCATCGGAGACCGGCTGGTGATCGGCAAGTTCTGCGCGATCGCCTCGGGCGCGACCTTCATGTTGAACGGGGGCAATCACCACACCGAGACTCTTTCGAGCTTTCCATTCGGCATCTTCGGTCAGGGCTGGGAGGCCGCCTTGCCGGATCACTGGCCAAACAAGGGCGACCTTGTTGTCGGCCACGATGTCTGGATCGGCCAAGGCGCGGTGCTGACGCCGGGGGTCAAGATTGGGTCCGGCGCGGTCATCGCGGCCCGTTCGGTCGTGACCGCCGACGTGCCGCCCTACGCGATCGTCGGCGGCAATCCCGCCAGGGTGATCCGCATGCGGCGCTCAGCCGAGGAGATAGAACGCCTGCTGGCCCTGGCGTGGTGGGATTGGCCGGTCGAGAAGATCACCCGCCTGGCGCCGCTGATCGCTGCTGGCGACCTTGCGGCTTTGGAGGCCGCAGCCGCAGAGGCTTAAATGTCCCCGCCGACGTTCGGCGCAGCGCCGGGCGCGCGGGCGACGTGAATGCCGCATTCGGTCTTGTCCTGACCGGCCCAGCGGCCGGCGCGGACGTCCTGGCCGTCTTCGGCCGGCTTGGTGCAGGGCCAGCAACCCACCGACGGGAAACCCTGGGCCACCAGCGGGTGAGCCGGCAGTTGGTATTCAGCAATATAGGCGTCGAGTTCAGCCTTGGACCAGTTGGCCAGCGGGTTGAACTTGATCTTGCCCTCGGACTCCTCGACCACCGCCAGCCGCAGACGGTCGGCGCCGTGGAAGCGCTTGCGGCCGGTGATCCAGCCCTCGAAGCCGGAGAGGGCGCGGTCCAGCGGCAGCACCTTGCGGATATGGCAGCAGCCGTCGATATCGGTGCGCCACAGGTCGGACTTGGGATCGTTGACCGCGAGGTCAGCGAAGGCCGGGCGCAGGTCGCGCACATCGGTCAGGGCCAGCTGGGCAGCCAGGGATTTGCGGTAGTCGAGCGTCTGGCCAAACAGCATGCCGGTATCGAGGAACAGCACCGGGATACTGGGCGCGACCTGCGAGGCCAGGTGCAGCAGCACCGCCGATTCCGCCCCGAAGGACGACACCAGGGCCAGCTTGCCGCCAAAGGTCTCGTAGGCCTTGCGCAGAATGGTCAGCGGATGGGCGTCGCGCAGTTCGGCGTCCAGCCGGGCCGCCAAGCTGCCCGGACCAGACAGGGACGTGGCGTCCGTCTGGTCATACGCCATCACGCCCCTCGCTCTTCGAAGGCGACCGCACGATCATCGGCGGCGCGCTGATAGACGTGGCGGAAGCGGCTGGCGGCCTTGGTCCAGGCCTCAGGGCTCGCGCCGTCCGCGGGCTCGAAGGCATCCATGCCGCAGCGGACCATGAAGCCGGCCTGTTCCTGCAGAACGTCGCCGACCGCCCTCACCTCGCCCGCATAGTTCAGGCGCTCGCGCAGCAGGCGGGCCGAGGTATAGGCGCGGCCGTCGCGGAACTTCGGGAAGGCCACGGCCACCACCGCCAGGCGCGGCAGGTCATAGGCCAGGGCCTCGACCTCCTCGTTGGACTCGATGCGCACCCCGACCTTGCGGCTGTTGGAGCTTAGCAGCGCGTCGCCCTCGGCCTGGAAGCGGGTCAGGGACAGGATCACGTCGCCGGTTTCCGGGATCGCGTCCTCGTCGGTGACATTGACGAAGCTGTCGTCGGCGAAGGCGGCGACGCCGCCCGTGAGCTTAATCAGCCTGGGCATAGACAGCCTCCTTGAAGGGCTCGAGGCCGACGCGGCGATAGGTGTCGAGGAAGCGCTCCTCGCCCGTGCGGATGCCCAGATAAGCTTCGACCAGGGTGTCGATGGCGCCCGCTACGCGATCGGCGGGCAGCGCCGGGCCGAGGATCTTGCCGATCGAGGCGTCTTCCGCCCCCGACCCGCCCAGCGACAGCTGGTAGAATTCCTCGCCCTTCTTGTCGACGCCCAGAATGCCGATGTGGGCCACGTGGTGGTGGCCGCAGGCATTGATGCAGCCGCTGATCTTGATCTTCAGCTCGCCGACCTTTTCAGCGTGGTCCTCGTTAGCGAACTTGGCGGCGATGTCCTGGGCCACCCCGATGGCGCGAGCATTGGCCAGGGCGCAGTAGTCCAGACCCGGGCAGGCGATGATGTCACTGGCCAGGTCGATATTGGCCGTCGCTAGGCCCGCCGAAGCCAGGGCCGCGTGGACGGCCGGAACATCGTCCAGCTTCACGTGGGGCAGCACCATGTTCTGGGCGTGGGTCACCCGCACATCGTTGAGGCTGTACTGCTCGGCAAGATCGGCGATCAGGTCCAGCTGATCGGCCGTAGCGTCGCCCGGCGTCTGGCCTTGAGCCTTCAGCGAGATCTCGACGATGGCGTAGCCGGGTTTCTTGTGCGGCTTGATGTTGTTGCGCGCGAAGCGTTGCAGGGCCGGGCTGGCGGCGCGGGCGGCCTCGAAGGCGTCCGACACGGCCGGCAGGGTCTCGAACGGCGTCTGGGCAAAGGCGCCGCGGATGCGGGCCAGCTCGAGGTCGGGCAGGTCGGCGCGCGTGGCGTCGATCTTGGCCCATTCCTCTTCGACCTGACGGCCGAACTCCTCGGCGCCCAGGGCGGCGACCAGGATCTTGATGCGGGCCTTGTAGATATTGTCGCGGCGGCCGTGGCGGTTATAGACCCGCAGAACGGCTTCCAAATAGCTGAGCAGTCGGCCGACCGGCAGATGCTCCTTGATGGTCGGGCCGACATAGGGCGTGCGCCCCTGGCCGCCGCCGACGATCACCTCGAAACCCAGCGAACCGTCGCGCGCCCGGCGCAGCATCAGGCCGATATCGTGCACCTTGGCGGCCGTGCGGTCCTTGAGCGCGCCGGTGATGGCGATCTTGAACTTGCGCGGCAGATAGCTGAACTCGGGGTGCAGGGTCGACCACTGACGGATCACCTCGGCCCACACGCGCGGATCGTCGATCTCTTCGGCCGTAGCGCCGGCATAGGGGTCGGACGTGGTGTTGCGGATGCAGTTGCCGCTGGTCTGGATGGCGTGCAGGTCGACCTGGGCCAGGGCGTCGAGGATGTCCGGCGCGTCCTTCAGCTTCACCCAGTTGAACTGGATGTTCTGACGCGTGGTCATGTGGCCGTAGCCCTTGTCGTAGGTCCGGGCGATCCAGGCCAGGCGGCGGGTCTGCGCAGCGTTCAGCGAGCCATACGGAATGGCCACCCGCAGCATGTAGGCGTGCAGTTGCAGATAGAGGCCGTTCATCAGCCGCAGCGGCTTGAACTGGTCCTCGGTCATTTCGCCGGCCAGACGGCGCTGCACCTGACCCCGGAACTCATTGGAACGGTCGACCAGGAATTCGCGGTCGATGATGTCGTACTGGTACATCGCTTACTTCCTGCGGATCAGGTCGACACGGCCGGTCGAGCGCGCCGCGCCCGCCGCGTGGCGCAGGGCGTCGATGGACTCGCCGCCGTCCGCCTGCTTGCCGTGTGTCAGTTCGTTGGTGGGGCCGAGCGCCCGGATGCGTTCGCGATAGCTGACCGGGGCCCAGTGGCCCTCGGAGGGCGTCAGGTCGATCGGATAGACATCGACCACCACGGTGGGCTGGCCCTTGCCCGTGGCGACGGCGGCCTCGACGGCATCGTCATCATTGTCGAACAGCTGGGCGTCGCCGAAGGCGTCGACCCACTGGCCGGACTTCCAGAACACGACCTCGCCGTCGAGCAGGCGGTTGGCGGTGATGGCTTTCATGAGCGTGAGCTCCGCTCGAACAGGGAAACGGGAAGGACCAGATCGACGGTCGCAGGGGCGACCTCGGCCATCGCCATGGCCTCGCCGACCATCAGCAGCGCGGGCCCTTTCAGGCCCTCGGCAGCGATGGCCAGACCGGCCAGGGTGGTCAGGATGCGGCGCTCGTCAGCGCGGCTGGCGTTCTCGACGATCAGGGCGGGGGTCGAGGCGGCGCGACCGGCATCGATCAGCCGACCGGCGATCAGGCCGGCGGTCGAGACGCCCATATAGACAACGACGGTCTGGTTGGGACGAGCCAGCGAGGCCCAGTCCAGGTCAGGTTCACCGTGAGCGGCGTGGCCGGTGACGAAGGTGACGGCCTGGGCCGAGCCGCGATGGGTCAGGGGCGCGCCGGCCCCCGCGCTGGCGGCCAGGGCGGCAGTGATCCCCGGGACCACATGACAGACGACGCCCGCCTCCCGGCAGGCGGTCAGCTCCTCGCCGCCGCGCCCGAACAGGAAGGGATCGCCACCCTTCAGGCGCACGACGGTCAGGCCGTCCAGGGCCAGGGCGACCAGCAGCTGGTTGATGTCGTCCTGTGGCAGGGTGTGGCGCGACTTGCGCTTGGCGACATTGATCCGCTGGGTGCTGGCCGGGGCCAGATCGAGGATTTCGTCGGAGACCAGCCCGTCATGCACGATGACGTCGGCGGCCTGCAGCGCCTTCAGCGCCTTGATCGTCAGCAGGTCCGGATCACCGGGCCCCGCCCCGACCAGATGCACCACGCCGGGCGCGCGCGAGGCTTCGCCCCCGCCGAGAACGACGAGGCCGGACTTGCGATTACGGACCGGAAGCCGGGACATGGGTATCAGAACCTCTATCAACGCAGTCGGGATAAAACCCTGGAATGCAAGACGGGGCCGTTCCTGAGAACGGCCCCGCGCGCGCCAGCCAGCGAAAAGGGCCATTCCGCCAGCGAGCCCTTGCAAACTGGTCGCGGGCGGTCCAATTCGCAAACAAGGACTTCTGCCGAGGCGTTCAGTAAAACTCATGGAAAGACAGAACGAGCGCCGTCGCTTGCCGCCGCTGAACGCCCTCCGCGCGTTCGAGGCCGCTGCGCGCCATCTGAACTTCAGCCGCGCCGCTGACGAGCTGTCAGTGACCCCCGGGGCCGTCAGCCAGCAGATCCAGAACCTGGAAGACTATGTCGGCGCGGCCCTGTTCAAGCGCACGCCCAAGGGCCTGCTGCTGACCGACGCGGCCCAGACCGCCCTGCCCGCCCTGCGCGAGGCCTTCGACCGCCTGGCCGAGGCCGCCTCGCTTCTGACCGCCGCCGTCGACGGCCGCCGCCTGACCCTGACCGCCGCCCCGTCCTTCGCCGCCAAGTGGCTGGTGCCGCGCCTGGGCAAGTTCGAGCAGGCCCAGCCCCAGGTCGATGTCTGGCTGTCGGCCGGCATGGAAGTCGTCGATTTCGCGGCTGGCGAGGTCGACCTGGCGATTCGCTACGGCTCGGGCCGCTATCCCGGCCTGGAAGTCATCCGCCTGCTCAGCGAGACCGTGGTGCCGGTCGTCAGCCCCGCCCTGCTGGCCGAAAATCCGCTGTCCGCGCCCGAGGATCTCTCACACCACATCCTGCTGCACGACGGCTCGCCCGACGCCGACGACAGCTGCCCCGACTGGGCCATGTGGCTGGCGGCGCGCGGCCTGCGCAGCATCGACGGCTCGCGCGGCCCGCGCTTCAACCAGTCCAGCATGGTGATCGAAGCCGCCGCCAACGGCCGCGGCGTGGCCCTGGCCAAGCGCACCCTGGCCCAGGCCGATCTGGACGCCGGACGCCTGGTGATCCCCTTCGAGATGGCCACGGCCGTCGACTTTGCCTATTACGTCGTCCATCCCAAGGCCAAGGGACGACTGCCTCAGGTGAAGGCCTTCGTCACCTGGCTCAAGGACGAGGCCGCCGCGCACGAGGCGGCCCTTCTCACGATGGACAACGGCGCGGGTATCTAGGGCTACATGGTCAAGACGAACATCGAGGTCGGCGAACGACAGGTTCCCGACGACTGCCAGACCATGCTTGACGTGCGTCAGGGCGTCGACGCCCTGGATCGCGCCCTGGTGGCGCTGCTGACCGAGCGTCAGGGCTACATGGCCGCCGCCGCCCGCATCAAGGCCGACCGCTCCAAGGTCTTCGACCGCGCTCGGATCGAGGACGTGGTGACCAAGGTCAAGGCTGCGGCCCGTGAGACCGGCCTGTCCGAATCCATCGCCGAGCCGGTGTGGCGCACCCTGATCGACCGCTGCATCGCCTATGAGTACGACAGCTGGGACAAGACCAAGGGCTGAGGCAGGAGCCCCCTTCCCCCTTGATGGGGGAAGGGTTGGGGATGGGGGTGACTTCTGAGCTGGCCGCATAGCGCGGCGCTCGACATCCACCACCGCATCACCCCCAACCCCGCCCTTCCCCCATCAAGGGGGAAGGGAGAAGAAATGGCCTATCGGTTGCCGCCGATCAGGCCGCCCAGGCCGCCCAGCAGCGAGCCTTCGCCCTGGTTGCCGCCCTGCCCGCTCGCCGCCTGCATCATCCGGCCGGCCAGGCGCGAGAACGGCAGCGACTGGATCCAGACCTTCCCCGGCCCCCGCAGGCGGGCGAAGAACAGACCCTCGCCGCCGAACAGCACGCTCTTGACCCCGCCGGCCATCACCAGGTCGAAGTCGACACCGGGCGTGTAGGCGGCCAGGCAGCCCGTATCGACGTGCAGCTCTTCGCCGGGCGCCAGCTCGCGCTCGACCAGGGTTCCGCCCATCTGGACGAACACCCAGCCGTCGCCTTCCAGCTTCTGCATGATGAAGCCTTCGCCGCCGAACAGGCCGGTCATCATCCGTTTCTGGAAGTGGATGCCGATGGAAACCCCGCGCGCGGCGGCCAGGAAGCTGTCCTTCTGGCAGATCAGGGTTCCACCCAGCTGGCCCAGGTTCAGCGGCAGGATTGAACCGGGCGTCGGCGACGCGAAAGCCACCCGCGCCTTGCCCTGGCCCGTGTGGGTGAAGACGGTGGTGAACAGGCTCTCGCCGGTGATCAGCCGCTTGCCGGCGCCCAGCAGCTTGCCCATGAAACCGCCGCCCTGGTCGCCCGCACCGTCGCCGAACACGGTGGTCATCTCGATGCTGGCGTCTTTCCAGACAAAGGCGCCGGCTTCGGCGACGGCGCTCTCGCCCGGATCCAGCTCGATCTCGAGGAACTGGAGCTCCTGCCCCTTGATGTCGAAGTCGATATCGTCGGCGACATTGGCGTTGCGCTGATGATGCCAGGGGCTGGGGGGCATGGGAAAAGACTCCAGTTGTTGAGGCCCCAATCTAGGTCGTCGATGCGCCCGCCCCAAGGCCCCCGGAGGCGTCCCTGTTGACGCCTTGCGCGGATCGCGCACCATCGCGCCATGATCCGCACCATCATCCCCTGGGCGCTGCTGCTGACCGCCGGCGCCTTCGCGCTGCAGTGGCTGGAATACCAGTACGTGGTGCGCGCCTTCTCACGCGAGATCTATGTCGCCGTCATCGGCGCGGCCTTCGCCGTGGGCGGCGTCTGGGTGGGCTGGAAGCTGGCCTCGCGTCACGCGCCGGAAGCCTTCTCGCGCAACACCGCCGCCCTGAAGTCCCTTGGCCTGACCGGTCAGGAAGTCCGGGTGCTGGAACGGCTGGCCGAGGGTCAGTCCACCAAGGAAATCGCCAAAACCCTGGGCCTGTCGCCCAACACCGTGAAGACCCATCTGGCCAACCTGTTCGGCAAGCTAGATGTCCAGCGTCGCACCCAGGCGATCCACAAGGCCCGCGACCTGCAGCTAATTCCATGAGGCCCAAACGGCTGAGAAGGTCGATTTCACCCTTTCGGGTGATGGCGCCGCCTTTCGCCAGTCCGCACGCTCGGTGTCTGTTCATCACAACACGAAAGACCAGCTCGCCATGCTCCGCATCATCCTAACCCACGGCCTCGTGGCCGGCCTTGTGACCATCGCCGGCATCATCGGCACGATCCTGTGGAATGGCGACGCGCCGCACTCGAACGTGTGGCTGGGCTATCTGATCATGCTGGTGGCGCTCTCGGCGATCCTGGTGGGAATCAAGCAGTATCGCGACCAGACCCTGGGCGGGGTGATCGGCTTCTGGCGGGGCGTTCAGGTAGGCCTGGGCATCGCGGTGATCGCCGGCCTGGCCTATGTGCTGATCTGGGAAGTCTATCTGGCGCTGACCCACTACACCTTCATGGAGCGCTATGTGGCCACCACCCTGGAGGCCAGGCGCGCCGCCGGCGTCACCGGCGCGGCCTATGACGAGCTGGCCAGGGAGATGCAGGGCATGGTCGAGATGTACCGTAACCCGCTGCTGCGCATGCCGATGACCTTCGCAGAGATCTTCCCGGTCGGCCTGCTGGTGACGCTGGTCAGCGCGGCGCTGCTGCGCAACCCGCGGTTCCTGCCGGCCAAGTCGCGACCATTGAAGAGCTAGCCCTTCAGCGACTTCAGCATCTGCTCATGGGCATAGGCGGCGACGTCCATGAGCGCGGCGTCCAGGGCCGTCTTGACGCCCTCCAGGCTATCCTGCCCCGCCTCGCAGCGTTCACAGACATCGCCCAGCGAAAACGCCCCCACGCCCCGCGCTGCGCCCTTGACGGTGTGGACCGCATCGCGCCAGCCGGCATGGGTCGGATCGAGCATGGGGGTCCACATGGCGGCCTGTTCGCGGAACAGGGCCAGCACCTCGTCGACCACTCCGGAATCGCCTGCGGCGAACCCTTCCAGATAGGCGAAATCGACCGCGCCGCTGATGTCTCGTCTGGCCAAAAAATAGTCCCTTGCGTTCCAGGAATCTTTGCGTATGTTCCGCGCCTCGCCGCCGGGGCAGTCAAGTGCTTCGGACCGGGCGGGCGCATAGCTCAGTTGGTAGAGCAGCTGACTCTTAATCAGCGGGTCGTAGGTTCGAATCCTACTGCGCCCACCATTTTCCGCTTAAATTTCGATGACTTGGAATTTCCCCTCGGGGGAAACGCTGACGTCCGCGCGGTTGCGAACCGCGCCTCGAACGGCAAACTTTTCAAACCCACCTCCGCTCGCGGCCCGCTGGCGCCCTGCAAGGGCCCCGGGTACGCCGCTCCGGTGGAAAAGACCAGACGCGCGCCGTGTCCGCCCTCAGGACTCCGACGCCCCGCCCGCGCCCAGCCAGCCCACAGCGTCGCGCAGCCTCTGGCGATCAGCGATCCGCACAGCTGCGCCCTGCACCGTGACGCCGTGAGCCGCGAGCGCGACCAGGGTTCGCGACAGGTTTTCCGGTGTCATCCCCAGCAGCGACGCCAGCAGATGCTTGGAATGAGGCAGCCGCACCTCGGTCTCGTCATCCCCTACGGACGGCAGCGACAGGAGATAGTCCGCAAGGCGTTGCTGGGCGCACCTCAGGCGCTGGGCGGCGGCGGTCGCGACCATGTCCTGATAGGCCCCGGCCAGCGCCAAAGCTGCGTTGGCCGCCAGGCGCGCGTCTCGCGCCACCATCTTGAGGAACAGCGCCCGGGGCAAGAACATCACCATGCAACGCTCGGCCGCCCGCCACGACACCAGGGGGCTGGACTGCGCCATCACGCAGGCCAGGTTCAACGTCTGGGGGGCGGAGACGACCGCCAGCACCGCGCGACGACCGTCTTCATCGATACTGAGGGCCGCTGCCCCCCTGCACAGGACGATCAGCGCGTCGCCCGCGCCCCCGTCGATGATCGCCTCGCCCTTGTCGAACGCGCGCATGGCGGCGGCCGCGAGCAGGGCCGCGCGGTCAGCCGGAGCCAGATCGGCGAAGAGGAGCAGCCCGGCGAAGGCGTCGGCCCGCGCCGGGGCCGGGACTGCGGGGCCTGCCCTCCGCCGCCCGACGACGAGACTTTCGGCCTGGACCGTCATGCGCGTTTCCCCGGCATGACCCCCTCGACGGCCGGGCGCTGCAAGCCCCCGGCCAGGCGCTGAACATTGATGCTGTTCACGGCCAGCGCCTCGCGCAGGGCCTCGCAGCCCAGGCTCGAGAAACGGACCATCACGCCGCCGTTGGCCGTGCGGGCAACCAGGCCTTCGTGCTCGAGGCGCAGGACCTGGCGCCGCGTGGTCTCAACCGACATGCTCAGAGACCGCGCGATGGACGACAGGCTGACAGGCCGGCGCTGGTCGTCGTCGGTCAGCTGGGTCTGGCACGGGTCCTGGCCGTTGCGCAGGTGCTGGGACGAGGCCTGAAGCGCGGTCAGATAGATCAGCCCCCGTGAAACGTCGCCACCGAACAACCGGCCCAGGATCGCGACCGAGCGCAGCAGATAGTCCGCGCCCAGATCGAGATGGCGCCGCTCGAGCGGCGAAGTAGATGGGGTTGGCATCGACAGTCTCCCTGCCCGCAAGCTTGCCCTGTCCGGGCCCGCGCAAATTGATCGGCGTCAAGCGCCGCCGCGACAGATGGCTCGGCCACCCAGTCCGGGGCGGCCGGCCAACTGCGTGGGGACAGACCCGGGCCGGTCGCCTAGATGACCTTGGAGAATCCCGCGCCCTTGGCCGACCGACGATCGAACACCTGGGCCACGAGGCGCACATAGGCGCGGCCGTGCGGGGTCACCTCGACGACACCGTCGCGGACCACGGCCAGGCCGTCCTGGACGAGACCCTGCAAGGCGACCAGATCATCAGCAAACACTGACGCCTCCACCCCGTGCCGCTGGGCGACCTGGCCAAGATCGACGCTGAAGTCGCACATCAGGCGCTCGATGACGTCGCCGCGCAGCCGGTCATCTTCGGTCAGCACCAGGCCGCGGGCCACCGGCAGACGGCCCTCCGTAATCGCGGTGCGCCAAGCGACTTCGGGCGGCAGGTTCTGGACAAAGCCCTGAGGGAGACGGCCGATCGACGAGGCTCCAAAGCCCAGCAGGGTAGGACAGGAATCGGTCGTATAGCCCTGGAAATTGCGGCGCAGCACGCCGTCAGCCTTGCTGATGGCCAGGGCATCGTCCGGAAGGGCGAAGTGGTCGATGCCAATGGCGACATAGCCTTCGCCGACCAGCCGCTCGGCCGCCGACTGGCTTTGCTCAAGCCGGGCCTCGGAACCGGGAAGCTCATGCTCGGGCAGCAGGCGCTGATGGGGCTTGGCCCACGGAACGTGCGCATAGCCGAACAGGGCGATGCGCTCGGGCCGCAGGGTCAGAACCGCGTCCAGGGTCGAGCGCACATCCGCCGTGGTCTGGCGCGGCAGGCCGTACATCAGGTCCAGGTTGATCGAGCCGACGCCGGCGGCGCGCAGCCAGCCGACCGCCCGCGCCACGGTCTCGAAGGGCTCGATGCGGTTGACGGCGTCCTGGACGTGGGGGGCCAGATCCTGAACGCCCAGGCTGGCGCGCGTCAGGCCATGAAAGGCCGCCGCCCGCACCCAGCCTTCCGTCAGGGTGGCCGGGTCGAGTTCGGCCGAGATCTCGATCCCCGGCGCGAAGCGGAACACGTGCCTGAGGGCGCCAAACAGCCGGACCAGATCGTCGCGTGACAGCATGTTGGGCGTGCCGCCGCCCAGATGCAGCGCGCCTGCGGTCAGCCGCCCCGGCAGGCGCGCTTCCACCAGCGCCATCTCCGCGATCAGGTTCTCGACATAGTCGCTGATCAGGCTGGCCTTCTTGACCACGCGGGTATGGCATCCGCAGTACCAGCACAGTCGCGCGCAGAACGGCACGTGGACGTACAGCGACACCCGCTCGGCGGGGTTCAGGGCGCCCAGCCACTGGCCATAGATGTCGCCATCGACGGCGTCGGAGAACTGCAGGGCGGTCGGATAGCTGGTGTAGCGCGGGGCCCGGCTGTCGCGAACGTCGAACGCCGACGGGCGGCGCGCGACGAAGGGGTCGGCGGCGGCGTCTTTGGTCAGCGTGGCGGTCATGATCAGGGCTCCTTGCGTCGCCCGTGACTCTTCCACGCCGGTGGCCGGCCGGCCGTGATCTGGATCAATCCCCGCGCGGTGGCGGCAGGTCTTCCAGATGGTCGTACAGGATCCGTTCGGCGTCGCCCTTGGGGTCGTCGTACTGCCCCGATCGCATCGTCCACAGAAAGGCCGCCAGGCCCAGGGCGCCCAGGGCGACCGATGCGGGGGCCAGGAACATCAGGATGGTCATTTGGGCATCCTGACCGTACTGGGCCGCAGGGCGTTGAGCAGGACGATGATCGACGAGCCCGACATGGCCAGCGCGGCGATGAACGGATTGAGCAGGCCGACGATGGCCGCTGGGGCCGCGACCAGATTGTACAGCGCCGAGAAACCGAAGTTCTCCAGCGCCCGTCGCCGGGCCGTGCGCGCCGTCGCGATGGAGTCGATCACCACCGACAGGGCCTGCCCCGTGAACACCAGATCGGCCGCGCTCTGGGCCGCGTCGACCGCCGCCGACGGCGCCATCGAGGCGTGAGCCCGCGCCAGGGCCGCAGCGTCATTGAGGCCATCGCCGACCATCAGGACACGCCGGCCAGAGGCCTTGAGCGCGTCAATGGCCGCCGATTTCTCGAAGGGCGTCAGGCCCGCGCGCCATTCCGTGGCGTCCAGGCCCACGGCCCGGGCCACCCGCTCCACCGGCCCGGCCAGATCACCGGACAGGATTTCAACCGTCAGCCCCATAGCCTTCAGACCGGCGATCGTCGCCGCCGCATCGGCGCGAGGCTGATCCTCAAACGCGAAACGGATCTTCACGTCACCCTCAAAGCCGAACCACAGCTCGGTCTCAAGCGCGCCTTGGCTTTGCAGTCCGACAAAGGCGGCGCGGCCAAGCCGCGCAGGGCGACCGTCGATCACCCCTTCGACGCCCTGACCGGGGGTCTCGACGCAGTCTTCGGCGACACTGCCGGGACCGGCGGCCGCAGCCATGGCCCGCGCCAGCGGATGACGTGAGCCGCGCGCCAGAGGAGCTGCCATGGCGACCAGATGGGCCGGTGCATTGAGCAGCCGGGGCTGGCCCTCGGTCAGCACGCCGGTCTTGTCGAACACCACGTGGTCGACCTCGGCCAGCCGCTCCAGCGCGGCTCCCGACTTGACCAGCACGCCCCGGCGAAAGAGCCGGCTGCTGGCGGCGATCTGGACGGCGGGCACCGCCAGGCCCAGGGCGCAGGGGCAGGTCACGATCAGCACGGCGGCGGCCCGCAGCAGCGCCTCGCGCGGACCCAGGCCCAGCGCCCAGCCGCCGACGAAGGTCAGGGCGGCCAGGGTGTGGACCACGGGCACATAGAGGGCGGCGGCCTTGTCGGCCAGACGCACATAGCGGGAGCGGCTTTGGGCGCCGGCCTCCATCAGCCGGCCGATCGCCGCCAGGGTGGAGTCCTCGCTGCGGGCTGTCGCCACCATGATCAGGCGGCCGCTGAGGTTCAGCGCGCCGGCGTGAACCCGGGCCCCGGCGGCGACGGAGACCAGGGCGGTCTCGCCGGTGATCAGCGCATTGTCGAGCTCGGAACCGCCGCTTTCGACGCGGCCATCGACGGGAATACGCTGGCCGGGCGCGACCACCAGACGGTCGCCGACCCGCACATCGGCGATCGGCACACCCTGCTCCAGCGGACCGGCCAGACGCACGGCGAACGGCGTCTGCAGCGCCAGAAGATCGCGCGCCGCCGACCGCGCGGTGTTGCGCAGCCGGTGATCCAGATAACGCCCGATCAGCAGCAGGAACAGCAGGGTCACCGCCGCGTCGAAATAGGCGTGCGGCCCGCCCAGGATCGTCTCGGAGAAGCTGACGATCAGCGTCAGGATCACGCCGATCGAGATCGGCACGTCCATATTGGCCTTGCCGCGCCGCAGCGACGCCCAGGCCGAGCGGAAGAACGGCCGTCCGGCGAACAGCGCGCACGGCGTGGCGACGATGGCGGCCATCCAGTACATCACCGTCAGGGTCGAGGCGTTCAGCTCCTGCCCGAACAGCCCCGCCCAGGCCGGGACGGTGAACATCATCACATTGCCCGCGCCGAAGCCGGCGACGCCCAGGGCCACGGCCAGCTCGCGGCCTTCGCGGTCCTGGGCGGCGGCGGCCTCGGTCGGATCGTATAGACAGGCGCGATAGCCCAGTCCCTCGACCACCTCGACCACGCGGTCGGGATTGGCCGACACGGCCCTGAGATCCACAGCCAGCTTGCCGGTCGTAAGGTTCAGGCGCGCGCCTTCCACGCCGGGCAAGGCGCCGACGGCCTTTTCGATCTTGCCGATACAGGCGGCGCAGCGGGCGCCATCGACCAGCAGTTCCAGCCGTCCCTTCCCCGCAGCGTCGCGACGGACGAAGGCCTCCAGATCGCGCGGAAGGGCCAGGGCCGGGGTCATGGGCTCACCAGCCGGCTTTCGATCTCGAACTGGTCCTGGGCGGTGCGGGCGGTGGCGCGCAGATCCCAGGCGCCGTCCAGCCGCGCAGCAGCGCGATACCAGCCATCACCCGTCGGTTTGAAGTTCAGGATCTGGCGTCCCACTTCCGTGGCCGGTCGGTCCAGGGTCCCGGTCAGCGACAGGGCCGAGAGCGGCTGACCGGCCTTGTCGGTCATCCTCAGGGCCACGACGCCCGGCTCGGGGCGCTCGATCACGGCGGTCCAGCCCAGGGCCTCTTCGCGCTGGCGCTGGGCCAGGGTGCGGTTGAAGGCCAGCCCGGCCTCATAGGGGTTGGACGCCACCACGCCCGAGAAGCTGCGATAGGCCTTGATGATGAACAGGGTGTCCACGGCGATGATGACGGCAAAGAACAGCACCATCCCCGCCAGCACGTGCCAGCCGGTGATCGCGCCCTTGGCGGGGGGGACGGCAGAGGGTGCGGCCTGGGTCATTGCGGGTTCGCGGCTCCGGAAAGGAAGACGGTCTTGGCCTCGGTCTGGATGTCGCCCGAGCGGACGACAAAGCGGCCCGGAAGGCTGGACGGACGTTCGGCGTCGGGCGGCCCGGTGACGAACACCCGCACGGCCACGACCTCGTCGGCAGGGACATCGACACCCACGCTGGAGCCCAGCGGGCGTCCGGGCTGGCTGAGGCGCGCGCCCTCCAGACCGGCGAAGGCGATCTCGAAACGGCGGTCCTCGAAGGTGCGATTGGCGATCTTCAGGGTATAGCCGTCGCGCACCGCGCCATCGTGCATGCGCACATAGATCGGGTTGCGGTCGCGGATGACATGGACGTCGGCCTTGGGCCGATCAATCAACGCCCACAGCGTCAGGCCCGAAACCAGGGTCAGGGCCAGGGCGTAGTAGATCGTCCGGGGGCGGATCAGCTTGTAGGTCGCCTTCTGGCCGCAGGCGCGGGCGGCGACGGCCGAGTCGGTGTCATAGGCGATCAGGCCGGTGGGACGACCCAGCCGTCCGAGAATGTCATCGCAGGCGTCGACGCAGAGGCCGCAGTTGATGCACTCCAGCTGGCTGCCGTCGCGGATGTCGATACCCATGGGGCACACGACGACGCACTGGTGACAGTCGATGCAGTCGCCCCGACCTTCCCAGGACTGGCCCTTCTTGTGCGCTCCGCGCGGTTCGCCGCGGTCGCTCAGATAGGCCACCTGCAGCGAGTGCTCGTCCAGCATGGCGCCCTGGATCCGGGGCCAGGGGCACATGTAGGTGCAGACCTGCTCGCGCATCCAGCCGGCGAAGACATAGGTGGTCGCCGTCAGCAGGGCGCAGGAGACATAGGCCGTCATCGCCCCCTGCCCGATCCAGAAGGTGCGGATCAGGGTCGGCGCGTCATGGAAATAGAAGATCCAGGCCCCGCCGGTGCCAAAAGCGATGCCCAACCAGGTCAGATGCTTGCCGGTCTTGCGCCAGACCTTGTCGAACGACAGGGGCTGGGCGTCCAGGCGCATGCGGGCGTTGCGGTCGCCCTCGAACAGGCGCTCGACCACGATGTAGAGGTCGGTCCAGACGGTCTGCGGACAGGCATAGCCGCACCACAGCCGGCCAAACAGGGCCGTGACCAGGAACAGCGCCAGGGCCGAGATCACCAGCAGGCCGGTGAAGATATAGACTTCCTGCGGCCACAGCTGGATGTCGAAGAAGTAGAAGCGGCGGCCGGCGAAATCCACCAGCACCGCCTGTTGCGGCAGGTCCCCCGGACGCGCCCAGCGGATCCAGGGCGTGATGTAGTAGACCGCCAGGGTGACGATCAGCAGCGCCCACTTGATCGTGCGCCAGCGGCCATGGACCAGCTTGGGATAGATCGGCTCGCGCGGCTTGTAGAGGCCGCCCTTGGCGTCTCCCTTGCCCTTGGCCCGAGCGGCGGCCGAGACCGTCGCCCGGGTTTCAGACTTGGGACGGGTGTTGTCGATGAGGGTGGGCATGGGCCCTACTGACCACCCGCGTTGGCGTGAACATAGACTGTCAGGGCCTTGATGGTTTCCGGGCTCAGACGACCGCCCCAGGCGGGCATGACGCCCCCCTTGCCGGCGTAGATCTGCCCGCTGATGGCCGCGCGATCGGACCCATAGAGCCAATCGGCGTCCGTCAGGTTGGGGGCGCCGAGCGCCTGAATCCCGCGACCGTCCGCGCCGTGGCAAGCAACGCACTGAGTGACGTAGACGGGCGCGGCGCGGGCGACCGCAGCGGTGTCGGCGGGACGGCCAGACAGCTTGACCACATATTCGGTCATGTCGCTGATCACCGCGGGTGTCAGCAGTTCATCGCGACCAAATGCCGGCATCTGTGACATGCGCGTCTGGGCGTGATCGGCGCGAACGCCAACCTGCAGGGTGTGCTGGATATCCTGCAGCGTACCGCCCCAAAGCCAGACGTCGTCGCGCAGGTTGGGATAACCCGTCCCGCCCGTGCCGCCGATTCCGTGGCAGGTGGCGCAGTTGTCGCCGAAGACGGACTGGCCGACCTGCTGGGCGTAGGCCTGCAGCTGGGGGTCCTTTTCGATCTGCTCAAGGCTGGCCTTGCGCATCATCGTCGCGCCGGCGCCGCGATGAACATCGAGGGCCGCGAGATCGCTGGTCACATTGACCCGATCGGACTGACCCAGCAGGCCCTTGGTGTAACCATGCAGGCCCGGCCAGGCGGGCATCAGGATCATGTAGACCACCGCGATCAGGATGCAGCCGTACCAGGTCCACAGCCACCAGCGCGGCAGGGGATTATCGAGCTCGCGGATGCCATCCCACTCGTGCCCAGTGGTTTCGACGCCGGTGACGTCGTCGGTTTCGCGTTCGGACGCCATCAGAGCAGTTCCTCGTCATCCAGCGGCATGCGCGCGGCATGCTGGAATTCCGCCTTCTTGGAAGGCCACAGGGCGTAGGCGACGCCAGCCAGGAAGATCAGGCCGAAATAGATCAGCCCCGCCTGCTGGGAAAAGCGCGCCACGGTTTCGTAGGAG
The DNA here is from genome assembly GCF_048541895.1 of Caulobacter sp. ErkDOM-E. Classification (GTDB taxonomy): domain Bacteria; phylum Pseudomonadota; class Alphaproteobacteria; order Caulobacterales; family Caulobacteraceae; genus Caulobacter. The sequence continues at coordinate 1,493,698 of NZ_CP183331.1, read as the reverse complement.
AGCCCGCTCATCGTTGGTTCTCCGGAGCCTGAGCCTTGTAGGATTTGAAATCGACCAGCGTGCCGAGCATCTGCAGATAGGCGATGGCGGCGTCCATTTCGGTGATCTTGTCGGGATTGCCGTCGAAGTCGCGATTGACCACCTTGGCGCCGTAACGCCCGCGCAGGCCCACCGCGTCGGTCGAGAAGGGGTCGGCCTGGGCCTCGAGATCCTTCTTGGCGTTGGCGATCGCGTCCTTGGTGTAGGGTACGCCGACCGTGTGCAGGGCCTTCATCTTGTCGGCGATGTCGCTGTAATCCAGCTCCTTCTCGGCCAGGAACTTGTAGGGCGGCATGACGGACTCCGGCACGACCGACCGCGGATCGGTCATGTGGTCGCGGTGCCAGGAGTCGGAGTACTTGCCGCCCACGCGGGCCAGATCGGGACCCGTACGCTTGGACCCCCACTGGAACGGGTGGTCGTACATGCTCTCGGCGGCGAGGCTGTAGTGACCGTAGCGCTCGACCTCGTCGCGCAGCGGGCGGATCATCTGCGAGTGGCAGAGATAGCAGCCCTCACGCACATAGATGTCGCGGCCGGCCAGCTCGAGCGGGGTGTACGGACGCATGCCGTTCACCTTCTCGATCGTGCTTTGCAGCCAGAACAGCGGGGCGATTTCCACGAGGCCGCCGATCGAGACGACCACGAGGATGCCGACGACGAGCAGCAGAGAGTTCCGCTCGAACTTGGCGTGGTGTTTCCAGAGTGACATCGGGGACCTCAGGCGATCGCAGGAGCGAGGGCGGGCTGCATCTGTTCAGACGCGGCTTGGGACGGCATCCGGATCGTGCGCCAGATGTTGACGATCATGATCACGGCGCCGGCGAGGTACATCAGGCCGCCAACGGTGCGGATGACGTTCTCGACGTGCTTGGCGGAAACCGTCTCGATGAAGCTGTAGGCCAGGAACCCCTGGGGCGTGTATTCGCGCCACATCAGGCCTTCCATGATGCCCGACACCCACATCGCGGCGATGTAGAGCAGGATCCCGGTGGTCGCGATCCAGAAGTGCCACTCGATCAGCTTGTTCGAATACATGTCGGCCTTCTTCCAGAGCCACGGCACCAGGCAGTAGATGGCGCCGAAGCTGATAAAGCCGACCCAGCCCAGGGCGCCGGAGTGCACGTGGCCGATGGTCCAGTCGGTGTAGTGGGAGAGCGCGTTGACCGCGCGGATCGACATCACCGGGCCTTCGAAGGTGCTCATGCCGTAGAAGGCGATCGAGACGACCATCATCCGGACCACGGGGTCGGTGCGCAGCTTGTCCCACGCGCCCGACAGGGTCATCAGACCGTTGATCATGCCGCCCCAGGACGGCATCCACAGCATGATCGAGAAGGTCATGCCCAGGGTCTGGGCCCACTGCGGCAGCGCCGTGTAGTGCAGGTGGTGCGGGCCGGCCCAGATGTAGATGAAGATCAGGGCCCAGAAGTGCACGATCGACAGGCGATAGCTGTAGACCGGCCGCTGAACACGCTTGGGCACGAAGTAGTACATCATGGCCAGGAAGCCGGCGGTCAGGAAGAAGCCGACGGCGTTGTGCCCGTACCACCACTGGGTCAGGGCGTCCTGGACGCCCGAGAAGACGCCGTAGGACTTGTGGTTCAGCAGGCCGACGGGAACGCCGGCGTTATTGACCAGGTGCAGCAGGGCGATGGTGACGATGAAGGCCAGGTAGAACCAGTTGGCCACATAGATATGCGGCTCCTTGCGCTTCCAGAGCGTGCCCAGGAAGACCAGCAGGTAGGCCACCCAGACTATGGTCAGCCAGATGTCGACGTACCATTCGGGTTCGGCGTATTCCTTGCCCTGGGTCGCGCCCATCAGATAGCCGGTGGCGGCCATGACGATGAACAGCTGATAGCCCCAGAACACGAACCACGGAGCGATGCCGCCGGCCAGCCGGGCCTTGCAGGTGCGCTGCACGACCCAGAACGACGTGGCGATCAGGGCGTTGCCGCCAAAGGCGAAGATCACCGCCGAGGTGTGCAGGGGTCGCAGGCGTCCGAAGTTCAGAAAACCAAGCTCAGGGAAGTAGAAGATCCGCGGCCAGGACAGTTGGGCGGCAATCAGCACCCCAACCGTGAGGCCCGCCGCACACCAGAACATGGTGGCGATGACCCCGGCCTTGATCACATTGTCGCTGTAGCGGTCTGGCTCGTCCCGCAGGCTGCCCGACGCCAGTCCGGCATTGAGCATGAAGGCCGTCAGAACTGCGGCCAGGGCAAAGGTTCCCATCTGCAGCTGAAAGATCGGATCATGACTGAGCCCCACCCCCATGATGGCGAGAAAGGCGCCGACGATCGCGAAGGCGAGTAACGCGGCCGACCCTGCGGGCGGGCCTGTATCAGGGAGAGACGGGGCGGACATTCGGACTCCGTTCAGCGAACTTGGCCCTGCCTCCCACGATTTGTTCGACCCCACTTTGATCCGTATCAAAGCGGCGCTTGGCGCTGTGAATGACCATGGGAGCCATCCTGCGGAGTTGCCGATGTCGTTCCCTACCGTCCACATCTGGGGCAAGCCCCAGACCGCTCTGGCCGTGGCGGCCCTGGTCAGTTGGGCCGTGGCCCTCTGGCAGGCGGCGCCGCGCCTGATGGCGGGTCCGATCTGCAGCAGCGCCCAGGACATCTCGGTTCTGGCGGGTCACTGCCCAGCCTGCCCTGCCGCGCTTGTGGTCAGCCTGGCGCTTCTGACCAGCCTCGCCCTGCGCTGGCGCGACGCGCGCCGGATGTCGCCCGTGCAGGCGAGTCGGGCGCAATCGGCCGGATAAGCGACATCGACGACACAGACCTGGTCGCGCTGCTGAAAACCTTATCGGGCTGGGCACAGGCCGACATGGCCCCGGCGATCCTGTCGCGCGCAATCACGTCCTCATTTTCGAGCGCTCACAAAACGGCACGAAGGTCGCGGCGAACAGCTTGACCCGTTCCTCTGACGTGGAGCTCACCTCGGCCAGCCGTTTGCCAGGTTCGCCCAAAGACTTCGCTCCAGGCACGACACTCTGATCCGGCCGGACACCGCAGGATATCTGCTTGCTCGCGGCGCAAACCGACGCGCCGCACGAACAAAGCACAGCAAGATTCACATGACCTTGATCTGACGATTTGTCACAGTTGACAGTCGAACGCTGCAGAAATCCTACATCCACAGAATTGCCGGCCTTTGGATTGTCATCCACCGGAGCGAATACCCAAAATGAGACCACTGGCCGGCCGTTAACTGTAGTTCTCGGCAATGTCTTAAATCGAGCCGCGCTTTGATCTTGGCAAGTTTGGGACACGCCATGCTGCCATCAACCTTGATCAACCTGGAAAAGGCGCGCGCGCTGATCGCCGACAGCAACAGCCAGGCGCAGGACATCCTCGCCTCGGTGCTGGCCGGGTTTGGCCTGCGCAACGTAGTGCGGGTCAACACCGGCCGCGAGGCTCAGGAAGAATTACGCGCCCGTCCCGTCGACCTGATCTTCACCGACGCCCAGATCAAGGATGTGGACGGCTACGACCTGATCGCCTGGCTCAGGCGGCAGAGCAGCGAGACCCTGCGCCAGACGCCCGCGATCCTGGTGTCGGCCCACACGCCTCTGCGCGATGTGGTGCGCGCCCGCGATTGCGGCGCCAGTTTCATGGTGGCCAAACCGCTATCGCCCCAGGTTCTGCTGGAGCGCATTCTCTGGGTCGCCCGCTCGGACCGCGCCTTCATCGAATGTGATGTCTATGTCGGACCTGATCGGCGGTGGCGGAACGCTGGCCCGCCGGTTGAGCATCCCGACGGTCGCCGTCGCGACGACCAGGCCGCCGAGATCGGCCAGGCCGCCGACGACAACCTCAGCCAAACCGAACTGGACCAGTTGGTCAAACCGCAGAGGACAGCCGCGTGAGCGAAGTCAAACGAACCCGAATGAAACCTCGCCTGGCCGAGCTCATGAAGCAGCCCGGCGGTATCTATGCCGCCGAGGCCCTGGAGCGCGCCGAGCAGGCGCTCGAGACCATGCGCGAACCCTTGCTGGGCTCGATCGACGAGGCGCTGATCGAGCTTGAGCGCCTGTCCAACCCCTTCTCGGTTGAGGCCGTGCCCACCCTCTATCGCCTGTCCAGCGACATCATCAACTTCTCGCTGGCCGAAGAGATCAGCGGGGTCGAGCGCGCCGCGCGGTCACTATGCGAGCTGCTGGACGAAGCCTTGCCGAACGACCCGACCACCAGGGCCGGCGTCACGGTCCATGTCGCCAGCCTGAAACTCCTGCACCGCCGGGTGGACGCCGAGATCGACCAGCGCTCGATCCTGGAGGGCCTTGGACGTATTCTCGCCAAGGCTCGGGAGACCGCCAGGGCGCAGGCCGCCTGATTTAAGGCGCGCCTGCCCCTGCGGCGCCTGCCTCAAGCCTCTCGCGGTCTGGCGCAATGGCGCTAAGCTGGGACTCAAACGCGCGTTCGATCCGGACGCGCGTGGATTTGCCCAAGGCTGCACCATGAGCTCCCCTCCCGCCGCGACGGCGACCGACCCTCAACTGCTGCAGGCGCTGCGCGACACCGTCCGCGCCCTGTGTCGCGACTTTCCGGGCAGTTACTGGCGCGGCCTGGATCGCGAGAAGGCCTATCCGACCGATTTCGTCCAGGCGATGACCCGGGCGGGCCTGCTGGGCGTCCTGATCCCCGAGGAATATGGCGGCAGCGGCCTTGGCCTGACGGCGGCGGCGACCATCCTGGAAGAGGTCCACGCCAATGGCGGCAACGCCGCGGCCCTGCACGCCCAGATGTACACCATGGGCACGGTGCTGCGGCACGGATCAGCCCAGCAGAAGCAGACGTGGCTGCCGGCCGTGGCCGACGGCTCGATCCGGCTGCAGGCCTTCGGCGTCACAGAGCCCACCGCCGGCACCGACACCACCTCGATCAGCACCTTCGCCCGCCGCGAGGGCGACACCTATGTGGTCAACGGCCAGAAGGTGTGGACCAGTCGCGCTGAACATTCCGACCTGATGGTGCTGCTGGCCCGCACCACGCCCAAGGATCAGGTCCAGAAGAAGAGCGACGGCCTGTCGGTGTTCCTGGTCGACATGCGCGCGGCCAAGGGGAACGGGCTGACGATCAAGCCGATCGCCACCATGCTGAACCACGCCACCACCGAGGTGTTCTTCGACAATCTGGTCATTCCCGCCGACAGCCTGATCGGCGAAGAGGGCAAGGGCTTCAAATACATCCTCGACGGCATGAACGCCGAGCGCATCCTGATCGCCGCCGAGTGCCTGGGCGACAGCGCCTGGCTGATCGGCAAGGCCCGCGACTACGCCAATGAGCGGCGGGTGTTCAACCGTCCGATCGGCCAGAACCAGGGCGTGCAGTTCCCGATCGCCCGCGCCTATGCCCAGGGTCACGCCGCGCGACTGACCGTCTATGACGCCTGCGCTCGCTATGAGGCCGGCCTGCCCTGCGGCGAGCACGCCAATATCGCCAAGATGCTGGCCTCCGAAGCCAGCTGGGCCGCCGCCGACATGTGTCTGCAGACCCACGGCGGCTTCGGATTCGCCGAGGAATATGACGTCGAGCGCAAGTTCCGCGAGACCCGGCTGTACCAGGTGGCGCCGATCTCGACGAACATGATCCTGGCCTATGTCGGCGAGCACGTACTGGGCCTGCCGAGGTCGTACTGATGGCCAACATCACCGACTGGATCGGCCGCGAGCGCCGCAGGGTCGAGGTGCTGGCGCCCGGTGATCTGGCGCGGCTGGCGGCGGTGCTCGACCGACCCGAGCCGCCGCTGCAGGTCCCGCCGGCCTGGCACTGGGCCTGCGCTGTCGAGACGCCCCGCCAATCGCAGATCGGCCCCGACGGCCATCCTCTGCGTGGCGGGTTCATGCCCCCAATCGCGGCCCCGCGCCGGATGTTCGCGGCGGCCGAGATGCGGTTCGCGGCGCCCCTCCTGGCCGGCGTCGAGACCGAGTGGGTCGAGCGTGTCGCCTCCATTTCCGAGAAGGCGGGCAAGAGCGGTCCGCTGACCTTCGTCGAGGTCGAGCGGCGGATCTCGCAGGGCGGAGCGCTCTGCATCGCCGAGACCCAGACCATCGTCTATCGCCCCGCCCCGACGCCGGGCGAGCCTGCGCCCTCCCCCGTCGCCGCGCCCGACGACGCCGACTGGCGCGTGACCATCACGCCCGATGCGGCAATGCTGATGCGGTTCTCGGCGGCGACCTTCAACGCCCATCGCATCCACTATGACCGGGCCTATGCAGTCGAGGTCGAGGGCTATCCGGGGCTGGTCGTCCACGGACCGCTGATCGCGCTGAGCCTGCTAGAGGCCTTGCCTCCGGGGCGGGCTGTGACAAGCTTCTCGTTCAGAGCCGTGCGTCCGCTGTTCGACGGCGCGCCGTTCGAGGCCTGCTGCAAGCGCGTGGACGGCGGGGTCGAGCTTTGGGCGCGGTCGGCCGACGGCTGGCTGGCGATGACGGCGCGGGTGGGGCTGGCTCCATAGCCATCCAAGGCCGTGACGATCAGCCCGGCTCCGCCCCCAGCACCCGCGGATCGTTCTCCAGGCTCGACGTATCGAAGCCGTGATAGAGCGACAGGAAGCGGAACGGGTGCTCCTGATAGCTCTCGAACATGATGTTGTTGATGTCGGTGGTGGTGTCGAAACAGCCCAGCACCGCGTCCGGAACATGCCGCGTCAGGTGATGACGACCCAGCAGCAGGGCGACCTGGTCGATCCAGCGGGTGACGACGTCACGCGCCAGCCGGTCGTCGAGATAGGCCCGCAGGAAATTGAACAGCCGCGCCGCGTTCGGGGTCGGATTGACCAGCAGCAGGTTGGCGGTGATCCGCGAGCCGGCGGCCAGGTTCTTCCAGTTCTCGTTGAAGACCACGTCGGCCATGGCCCACTGCTCCAGCAGGTCGCTGACCCCGCGTTGCAGCAGCAGGTCGATGTCGGAGACGAAGATCGGCCGGCCCAGCGTCTCCAGGAGGCCGCCCAGACGCTGGAAGCGCACTGACTGAAAATGGGCCACCGGCAGGGCGATCAGCCCCTTGGGCGGCGCGTCATAGCAGCGGGTGGTCACCGCCGCCGCATCGAAGTCGTCGCCGACGAAGATCAGGCGCTCGTCCGTCACGCCAACCGACTTGACCGCCTGCGCCAGCCGGTCGCCGCCGCCGATCACGTGGATCACCACCAGACTGGACACGTCACTGTGGCGCAGCACCGACAGGGCGTACCACCGGCCGTACTGGTCGACATATTTCTCGTCGGCCGCAGCGAAAAACACCGCCCGGACGTCCAGGCGGTCGGCCAGGGCCTTCAGCCCGGCCGCGTCCAGGGCTTGGCCCGTCGCGGTCAGGAAACGGGCCGGCGGGTCGGACGGCGGCGCGGGGGTCGGCCCGATGATCGCCTCGATATCCAGCGAGCCCAGCAGCGCCCGGTAGTGATGCACCCAGTCGGACCATTCAGGGTGAGACAGCAGGTCACCCACCGCGACATTGGGAACCTCGGTCGCGAGGTTGGCCAGCAGGGCCAGGTCGCTGTCCGACAGCGGCCGGCACAGCAGCAGGCTCATCGCCTCGTGAAAGTCGCGCAGGCGCACCAGGGGATGGATGTCCTTGTCGGGCGACACCGCCAGCACGGCCCGGCGCTGGAGCTCGGCCTCGTGGTCGCCTGTCGCCCGCGCATGGTCGGCCAGCAGGGTCAGCGCCCCGACATGGCCCGGGTCCAGAACGATCAGTCGCCGGGCCAAGTTCAGGGCCTCTTCCGTGCGACCCAGGGCCTGGTTGCAGCCCATGGCCGCCCCGACCATCTGGGCGCCGCCGGGCATCAGCTCGGCCATCACCGACGCATAGGGCTCGGCCAGGGCCACCTCGCCGCGGTTGAGATGCAGGTTGAAGGCCTGGGAGCCCATAGAGGTCTGCTGCTGGATCAGGGGCCACAGGGCGTGGATATCCGGCGTCAGGGCCCGGGCCTTGACCAGCGCTCGCAGCGCCTCAAGCACCCGCCCGCCCGCCAGATGGCTGCGCGACACCCCAATCCAGGCCGCATAGTCGTGGGCCCCGCCCAGCAGGTGCTCGAACAGGACCAGGGCGTCTTCGGGACGATCCTCGGTGAACAGCCGCTCGGCCAGGGCCAGCACGTCAGCCTGCCGGCCGCCGGACGACGACGTCTCAGGGCGGCGCAGCCGGTCGGCGCGCTCGAACAGCACGTCGATCTGCAGCAGCGCATTGTCATGCAACTGCGGCATCCGGTTGAATTCCATCACGTCAGCGCACTTGAAGCCCATCTGCGCCATCTTGGCGAAGATGTCCTCGGCCCGGGCGCCGCCGATATTGTAGTCGACCAGCGACACCTCGATCTGGATGTAGTCGGCCTTGGACAACACCGCCTGGCCGCCGACCAGCACGTCCACTTCCGAGCCCTGGGTGTCGATCTTGACGAAATCGAACTGACGGCCGGCCAGAAGGTCGTCGATCCGGGCCTTGTCGACCTCGTGCCGGATCGCGGTCTCGTCGTCGAAATATTCGGTGTTTTCACGATAGAGCGAGCTGCCGGTCGATTGTAGCCAGGTCTTGCTGAGGAACAGCTCGCCCTTGCCTGCGACATCCGAGGCCGCCACCTCGTGCCGCTCGAATGGAAGGCGCAGCAGCTTGTCGCGACAATGCGGGTTGGGCTCGATCAGGGTCGGCAGGCAGCCCGGAAACACCTCCAGAAAGGCCTGGGTGTACTCGCCCAGATGCGCGCCGACGTCCAGCATCGTCCGAGGTGCGTAACCCTCGCGCCGCAAGGCTTCGAGGTGCTGGCGGTTCATCGGCGGGTCCTCATCGGCCCTCGGCCGCGGCTATGTCCTCGGCGGTCCAGAACCGGCCGTCGGGGCCTTGCGGACGCGCAAGATGGCGGCGGGTCAGGGCCGCCTTGTACAGGTTCTCGAAATCGCGCTCGACCAGCATCTCGCGATCGTCGCGGTCCAGCCCGATGCCGATCTCCAGATAGGCGTCCAGATTGGCGATGTTCGGCGTCGGCCGCTGGCCGGCCTGATACTCGGCGGCCATCGCCTGGAACAGGTCCTCGACGCTGCGCACCAGCAGATCCATGTCGAACAGCACGCTGGTGGCGCGATTGGCCTCCAGCCGCTCGTGCAGGGCGCGCGTCGCGTCGCGGTCGCCCGCCAGGGCCACGGCGCGCTCGACATAGTCTTCCGCCGTCTCGCAGACCAGTTCAGGCAGTCCCGCCGAACGCACCAGGCTGCCGCACACCCGCGAGGCGAAGCTCCGGCCCGACAGGGTCAGCACCGGTACAGCCATCCACAGGGCGTCCGAGGCCGTGGTGTGGGCGCCATAGGGCGCGGTGTCCAGGAACAGGTCGGCCAGCGGATAGCGGGCCATGTGTGTTGGATTGGGCTGCTTGGGCGCGAAGATCAGGCGCTCGCTCTCAACGCCGCGCAGGCGGGCCTGCTCGCGCAGACGGGCATTGGTTTCGGGATTGCTGTCCAGCAGCCACAGCACGCTGCCGGGCGTACGCTTGAGGATCTCCATCCAGCGACCGAAGGTGAAGGGCGTGATCTTCTGCGGGCCGTTGAAACAGCAAAAGACAAAGGCCTCCTCGGGCAGGCCGGCGTCGGCGCGGCTCGGCCGGGCCTCCGACACGATCCGTTTGCGGTCGTTGGGCTGGTAGCAGGGGATGCGCCGCACAGCCTCGGAGTAGAAATGTTCGAGTTCCGGCGGCGTGATCCACGGATCGCCGATGATGTAGTGGTGGAACGCGCTGCCCATGGTGCCCGGATAGCCCAGCCAGTTGACCAGGATCGGGGCCGGGCGGCGGGCGAAAACGGGGGTGCGCGAGTCGCGCGTATGGCCGTTCACATCGACAAGGATGTCGATCTGGTCGTCGGCGATCGTGCGGGCCGCCTGCTCGTCGGTCATGCCGCGGATGTCGGTATAGTGCTCGACCGCTACTCGGGTGCGGGCGTTGAGGGGATCGGTCGCCGGCGGGCCGCAGTAATAGGCGAACACCTCGACCTTCTCGCGGTCGTGCAACTCGAACAGCTCGGCCATCAGATAGCCGACGGCGTGGTCGCGCAGGTCGGACGACACATAGCCCACCCGCAGGCGACGGTCGGTCAGGTCGATGGGCGCGTCGCGGCGTTCGGCGACGATGGCCTCGGGCGCGCAGCTGCCGTCGCGGTCGGTGAAGGCGGCGGCGGCGCCCAGCTGCAGCAACGGGTCGTCGGAATAGGCGGCCACCGACAGCGGGTTGATCCCCTTGAGCAGGGCGCGACGATCGACTCGCTCCCACGGCTCCAGCGGCGGCCACTTGCACTGGCCCAGCCGCGCGGCGACCAGCTGGCCGATGGTGTCCAGCTGGGTGGGATCAAGGTCAGCGCAGCGCCACAGGGCGGTCTCGGCGCGGCCGGTCTGCTGAGCCTCCAGCAGGGCGCGGGCCATCTGCTTGTAGGCCGAGAAGACGTAATGGGCGTTGGAGCCGGTGATGGCCAGGGGACGCGTGGCGGCGGCGTTCCAGGTCGCAATCCCCGCTTCCAGCGCCCCGGCCCGCTCCTGCAATCCGCCCAGATTGATATAGGCCGGCAGGAAGTCGGGATTCAGGGCGATGGCCCGCTCCAGATTGGCGATCGCCGTATCAGCGCCGCCGATGTTCGACTGCAGGGTCGCGCAGTTGAACAGGGCAATGAAAAGCTGCGGATGCTCGGGATTGAACTGAATCCAGATCTTGTAGACCTGCTCGGCCATGGCCACCTGGCCAGCCTCGGTATAGCGACCGGCGGCGTTGATCGCATCGCCGAGCGGCAACCCTTGCGTCGTGATGGCCTGGAGCAGGGCGAGGTCGTCGGTTTCAACCATGGTCATCTCAAGCGCGTTTGCGAAGCCGGAGCGCCTCCGACTCGCATCGCGTGATGTTGGCACGTCGCGCAAACCTCACCAATCGCGGCACGACCGGGCCGGGTTCTGACCAGTCGCGTTCTGGCAGGGCGCGCCCTGCCCGGCCGCCGGCGTCCTGCGACGCCGGCGGACAGAAAGGTCTTAGGTGACGCCCAGATAGGCGATGATCTGCGGATCCGACAGGCTCTGCACCTGGGTGGTGGTCAGAGCGCCGGCCTGGGTGGCGGTCAGGGCCGAGATGTTGGTCGTGCTCAGATTGTCCAGCTGGGTGATCGTCAGGCTGGCCAGCTGCGTACCTTGCAACGATCCGACCTGGGTCTCGTTCAGACCGCCGATGACGGTGTTCGACAGGGCCGAGACCTGGCTGGTGGTCAGGGCCGCAATCTGGGTGTTGAACAGTTCGCCGATATCGGTGGTCGACAGGCCCTTGATCTGGGTCGCCGTCAGGCCCTTGACCTGGGTCGTGCTCAGCGCCGCCGTCTGGGTGGCGTCGAGCGCCGAGACGTTGGTGGCGCTCAGCGCGGCCAGCTGCGTCGTGGTCAGGGCGCCGATCTGGGTATCCAGCAGTCCGCTGATGTCCGTCGTCGACAGGCCACCCAACTGCGCGGTCGTCAGACCCTTGATCTGGGTGGTGTTCAGCGCCGCGACCTGGGTATCGGCCAGGGCCGAGAAGCTGGTCGCCGTCAGGGCGCCAAGTTGCGACGTGCTGAGCGCGGCGACCTGGGTGGTCGACAGCGCCTGCAGAGCGGTCGTGGCGAAGGCCGTGATCTGGCCGGTCGTCAGGGCGCCGACCTGGGTCGCCGACAGTTCGGTGATGTCGGTGGTCGACAGACCCTTCAGCTGGGTGTTGGTCAGGCCCTTGACCTGGGTGGCCGTGAGGCCGGCCATCTGGGTCTCGTTCAGAGCCGACAGGTTGGTGGCGTTCAGGGCCGCCAGCTGCAGGAGGCTCAGCGCCGCCAGTTGGGTGTCGGCCATGGCGCCGGCCTGGGTCGTGTTCAGGGCGGTGATCTGCGAGGTGGTCAGGCCCTTGACCTGGGTCGTGCTCAGGGCCGCGATCTGGGTGTCCTTCATGCCGAACAGCATGCCGGGGCTGAACGACCCCACCTGGGCCGCCGACAGGGCGGCGATCTGGGTGGTGGTGAAGTCAGAACCGATGTCCAGATCGTCCATCGCCGCCAGTTGGGTGGTGGTGATGGCCTTGACCTGGGTCTCGTTCAGCGCCCCGAACTGAGTGGCGTCGAAGGTGCGGATATTGCTGCCCAGGGCCGCGACCTGGGTCGCGGTCAGGGCTGCGATCTGGGTGTCGACCAGGCTGTAGGCCTGATCCACGGTCAGGACCCCGACCTGGGCGGCTGTCAGGCCCTTGATCTGGGTGGCGTTCAGCACATCGATCTGGGTGTCGTACAGCGCCTTGACGCTGGTCGTCGTCAGGCCGGCGATCTGGGTCGCGCTGAGCGCGCCGACCTGGCTGGTCGACAGTTGCTGGACGTTGGTCGCGGTGAAGGCGCCGATCTGGGCCGCCGTCAGAGCGCCGACCTGAGTGGTCGACAGCTCGGTGATGTCGGTGATCGACAGACCCTTCAGCTGGGTGGCCGTCAGCGCCTGCACCTGGGTGTTGCTCAGGGCCGCGACCTGGGTGTCGGCCAGGGACGAGACATTGGTCTCGGACAGGGCCTTCAATTGATCCGCCGTCAGGGCGCCGATCTGGGTCTCGGAGAACTGGGCCATGTCGCCCGTGTTCAGACCCTTCAGCTGGGTCGCCGTCAGGCCCTTGATCTGGGTGGTGCTCAGAGCGGCCACCTGGGTCTGGTCAAGCGCCGACAGGTTGGTCGCCGTCAGGCTGGTCAGCTGGGTCGGGGTCAGGGCGGCGATCTGGGTGTCGAGCAGCTCAGCGATGTCGGTGACCTTCAGACCCGACAGTTGCGAGGCCGTCAGACCCTTGATCTGCGTGGCGTTCAGGGCCGCAACCTGGGTGTCGGCCAGGGCCGAGAAGGCCGTGGCGGTCAGGACGCTGATCTGGGCCGCGCTGAGGGCGCCGACCTGGGTGGTCGACAGGGCCTGCAGGTTGGGGATGTCCACCGCCGCGATCTGCGCGGTGGTCAGGGCGCCGACCTGGCCGGCCGAGAGCTCGCCGATGTCGGTGGTGTTGAGGCCCTTGATCTGGGTCGTGGTCAGAACCTTGATCGAGGTCGTCGAGATGGCCGCGATCTGGGTCTCGTTCATCGCCGAGATGTTGGTGGCGCTCAGCGCCGTCAACTGCGCCGTCGTCAGGGCCGCAACCTGGGTGCCGGCCAGCTCACCGATGTCGGTGGTGCTGAACGCGGCCAGCTGCGTGTTGGTCAGACCCTTGATCTGGGTGGCGTCCAGGGCCGCCATCTGGGTGTCGGCGAGCGCCGAGACCCCGGTGGTCGACAGGGCGCCCAACTGGGTCGCGGTCAGGGCTGAGACCTGGGTCGCGGCCAGCTCGCCGATGTCAGCGGCCGAGAGCCCCTTCAACTGCGTAGCTGTCAGGCCCTTGATCTGGGTGCCGTTCAGCGCCGCGACCTGGGTGTCGACCAGGGCCGAGACATTGGTCGCGCTGAGGGCGCCGATCTGGGCGGCGCTCAAGGCGCCGACCTGGGTGTCGGCCAGATCACCGACATTGCCGGCGGTGAGGCCCGCGACCTGAGCCGTGGTCAGGCCCTTGACCTGGGTGGTGCTGAGGGCCGCGAACTGGGTGTCGGCCAGCAGGGTAACGCTGGTGACCGACAGCGCGCCGATCTGGGTGGCCGAGAGGCCGCCGATCTGGGTGGTGGACAGCGCCTGCAGGTTGGTGACCGACAGCGCGCCCACCTGGGCGGCGCTCAGGGCGCCGACCTGGGTGGCGGAAAGTTCGCCGATATCGGTGACCGTCAGGCCCTTCAGCTGGGTTGTGCTCAGCGCCTGGACCTGGGTGCTGGCCAGGGCGCCGACCTGGGTCTCGCTAAGGGCCGAGACGTTGGTCTCCGACAGCGCCTTCAACTGCTCGGCGCTCATGGCGGCCACCTGGGTGGTCGTCAGTTCGGCCATGTCGGTGGTCGACAGACCCTTCAGCTGGGTGGCCGTCAGACCCTTGATCTGGGTCGTCGACAGGGCTGCCGTCTGGGTTTCATTCAGGGCCGAGATGCTGGTCGCCGTCAGGGCGTTCAGCTGGACGACCGTCAAGGCCTGCACCTGGGTGTCGGCCAGTTCGCCCACGTCCGTCGTGCTCAGACCCTTCAGCTGGGTCGCGGTCAGACCCTTGATCTGGGTGGCGTTCAGGGTGGCGACCTGGGTGTCGACCAGAGCCGAGAAGCCGGTGGCGCTGAGCGCGCCCAGCTGAGTGGCGCTGAGCACCGCGATCTGGGTTTCGGCCAGATCACCGATGTTGCCGGCGGTCAGATTGGACAGCTGGCCGGTCGTCAGACCCTTGATCTGGGTGGTGCTCAGGGCGGCCAGCTGGGTGTCGGCCAGCTGGGCGATGCTGGTCGCCGCCAAGGCGCCGATCTGGGCGGCGCTGATGCCGCCGATCTGGGTCGTCGACAGTTGCTGCAGGTTGGTGATCGACAGGGCCGCGACCTGGGCGGCCGCCAGAGCGCCCACCTGGGTGGCCGACAGCTCGGTGATGTCAGTGGTCGACAGACCCTTCAGCTGGGTGGTGCTCAGCGCCTGGACCTGGGTGTTGCTCAGGGCGGCGATCTGGGTGTCGACCAGGGCGGAGATGTTGGTTTCCGACAGAGCCTTCAGCTGATCAGCCGTCAGGGCCCCGACCTGCGTGCTCGACAGCTCGCCAATGTCGCCTGTGTTCAGACCCCGGATCTGGGTCGCCGTCAGACCCTTGACCTGGGTGGTGCTCAGAGCGGCGACCTGCGTCTGGTCAAGCGCCGAGAAGCTGGTCGCGGTCAGGCTGCCCAGTTGGGCGGCGCTGAGGGCGCCGATCTGGGTGTCGGCCAGTTCGGCGATGTCGGTGGTGTTCAGACCGGCGACCTGGAGGTTGGTCAGGCCCTTGATCTGGGTGGTGCTGAGGGCGGCGACTTGGGTGTCGACCAGGGCCGAGAAGTTCGAGGCGGTCAGGGCCCCGATGTGCGAGGCCGACAGGGCGCCGACCTGGGTGACCGACAGGGCCTTCAGGTTGGTGGTGTCCAGGGCCGCAAACTGCGCGGTCGTTAGGGCGCCGACCTGGGTCGAAGACAGCTCGCTGATGTCGGTGGCGTTGAGCCCCCTCACCTGGGTCGTCGACAGAGCCTTGATCTGGGTGGCGCTCAGAGCGGCCGTCTGGGTCTCATTGAGCGCGGAAATGTTGGTGGCGCTGACGGCGGAGAGCTGCGTCGTGGTCAGGGCGGCCACCTGGGTGTCTGCCAGTTCGCCCATGTCCGTGGTGTTCAGGGCAGCCAGTTGCGTGGTCGTCAGCCCCTTGATCTGGGTGGCGTTCAGAGCCGCCATCTGGGTGTCGACAAGGGCCGAGACGCCGGTCGCCGTCAGGCTGCCCAGCTGCGTCGCGGTCAGGGCGCCGACCTGGGTGTCGGCCAGTTCGCCGATGTCACCGGCCGAGAGCCCCTTCAGCTGCGTCGCCGTAAGGCCCTTGATCTGGGTGGTGCTGAGCGCGGCGACCTGGGTGTCGACCAAGGCCGAGACGTTCGTCGCGCTGAGGGCCCCGATCTGGGCGGCGCTGAGGGCGCCGACCTGGGTGTCGGCCAGATCGCCGATGTTGCCGGCGGTCAGGGCGCCGAGCTGGGCCGTCGTCAGCCCCTTGACCTGAGTGGTGCTGAGGGCCGCGAACTGGGTGTCTGCCAGCAGCGACACGCTGGTCGGAGCCAGGGCGGCGATCTGCGTGGCGCTCATCCCGCCGATCTGGGTCGTCGACAGTTGCTGCAGGTTGGTCACCGACAGGGCGCTGATCTGGGCCGTGGCGAGGGCGCCGACCTGGGTGGCCGACAGTTCGGTGATGTCGGTGGTCGACAGACCCTTCAGCTGGGTGGTCGTCAGAGCCTGGACCTGGGTGTTGCTCAGGGCGGTGACCTGGGTCTGGCTCAGGGCCGACATGTTGGTTTCCGACACAGCCTTCAGCTGGTCGGCGGTCAGGGCCGCGATCTGGGTGTCGAGCAGTTCACCGATGTCGGTGGTGGACAGGCCCTTGATCTGGGTGGCGGTCAGGCCCTTGATCTGGGTCGCGTTCAGGGCGGCGACCTGGGTGTCGACCATGGCCGAGAAGCCGGTGGCGCTCAGCGCGCCCAGTTGGGTCGCCGTCAGGGCCGCGACCTGGGTGTCGGCCAGCTCGCCAATGTCGCCCGCCGACAGGTTCTTCAGCTGGGTCGCCGTCAGGGCCTTGATCTGGGTGGTGCTTAGAGCCGCCGTCTGGGTCTGGCTCAGCGCCGAGACGCTGGTGGCGCTGAGCGCCGCGACCTGGGTCGGGGTCAGCGCGGCCACCTGGGTGTCGGCCAGTTCACCGATGTCGGTGGTGGTCAGGGCGGCCAGCTGCGAAGTCGTCAGACCCTTAATCTGGGTGGAATTCAGCACAGCGACCTGGGTGTCGACCAGGGCCGAGAAGGCCGTCGTGCTAAGGGCGCCGATCTGGGCGGCGCTCAGCGAACCGACCTGGGTCGTCGTCAGGGCCTGCAGGTTGGTGATACCCAGAGCCGTGGTCTGGGACGGCGTCAGGGCGCCGATCTGGTCAGCCGTCAGCTCGGTCATGTCGGTGGTCGACAGGCCCTTCAGCTGAGTCGTCGACAGGCCCTTGATCTGGGTCGCCGTAAGGGCCTGGGTCTGGGTCTGGTCAAGCGCCGAGATGTTGGTCGCCGTCAGCGAACCCAGCTGGGCCACGGTGAGAGCCTGGATCTGGGTATCGACCAGTTCGCCCATGTCCCCGGTCGACAGTCCCGCCAGCTGGGTAGCCGTCAGGCCCTTGATCTGCGTCGCGTTGAGCGCCGCCGTCTGGGTCTGGTTCAGGGCCGAGACGCCCGTGGCCGACAGGGCGCCGATCTGGACCGCGGTCAGGGCCGCAACCTGGGTGTCGGCCAGTTCGCCGATGTCGGTGGCCGACAGGCCCTTCAGCTGATTGGCCGTCAGGCCCTTGATCTGCGTGGTGCTCAGAGCCGCCACCTGGGTGTCGGCGAGGGCCGAGACATTGGTCGCGCTGAGCGAGGTGATCTGGATCGCCGTCAGGGCGCCGACCTGGGTGCCAGCCAGAAAGCCGACATTGGTGGTCGTCAGGGCGGCCAGCTGGCCGGCCGTCAGACCCTTGATCTGGGTCGTGTTGAGAGCCGCGAACTGGGTGTCGGCCAGCAGGGTGACGCTGGTGTTCGACAGGGCGGCGATCTGCGAGGCGCTGATGCCGCCAATCTGGGTGGTCGACAGCTGCTGCAGGTTGGTGACCGACAGGGCGCTGATCTGGGCCGTGGCGAGGGCGCCGACCTGGGTGGCCGACAGCTCGGTGATGTCGGTGGTCGACAGACCCTTCAGCTGGGTGGTCGACAGGGCCTGGACCTGAGTATTGCTCAGGGCGGCGATCTGGGTGTCGACCAGGGCCGAGATATTGGTCTCGGTCAGGGCCTTCAGCTGGTCGGAGGTCAGGGCGCCGATCTGGGTGGTCGACAGATCGCCCATGTCGGCGGTGCTGAGGCCCTTGATCTGAGTGGCGGTCAGACCCTTGATCTGCGTCGTGCTGAGCGCGGCTGTCTGGGTGGCGTCCAGGGCCGAGATATTGGTCGTCGACAGGCTGGACAGCTGGGTCGGCGTCAGGGCCGCGACCTGGGTATCGGCCAGTTCGGCAATGTCGCCGGTCGTGAGCCCCTTAAGCTGGGTCGCCGTCAGAGCCTTGATCTGCGTGGCGTTCAAGGCAGCAGTCTGAGTGGCGTCGAGCGCGGACACACCGGTGGCGCTGAGCGACGAAACCTGGGTTGCCGTCAGGGCCGCGACCTGGGTGCCGGCCAGTTCAGCGATGTCGCCGGCGGTCAGGGCGGCCAGCTGCGAGGTCGTCACGCCCTTGATCTGGGTGGCGTTGAAGGTTGCGACCTGGGTGTCGGCCAGAGCCACGAAATTGGCGGCGCTCAAAGAGCCGATCTGCGAGGCCGACAGCGCGCCGGTCTGGGTGGTCGACAGCGCCTGGACCTGGGTGTTGGCCAGAATCGCAACCTGCGCCGTGGTCAGGGCGCCGACCTGGGTTTCCGACAGCTCGCTGATGTCAGTGGTGGTCAGGCCCTTAACCTGGGTGGTCGTCAGGCTCTTGATCTGCGTCGCGTTCAGCGCCGCCGTCTGGGTGGCGTCGAGCGTCGACAGGCTGGTTGCCGTTAGGGCGGAGACCTGTACGGCCGTCAGGGCGGCGACCTGGGTGTCCAGCAGCTTGCTGACGTCAGTGGTGCTCAGATCCTTCAGCTGGCTGGTCGTCAGGCCCCGGATCTGGCTGACGTTCAGCGCGGCCACCTGGGTGTCGGCCAGAGCCGAGACCTGGGTCGAAGCCAGGGTTCCCAGTTGCAGGGCCGACAGGGATCCGACCTGGGTGGTCGAAAGCTCGCCGATGTCAGTGGTGCTCAGGCCCTTCAGCTGGGTCGCCGTCAGGCTGCCGATCTGGGTGGTGGACAGCGCCGCCACCTGGGTGACATCGAAGGTCGAAACCTGGGCGCCCGACAGGGCGCCAAGCTGGGCGACGGTCAGGGCCTGCACCTGGGTGTTGGCCAGTTCGCTGATGTCAGTTGTCGTCAGACCCTTGAGCTGCGTCGCCGTGACGCCCTTGATCTGGGTGGTCGAGAGGGCGGCGACTTGCGTGTCGACCAGGCCCGAGAACTTGGTGGCCGACAGCACACTGACCTGCGTCGCGCTCAGCGCGCCGATGTGGGAGGTGTCGAGGCCGGCGAGTTGGGTCGAGGTCAGGGCCGAAACCTGCTGGCCGCTGAGGGTCGTCAGTTGACTGACATCGAAGACCACGCTGGGCGCGAACTTCGGGATCTGGGTGGTGGTTAGGGCCTTGATCTGGGTCGCGCTGAGCGCCGCGACCTGGGTATCGGCCAGGACCTCAATGCCGCTGGCATTGATGGCCCCGATCTGGGTGGAGCTGAGCGACTGGATCTCGGTCGTCGACAGGGCCTGGATAGCGCTGGCGGGAAGGGCCGAAATTTGAGCGGCGGAGAGGCTCGAGATCGACATGCAGCTGTCCTGGCCGGGGTCCGCGCGGAGCGCGCGAAACTCTAACGCTTTTCGGAAACGGAGCCTGGATATGCGGGCGCCGACTCTGACCGACTCCGGTCGAGTTCCGGTAACCTTATTTTCTTTCCAATAGGTTTCAACGGGACATGCAGCCGCAGTCCCGGGACACGCCGGACAAAGGCCTCAGAAGATCGAGGTCAAACGGCCAGATCTGCGCAAAGCCCTTCAATATCAAAGCCTGAGCCAGCAAATGAAGCGATGGTTTTTCTGCTCGCCCCGCTACGTGCGGCCTGTTCAGGGCGTCTAGTTCAAGGCCGCGATCGCCACCATGGCGACTGCCGACGATGTCTGGCCAAGCAAGGTGATTCGTCGGTTCCTTAAGGAACGCGCTTAATTTCGGTTATTCAGTTGGTTCTACTCGGCCGAAACCCGCTCCACCGTCGCCGCCAAAAGATAGCCTTCATACCTCACGGTACGGATCAATTTTCGCCCCCCTTCGACATGGCTCAACTTGGATCTCAGACGGCTCATGGTGACATTGATCTGCTGTGGCCCGACGCGCCCCTCCCCGCCCCGAGGCCCCTGCATCAGCTGCTCGCGAGTCAAGATCTGCTGAGGCCTGGAAACCAGGGTCAGCAGCAGCGTGAACTCGGCCGACGACAGGTCGACCACCCCGCCATAGGGGTCCAGCAGCTGATGGGCGGCGACGCTGAGACGCCAGCCGTTGAACCGGTAGACGATGAAGCGATCATCGTCCCGACCCGGTCGAGCGCAGTCGCGGCGGCGGCGCAGCACCGAGCGGATTCGGGCCAGAAGCTCCCTTGGTCGATACGGCTTCGCCAGGTAGTCGTCGGCGCCCATCTCCAGCCCGACGACGATGTCGCTCTCCTCGGCCAGCGCGCTGACCACAACCAGCCCCGGAGATGGCGTCCGCTCCCGCAGGCGCCCGCAGACCGACAGTCCGCCCTCGTCAGGCAGCATGATGTCGAGCACGACGATGTCGATTTCGATCTCGCTGAGGATCCGGTCCATCTGCCGGCCAGACGACGCCGCGACGACCTCATATTCGTGCCGCGAGAGCAGATCGCTCAGCGAGGCGCGGGCCGCCGGGTCGGGGTCGAGCAGGAGAATTCTTTGACGCACGGCGGCGATGCTTCCGAAACCTGGGGGAACCCCTGGCTATCAGTCACGTTTGGCGCGGGAATTTCATATCCGGCTGCATTGTACTGAAACACGCTTGAAACCATGGCCCGATTGTGGCGCGGCCGGATCTAGAACATCGCCCGGCCCGATAGTCTCAGATTGTACTTGGTCTGCTTGCGCGAGGCCTCGGCTCCGCCCTCCAGCGCGAGGTACGACATCGCCGAGCCGGCCCGCAGCGCCAGGCCCAGGGTCACCGCGCCCTGCTTGTCGTTGAGCGAGGCCAGGGTGAAGGACGATCCGCCCTGGAAGCGGGCGACGGTGTCGCCGACCTCGCCGGCCAGGGTCTGGCGATAGCCCAGCCGCACCTCGGGCCGCCACCAGATGTCCTGGCCGAAATGGGCCCCGAATACGATCCCGGCGTCACCGCTGAGATTGCTGAAGGCCCGGGAGTCAACGGTCAGGTCAAAGCCGTCGCCACCGCCGCTTTCGACCCGCCGGCCCTCGCTCAGATAGACATAGTCAAGCCGCGCCTCGGGCCGGGCGTAGAAGCGGCCCAGCGGCTGCTCATAGGCGATCCCGGCGAAGGCGTTGGCGGTCGCGCCGTTCCAGTGGGCGGTGTTGGTCAGGATGACATCGGCGGTTCCGTCGCTGTCGGCATCCTCGCTGATGAAGCTGCGGTCGCCGGTCAGCCAGCCATAGCCGCCCCCGCCCCCCAGATTGAACCGCCAGCCGCCCACGGCGCGCCGCCAGTAGAGCCCGGCCTGGACGAACGAGGCGCTCGTCTCCTCGCCGGCCTTGGCATAGGTGTCGTGCTCCTCGATGCTGACCACCGCCAGGGTCGCGCCCAGCGCGCCGCCGGCGTCGCCCATCGCCTCGTAGCCCGCCACGAAGCCCAGGGCCTGGGTGTCGGAGCCCAGGGTTTCACCGTCCCGGCGCTGCACCATGGTGTTGATCTGCTGCACCCAGACGCTGTCGGGGCCATAGCGTTCGCCCTTGTCCGGTCGGATCGCCGTGGCGGCCGAGATCTGCTGGTTCGCCGACTGCAGGGCCGAGAACATCCCCTCCCCCTGGCTGGGCAGCATCTGGTTGTAGAGATTGTAGAAGCCGTCGCTGGTCTGCTGCCCCAGGAAGGCCCCGGCGATGTCGCTGTCCTGGCCCAGAGCGGCGAAGACGGCGTCCCAGGCCGCGCCCTGCGCGACCGTCATGCCGGCCTCGGCCGCCGTGCGCCGCCGCACGTCGATATTGACGCTGTCGCCGGCCTGATAGGCGTTGGCGACATAGAGGAACGGCGCGTCGCCCAGCAGATCCTGGCTGATCGTCCCGGCCGTCAGGCTGCCGGCCTTGATCACCTCATAGGTCGTCGCGTCGGTCAGCAGGTTGTTGAGCGACAGGCCCAGATTGGCGCCCGAGGCGATGGTGGCCGTATCGACCACGAACCGCGTCGCCGTGCCCGCCTCGGGGTCGACGCTGAAGATCAGCTTGCTGTCGGCCCCCAGGGTCAGGCTGGTGGCCTTGATGTCGCCGGTGTTGGTCAGGCCCAGAGCGCCGGTCCCAACGGTGACGTCCAGCCGGCCGTCAGAGTCCGAAAGATAGGTCAGAACCGAGGCGCCGCCGTCGACCACCAGCGCATCCGCGCCCGCGCCAAAGACGATCTCGCCCACCAGGACGCCGTTGAGGATCCTGATGCTGTCGTCGCCGGACCCCAGCAGCACCTTGCCGACGATGCTCGGCTCGTCGCCATCGTCCACCCCGTCGCTGTCGGTATCGGTGTCGGCCACCTCGTCATCGCCATCGTCGCCGTCATTGACGCCCGACTGGACGATCGAGACGCCGGTGATGTTCTGGCTGACGTCGATGGCGACGGCCCTGCCCGTAACCGTCTCGTCGGTGGCGTCGTCATTGTCGTCGTCCAGGTCGTAGTCGTCGTCGGTGGCGACCACGTAGGCGGCGATCGAGCCGGTATTGACGATGCTGTTCAGGGTCCCGGCCCTGTCGAGAACCGCATAGGCGGACCCCGTTTCGCCGGAGACCGAGGCCAGGATGCTGCCCGCATTGACCAAGCGGGTCATCGACGCCCCGGCCTCGATGACCAGGCCACGGGCCGAATAGTCGCCTTCCGAGACCGTGTAGGCGCTGATCGCGCCGGTGTTCCACAGGCTGTCGGCCACCGCGCCGGATTTCAGCCGCAGCCCGGTCGTCTGGGCCTCATAGGCGCTGGCGCTCAGCGAGCCGCTCAACCGCACGCCGCCGGTGATCAGGGTCGAATAGCCGGCGTCGCCGCCCAATTGCACCGCCGTGGTCTCGATAGTGTCCAGCGAGCCGATGGCCGCGACCGAGCCCCGGATGATCAGGCCATAGCCGTCGTCGCCGGCTCCCACCGCCCCGATGGTGACCGTGTTGCTGTCCGAGCCGATCTTCAGGGCCGGCGCGCCGCCATAGACGACGACCGAGGCCGCGCCTTCGCTGCTGTCGGTGACGCCGTCGTCGTCCTCGTCGTCGCTGGTGTCGTCATTGGTGTCGGTGGGAGCGGTGTCCAGCAGCACGCCGCCGGCGACATTGGCCGTCACCCGCACCGCCGAGCCGCTCTCCAGGATGTCGTCGGCGTCCAGCAGGGCCCGGTCGTCGGGATCGCTGATCCGGCTGGTGTAGCGATAGCCCGTGGCCGTCACCGAGCCCTGGATGACGAAGGCGCCGTCGACGGCGCTGTCGATCGCCACGCCGGTCGCCCCGCCGCCCGTGACGCTGACCGCCCCCTCGACCTTGACATCGCCGGTCACCGCGCCGCCGACGCGGACGCCATAGCTGTTGTCGCCGACGACCGTGATGGTTCCCGCCTGAGTCAGGGCTCCGACCAGACCGGTTTCCAGGCTCATGCCCGCCGAGCCTGTCCCCTCGACATAGATCGTCCCGGCCGAGGCGTTAACGATATCGCCCGTGAAGGTTCCGGGACCCACGATGCGGATACCATAGCGCCCGGTCCCCTTGGCGAAGACGCCGTCGAGGTCGCCGTCCTCGTCGCTGTCTTCGTAGTCGTAGTCCTCGGTCAGGCTGATCGAGCCGGCGTTGGTGACCGACCCCGCATGGCCGCCCAGCACCAGAATGCCGACCGAGTCGGAAACGTCGATGCTGGCCAGGCCTCCGTTCATCGTGACCAGGTTGTCGCTGTCCAGCGTGATCATCCCGCCTGAGGCGCTCAGGGTGATCACCCCGTCGGCCGTGACCTTCACATCATCGGCCGCGCCGCCATTGGGGCTGGAGGTGCTGATCGGCGTGGTGCGGCTGCTGCTGGTGACCTCCACCTCGGCCAGGGCGGCGCCCGCGCAGGCGAGCAGAGGTGCGGCGGCGGCCGTGGCGACGAGGAGCTTGCGCAGCATGGATAGACCTTCACGAGACGTCGCGAAGGCCTAGCGAGGCTGGGTGGCCGGGGCGTGTCCGGCTTGTTGCCCGACCGTGGGCTGCGGAAATCTGGCGTTTCGCAACGCCAATCTCCGTAAGCGGCGCCGGGCGAGGCTAGGCCGTCAGCAGCTCGAAACTGCCCGCCAGGCCGTCGACCGACGAATTGGCCACCCACAGATCGAACAGGCCCGGCTCGGCGATCCAGCGGTCCTGGTCGCCGACGAACATCAGAGCCTCGCGCCGGAGCTCGAACTTCACCTCGCGGCTGGCGCCGGGGGCGAGAGCGACGCGCTGGAAGCCCTTCAGCTCGCGCACCGGACGGGTGCGGCTGGCGACGCGGTCGCGGATATAGAGCTGGACCACGTGCTCACCGTGCACAGCGCCGGTATTGGCGACCTTGGCGGTAACGTGCAGCGTGTCGCTCCAGCGCAGCCGGGGCGTGCTGAGCTTCAGGTCGGTCAGCGCGAAGGTCGAATAGCCCAGGCCAAAGCCGAACGGATACAGGGCCTCGTTGCGGATCGACCGCCAGCGGGCCTTGTACTCCTGGGCGTTGGGATCAACCGGCGCCGGGCGGCCGGTGGTGCGGCCGTTGTAGAAGAACGGCTCCTGACCGCTCTCCAGCGGGAAGCTGACCGGCAGGCGGGCCGACGGATTGACCGCGCCGAACAGCACGTCGGCGACCGCGTTGCCCATCTCGCTGCCCAGGAACCAAGTGGCCAGGATCGCCTTGGCGTCGCGGACCACGCCTTCCAGCGCGATGGCGCGGCCGTGGCGCAGCAGCACGACGACGGGCTTGCCGGTCGCGGCGATGGCCTCGGCCAGGCGCTGCTGGACGGGCGGGATGCGGATGTCGGTGCGGGACTTGGCCTCGCCGGTCATGTCCTGGCTTTCGCCGACCGCCAGCAGCACAATGTCGGCGCGCTGCGCCGCCGCCACCGCGCGCTCGAAACCGCCGGCCAGGGTGGTCTCGACCTCGCAGCCGCGCTCGACGATCAGGCTGGCCGGATCGGTCATGGCGGCGCGCAGGCCGCTGGCCAGATCGACATTCAGGCTCTTGTCGCCAAAGAAGGCCCAGGGCCCCACGACATTGTCGCGGTCCTCGGCGAACGGACCGATCAGGGCCAGGCGCTTGCCGCCGCGCGGCAGGGGCAGGATGGCCCCCTCGTTGCGCAGCAGCACGATCGAGCGCCCGCCGGACTCGCGGCTCAGCTGGCGCAGATACGGCGTCGCCGTGCGCATCGCCTCGACCTTGTCGTTGATCGAGCGATAGGGATTGTCGAACAGGCCCAGCGCTTCCTTCAGCGCCAGCACCCGGCGCACGGAGGCGTCGACCACGGCCATCGGCACCGCGCCCGAGGCGGTCAGTTCCGGCAGGTAGCGCAGATAGAGGCCGCTCTGCATGCTGATGTCGACGCCGGCCAGTATGGCGTGGCGCGCCGCGTCGCGATCGTCGGCGGCATAGCCGTGGGCCACCAGCTCCTGGTCGGCGGTGTAGTCGGAGATCACCACGCCCTTGAAGCCCCACTCCCCGCGCAGCACGTCGGTCAGCAGGCGCTTGTTGGCGGTGGAGGGCACGCCGTTGATGTCGTTGAAGGCCGACATGGTGGTCAGGGCGCCGGCGTCGAAGGCGGCCTGGAACGGCGGCAGATGCACCTCGCGCAGGGTGGCTTCGGAAATCTCGACGGCGTTGTATTCCAGCCCCGCCGTCACCGCGCCATAGGCGGCGAAGTGCTTGGGGGTGGCCAGCATGCTGTCTTCAGCCTTGAGGTCCTTGCCCTGGAAGCCGCGCACCCGGGCCGCGCCCAGCACCTCGCCCAGATAGACATCCTCGCCGGCGCCCTCGGCCACACGGCCCCAGCGCTGGTCGCGGGCCACGTCGACCATCGGCGCGAAGGTCCAGTGCAGGCCCGAGGCGCTGGCCTCAGAGGCGGCCGCGCGGGCGGTGCGCTCGCACAGGTGGGGGTCAAAGCTGCCGGACTCGGCCAGCGGGATCGGGAAAACGGTGCGGAAGCCGTGGATCACGTCGGCGGCGAAGATCAGCGGGATCTTCAGGCGCGAGCCCTCGACCGCCGCCTTCTGGGCCTCCAGGGCGCCGGCCGTGCCCATGCCGTTCATCAGCACGCCGATGCGGCCGGCGCGGGTCTCGGCCAGCAGGGTCTGGGCGTTGCGGATATTGACCAGCGGATTGATGTCGCCGATCGGCGGGCGGATCATGTCGGCGAAGCACGACAGCTGGCCGGCTTTCTCCTCGATGGTCATCTGGGCGAGCAGCGCCTCGATCCGGTCGGACGCCTTGCCGGCGGCGCGGGCTGGAGCGGTGACGGAAAATCCCGCCAGGGCCGCCGCGCCGGCGAGCATCGACCGACGGCTCGGCCCGGACCGGCCGCCTTGACTCGCCTTCGACACCATCGATTCCCTTTACGCGCCTGAGGCGGGCAACCTCGCCGCTAAAGCCGCATGGCGCAACCGCGCTCGCCTATTCGGCGGCCTGGACCACATCGGCCGGCGTACGACCGGCGTTGTAGACATCCAAATCGAGAATGCCCTCGCGCTTGGCGACGATCGTCGGCACCAGAGCCTGGCCCGCGACGTTCACGGCCGTGCGGCCCATGTCCAGGATCGGGTCGATGGCCAGCAGCAGGCCCACGCCTTCCAGCGGCAGGCCCAGGGTCGACAGGGTCAGGGTCAGCATCACCGTCGCGCCCGTCAGGCCCGCCGTGGCGGCCGAGCCGATCACCGAGACGAAGACGATCAGGAAATAGTCGGTGATCCCCAGCTGCAAGCCGAAGAACTGCGCCACGAAGATCGCCGAGATGGCCGGATAGATGGCCGCGCAGCCGTCCATCTTGGTGGTCGCGCCCAGCGGCACGGCGAAGGCCGAATAGGCGCGCGGCACGCCCAGGCTGTGCTCGGTCACCGCTTCCGTCACCGGCAGCGTGCCGACCGACGAGCGCGACACAAAGCCCAGCTGGATGGCGGGCCAGGCGCCGGCGAAGAACTTCAGCGGGTTCAGGCCATTGGCCGCCAGCAGCGCCGGATAGACGACGAACAGCACAAGGCCCAGGCCGATATAGATCGCGCCGGTGAACGCGCCCAGCTGGCCCAGGGTGGTCCAGCCATATTGCGCCACGGCGTTGCCCAGCAGGCCGATGGTGCCGATCGGCGTCAGGCGGATCACCCACGACAGCACCTTGCGCACCACCACCAGGGCCGAGGCGTTGAAGGCCAGGAAGCCCTTGCCGGCCTCACCCGCCTTCAGGGCGGCGACGCCGGTGACCAGCGAGATCACCAGGATCTGCAGGACGTTGAACGACAGGGAGGTCTTGGCGGCGCCGGCGTCATTGATCGAGGTGGAGGCGGTCAGGCCCAGGACGTTGGCGGGGACCAGGCCCGTCAGGAAGTCGAGCCATGAGCCGTTGGTCTTGGGCGCATGAGCTTCGGCGGCGGCGACGGTGGTGTGCAGACCCGGCTGCAGGACCAGACCCAGGGTGATGCCGATCAGCACGGCGATCAGGGCGGTGACGGCGAACCAGAACAGGGTGCGCCAGACCAGCCGGGCGGCGTTCTGGAGCTCGGCCAGATTGGCGATGCTGGCGACGATGGCCGTGAACACCAGCGGCGGCACCAAGACGCGCAGCAGCTGGACGAAGATCGAACCGATCTGGCGCAGGGTCTCGGCCAGGACGAAACCCGCCTCGCCTTTCGCCGGACCCAGCTCGCGGGCCAGCAGACCCAGGCCCAGGCCGATGACCATGGCGATGAGCACCTGGAAGCCGAAGCCGCTGATGAAGCGGGATTTGGAAGTCGCGGCGGCCATGATCGATCCTGAAAAGTACCCTGGCTGCCAATGTCGTGCGGATAAGTGGGATTTACCAGCAAGGTTTTCCCAAGGTCGGCATTAGGAAAGCTGGGGCGTAGGCGGCCGGCTCAGCGCGCGAACAGCAGGTCCGACCAGCGCCACGCGCGCGACCCCAGCGCCAGGCGGGCCGCGCCGGGGCCGTCTTTCAGCGAGATCAGCACCAGGCCCCGCACCGGCTCGGCGCGACAGGCCTCGGGCGCGAAGGCCACCTCCATGGCGATGGCCTGGCGGATGCCGGCCAGACCCTTGCCCTCCTGGCTGCTCGTCCTCACCCAGTCGCCGTTCCAGACCAGGATGGCGCGACCGGCGCGGATCGTCTCGGGATGGGCGCTGGCCACGGCGGCCTGCACCCGGGGGTTCTTGCGCAGCGCTGTCTGTAGCAGCCGCACCATGTTGCAGCCTTCGCCGCCGCCCGAGCCGGAACCGGCGGTGGCCGCGCCGACCAGATCGGACTCGCCCAGACCCGCCACCAGTTCGGGCGTCGCGACCCTGGCGGCCTGGATCGGCTCGATATCCGGCGGCGCGAGCGTGGGCCGGGCTGGACTGCGCGGACGCGCGGCCTTGGCCGGCGCCGGCGCCTGGGTCTTCGGCGCGGTCTCGGGCGGAGGTGGAGGCGGTGGCGGTGGAGGGGGCGGCGGCGGCTCCATCATCGAGACGATGATCGATTCCGGCTCGACGGGCGGCGCAGCGGGACGCGACAGAAGCAGCCCGGTCAGGACCAGAGCGTGGGCGGCCAGGCTGACCGTCACCGCCAGCAGGCGGCCCCGTCCGGCCGGCTTGCGGCGTTCCGTCCTCGGGCCTGCCGCTCTCCCGCGCATCGCAAATCCATGACTGACCAGAACTCGTCAGCCTCTGAACATCACGCCCCCGCGTCAGGATCGTGGCGTCCCGGACAGCAAAACGCCCGCCGACGCTGGAGGGCGTCGACGGGCGTCGTCAGCTAATCCGGTTGAGGCGTTAGTGGCCGCCGACCACTTCCTCGGTGATCTCGTGCACGGGCGCCTTTTTGGCGGCCAGCGCGAACCACAGGACATAGACGTAGCAAATCAGCGGCGCGGCGAAGGCCAGGGCCTTGGAACCGGTCGCCTGCTCGATCGAGGCGAACACCAGCGGCAGGACAGCGCCGCCCACAATGGCCATGCACAGCAGGCCCGAGGTCGCCGAAGTGGGCGCCGAGGACCGTTGCAGGGTCAGGGTGAAGATGGTCGGGAACATGATCGAGTTGAACAGGCCGATCAGCAGGGCGGCGCCGGCGGGGATCAGGCCGCTGGTCAGCGGCGCCTGGGCCAGGAACAGGTTTAGCACGCCGGTATGGGCAGTCGGGACCATGTCCCTGGTGACGATCACCACCAGGCACAGCGCGATCGCACCCAGGGCCACACCCGCCAGCAGCACATAGTCCTTCACGACCTTGAGCAGGGCCGAGCCGCCGAAGCGGCCGATCATGGCGAACACCATGTAGAAGGTGGTCAGCTTGCCGGCCTGCTCGGCCGAGATGTTGAGGATGTTGGTCTGCTCGAGGAACAGCAGCAGGTTCAGCGAGATCGCCACTTCGGCGCCGACATAGACGAAGATGCCCAAGGCGCCCAGATTGGCCCATTTGGACTTCAGGGCGGTGAACGGGCTGACCAGCTTGCCGGTCTTGGGAGCAGCGTCGGTGATCCGCTGGCGCACCAGGAAGATGGCCAGGATGAACAGGGCCAGGCCCAGGCCGATCGCCAGATAGACGTTCGAGACAAAGCCCAGGGCCTGCTCGCGCATGGCCTGGGTGACGACGATATCCTTCTCGAAGATCTCGCCCTTGAGCAGGAAGTTGGCGCCGAACCATAGGCCGCAGGCCGCGCCCAGCGAGTTGAAGGCCTGGGACAGGTTCAGCCGGAACGAGGAGTCCTCAGGCTTGCCCAGCGAGGCGATCAGCGGATTGGCGGCCACCTGCAGCAGGGTGATGCCCGAGGCCATCACGAACAGGGCGGTCAGCACCAGGCTGTAGGTATGAAGCTTGGCCGCCGCGATGGCGATGAAGCAGCCGGCGACGATACCGCCAAGGCCGACCATCACCGATCTGGCATAGCCGAATTTCGAGAGGAACGCCGCCGAGGGCAGCGACATCAGGCCATAGGCGATGAAGAAGGCAAAGCCCGTCAGGTTGGCCTGGACCGGGCTCAGGGTGAAGACCGTCTTCATGGTCTTCAGCAGGGGATCCAGCAGGTTGGTGACCAGGGCCCAGATGAAGAACAGGCAGGTGACATAGACGACGGCCAGGGCCACGCCCTTGCCCTTCTGGGCGGTTGCGGTGCTAGCCATCGATCAGACCTCGTTCCGCGACGACCGGCTTTTCGCCGATCCATTCACCGTGGCGCGCATCGGCGCGCCGCAACCCAAGCCTGTCATGTTTCACTCCCCTGTCCGTCTTCGCGGGACGCGGCATTCCTTCCAGACGTGACAACGTTGTCAAGAGAGGGTGCGCCGCAGCATGGATTTGGGAGCGCTATCAGCGGAACAAAACGCCCAGCGGACGGTTAGTCCCGCAGCTTGGGAGAGCTTCCATGACCACCCCCGTCATCATCATGACATCCGGAATTTTCGCGGTCGCGGCCATCATCGGCCTGATCGATCTGTTCGTGCATCTGGTCTGCTGGAGCGCGCGGTCGCTGCGCACCCCAGACGCACTGCAAGAGCGCTCAAACGACGAAATTCAACGGCCCGCGCAGGGTATCACCGCGTAGCGCGTCGCCACGAACCAACGTGCGCCAAGGTCCAGTTCGTAGGGCGCGTTCGGCGTCCAGAGGCGGCTGGCAAGCGCCGGATCCAGCCTGGCCTCGGGCGCCAGCGGCGCGACGATCCACGCCGGAGCATCGGCGCCGGCGCACACCGCTGACACCCGCGCCAGGGTCGGGACTTTCGGCGATGATGGCGCGAGGCCAAACGGCGTACGCCAGTCTTCGCCGACCAGACCGGCGGCGATCAGCCGATCGATTCGGGCGTTCAGGGTGATGGCCAGGGGCCGCGACAGCACTACCCCCGCGCCCTGGAACTTGCTGGCCCAGCTGGCCCGTCCCGCGAGGGTCCAGGGCTCGACATCCCCCGCCAGCCAGAGGACCTCGCCCGGCCGCGTGGCCAGCATGGCCTGCAAGGCGGGGTCTGGACCGGAATCGCGCTGCCGGGCGAAGGCGGAGCGGTTGTCCCACAGCAGCAGGGCCAGGAGCGCCAGGGCAGCGGCGCCCATCACGGCCAGCCACGGCTTGAGCCATGTGGGTCGCGCCGCCAGCCCCAGGGCCAAAGCTGCGGCGATCCAGCCCAGCAGGCCACTGTTCCAGATCAGCCCCGGACCAACGCCCTGCCCCGGCGGCAGGACGGCCAGGCCCTGGTGCAGGCCCTTGAGCCGGACCAGCAGCCAGGCCATCAGGACCAGCCCGGTCAGCCCGATGATCACGCCCGCAGCGCGTTTGGGCGCGCTCCAGGCAGCGCGGTCGCCGATCAGGACAGCGGCAAGCGCCACGCCGGCCGCGATCAGGGCGATGGCGCCCCAGCCGATATAGGTCCAGCCGATGATCAAGGCGCAAAGGGTCAGCACGCCCGTGGGACCGCGCCTGGCCAGTTCGCGCCCGCAGACCGCCAGACCGGCGGCGCCCAGGATGGCCATCAGGGCCAGGGTCCGCCAGGCCTGGAGCTGGATCGGCAGCACCAGCGACAGCCGGTCGGCCATCCAGGCAAAGCCCAGGCCCAGCAGACCGGCGATCAGGGCGGCGGTCATCAGGCGGCGAACCGGGCCCTGGCTCAGGCCGGCGGCCAGACCCAGGGTCACGGCCTGGACGGCGATCCGTCCCCAGGCCTCGGCCGGCCAAAGAGACGCAAAGACGGTGGGGCTGCGGTCCTCGCTGATCGCCCGCCAGGCCGGGTCCATGACCAGCAGCAGACGCTCGGCGACCGGCAAACGCAGGGCGGCGGCGATCGCCAGCACCACCGCGCCGGCCAGGCCGGCCAGCAGCCAGCGGCGGTCTTCCAGGCACAGGGCCACGAACAGCACAGCCAGGCCGCACAGGGCCATGATCGGGTGCAGGGCCATGGCCGCGACCAGCATCCCGCCCGCCAGCCAGCGACGATCGGACAGCCACGCGGCCAGGGCCGCCAGGCCCACGGCCTCGACCAGGATACGCGGGGTGGCGAAGGCCTCGCCATAGGCGAACACTTCATGCGCGCCGTAATAGGGGGCGACAACGATGACCAGCACGGTCGCGGCGCGGCGCCAGACGACGGGCAGGTCGGCCAGCAGGCGCGACATCAGCAGCAGCAGGGCCGCCAGCCACAGGACCAGACCCAGGCCGCTGACCAGCAATACGGCGGCGTCCAGGCCCAGCCCCTTCACCAGCCAGGCCAGGGCCGGGGTATAGAGGCTGAAACCGAACTGGCCGTCATGGGCGAAGATCAGGTCGCGGCCGACCCCCTGCGGGTCCAGCCGGGCCAGGGCGTCGCCGAAATAGAGCCGGGCGTCATGGCGCAGCCCGACATGGACGCGGCTCAGCGCCATCAGGGATGCGGCGACCGCCAGGAACGCCCAGCGACCGATCCGCCAGGTCCCCGGCCCGCTCACGGCCCCGAAGCTCAAGACTGGGCGCGAGGCGCGCGAAACAGCAGCGCCCGCCGGACGGTGAAGTTGAAGATGAAGACCAGTCCCGCGGTGGGGATCTTGGCCAGGCCCGGCGCCATGGCCAACCGCTCGACCCAGAAGGCCATCAGAAGCTGGGTCAGGACCAGGCCAGCCAGGCCCACGCCCAGAAAGCCGGCGAATTCGCGCTTGCGGTCGGCGATCGGGCGATGGCGGAAGACCACCGAAACGCTCAGGCCATAGGTGACGGCGATGCCGGCGGAAAAGCCGATGGCCGTGGCGACCAGATAGTTCAGCCCCGCCCCGTGCAGGACCAGCAGCAGGCCCCAGTCCACCGCCAGGGCGGCCGCGCTGGCCAGGCCGTAGAGGCCCAGTTCGCGCAGGCCCACCGGCAGTCGACGCCAGAGGTCGGCTAGCAGGTTCATGCTCAGGCGGCGACCTTGCGCGGCACGGCGCGGACGCTGCTCAGGGCCTCACGAGCCCCCGAGACGCCGGCCTCGCCATATTCGGCGTCTTCATTGACCTCCCACACGTCGTGGATCGTCTCGCCGGCGATGATGTTCTCGGCCGTCAGCAGGCCGGTCATCATGGCGTGGTCCTGGTTGTTGTACTTGTGCATGCCGTTGCGGCCCACCAGGTGCAGGCCCGGGAAGTGCATCTTCAGATCCAGGCGGATCATCTTGATGTGCTCGGCATAGGCATCGTCATAGACGGGGTAGGCCTTGTGCTGGCGCACCACGCAGGCGTCATAGACCTCGTCGGGGTTCATCAGGCCGATCTTGGCGATCTCGCGCTTGGCCTGGGCGACCAGGTCCTCGTCGCTCGAGGTCCACAGGCCGTCGCCCTCGAAGCAGAAATATTCCAGGCCCAGGCACGTCGAGACGCCATCGGGGATCATCTCGGGCGACCACGAACGGAAGTTCTGCACCCGGCCCACCTTCACCGACGGGTCGTGGATATAGATCCAGTTGTCGGGCAGTTCCTTCTGCGGCTTGCCGATCAGCACCACGGTGATGAAGTCGCGGTACATCAGCTCGCCGGCCTGGAACAGGCTGATCGGCGTGGGCGTCACGGCCTGCATCAGCTCGCGCAGCGGGGCCGAGGACACGACGTCATCGGCCGTATAGGTCTCCGTCGAGCCGTCGGCGCGGGTGACCTCGACGGTCCACAGGCGGGTAGCCTTGTCATAGCGCAGGCCATCGACCTTGCGGCCCATGCGCAGCTGGCCGCCCAGGGCCAGGATCTTGTCGGCGCAGGCCTCCCACATCATGCCGGGGCCCTTGCGGGGATAGCGGAAGCTCTCGATCAGGGTCTTGGGCGCGCCCTCGGCCGTGGCCTTGGCGCGGACGCCCAGCGAGCGCTTGACGCCGTCGATGATGGCGGCGGCCAGGTCCAGGCCCTTGATGCGCTGGCTGGCCCAGTCGGCCGAGATCTCGTCGCAGCTCATGCCCCACACCTTCTCGGTGTAGGTCTTGAAGAAGATCGAGAACAGCTTCTCGCCGAACTGGTTGCGCACCCACTGGTGGAAGGTGGTCGGATCCTTGATCGGACGCGCCTTGGCCCAGCCGAACGAGGCCATGCAAAGCGCGGCGGTCCAGACGCCCAGATTGGCCAGGGCCTCGAAGGCCTTCAGCGGATAGGCGTAGAACTTCTCGCGGTAATAGATGCGCGACAGGCGCGGCCGGTCGATGAAGTCGTCGGGCAGGATCTCGTTCCAGAGATCGACCACCTCCTTGGACTTGGAAAAGAACCGGTGGCCGCCGATGTCGAACTTGAAGCCCTTGTAGTCGACGGTGCGGCTGATGCCGCCCACATAGACCGGGTCCATCTCCAGCACGGTCACGCCCCGCCCGGCCTTGGCCAGGGTATAGGCGGTCGTCAGACCTGCGGGGCCGGCTCCGATCACCAGGGTTTCGACGTGCTGGGCCATGTCCATTCCAATCCCGTTTTCCGAGGCCAGAATGGCGATGCTTGGTTAAGGCCGGGTCGCGAGGCGTGGTGAATCGCCATTAATTGTGAATGGGCGACGATGGGTCGCGCCGGCGGCGGGACACGGCTTCGCCGCTTCACGCGGTGGGCCGCTGAAGAGATGGGAAGGGTCGCGGAGCGTCCGGGCCTCGCCCGGATGAGGATTTGTATAAGTACCGTTTCGACGAAGACAGACGCTCCGCGTGATCGTTATCCCTCTGGCCGGGGTGCGCAGGCCTGTTCAGCCTTTTGCCCCACCCGGGTTTTGCCCTCCTCGCGACGGACCCAGCCTTGGGCTGCAGCCGCGCCGATTCCGGAGGAACCCGGAGCGAACCTTCGGACGGGCGGGGGCCTTGGCTAGCCCCCGATGGGCGGGTTTACGTCACCCGCCCTCTCTTTAAACCGGCCGCCCGGGCATACGCCCGAACGGTGGCCCCGCTCGATCACCCCTGACAGCCGTCGCTGGTCGCCGGCCGGACGCCCTTCCCGTGCTGTCAGGTGAGATTGATTATGCAGGCGGTTTCGGCGCGTCTGATGGGCGCGATCAACTATTTTGCAAGCCGTTGATCTGGCTTGGGTTTGTTCTGGAAAGTGCGGGGATACAGTACGGCCAATCCCCATAACTCCCGTCATTCCCGCCCTTGTGGCGGGAACCTCTCGTACCGCCGCAGGTGCGGGAGGGGCGAAGTGCGCGCGCACTTCGCTGGCGCTTCACGTGGCAGCTGAAACAGGGGTTCCCGCCACAAGGGCGGGAATGACGGTGATCTACTAGAGAGGCGACCCGCCCCCCTTCGCGCCGAAGGGAGCCATCCCTAAATCTCACGGCGAGACGATCGCCGGACTGGAAAGGTCTCTCAAGGACGACGCTCCGCGTCGCCGCGACGCGGCCGCCAGAGGCGGTCCTAGATCCCTCTTCTTTAGGGAGAGGGAGGGGCCCGCCGCGAAGCGGTGGGAGGGTGAGGGGTTACGAGGCTTGACGGCGTGCCGGCACTCCGTCGAACGCCGTAACCCCTCCCCCCAACCCTCTCCCTATGGGAGAGGGAGCAACGAACGCTTCCCACCCACAACAGACCTTCAATCTGTCGCCCCCCTACTCCGCCAGCGCGTCCCGCTCCCACGCCAGATACTCCGGCGTCTGCAGCAAACGATCACAATAGGCCTGGGCCGGCCCCGCATCCCCGTAGTCGCCCAGCTTGATCCCATAGGTCGCAAACCGCGTCGCCACCGGGGTGTAGAACGCGTCGGCGATCGACCACGCGCCCAGCAGGAACGGCCCGCCCGAGCGCTCCAGAAGCTG
Organism: Caulobacter sp. ErkDOM-E; assembly: GCF_048541895.1. GTDB lineage: Bacteria > Pseudomonadota > Alphaproteobacteria > Caulobacterales > Caulobacteraceae > Caulobacter. The sequence goes on along the minus strand of NZ_CP183331.1, from coordinate 1,458,386 downwards.
GTTCCAGCGCGCCGCGATCTTGCGGATGTCCGCCTTGGCCGCCTCGGACAGGTCGATGATCTTGTCGCGGGTCTCCAGCTCCATCGGGCATTCGGTGCGCAACGCGCCGAAGCCCGAATGCATCTCGGCCGCCACCGACCGGCCCAGGGCGCGCAGGGCCTTGTCGGCTGGCCACAACCCGGCGTCCGGATAGGCCTCGGCCAGGTATTCGCAGATGGCCAGCGAGTCCCAGAGCACCAGGTCGCCGTCCTTCAGCACCGGCACCAGGTTGCTGGGCGAGTGCTTGCCGATCTCTTCGGACAGCCCGACCTGGCGCAGCTGGATCAGGGTTTCGGTGAACGGCGCGCCGGTGTGCTTGAGCGCCAGCCAGGGGCGCATCGACCAGCTGGACCATTTGCGGGTGCCGATAACGATTTCCATGACGCGTATTCCCTGACGGCAGATGGCGGGTAGCCATCCCGATTAACCTGCGTCTAAAGTCGCCACAACAATTAGAACAAACGTTCGAGGGAGCAGACGCCCATGGCGGAAACGGCCACACCGTCGCCGGTTATCAACCCCGTCTCGGCCGGCTATCGCCGCTACGCACTGTGGGTGCTGCTGATCATCTACACCCTGAACTTCCTGGACCGGCAGGTGGTCAATATCCTGGCCGAGCCGATCAAGGCCGAGCTTGGCCTGGCCGACTGGCAGCTGGGCATGATGACCGGCCTGGCCTTTGCGATCTTCTATACCGTGCTGGGCATCCCCATCGCCCGGCTGGCCGAGACCAAGAACCGCCCGATGATCATCGGCATCTCGGTGGCCGTCTGGAGCGGCTTCACCGTGCTGTGCGGCTTCAGCCAGAACTTCTGGCAGCTGATCCTGGCCCGCATCGGCGTGGGGGTCGGCGAGGCCGGCTGCACCCCGCCCGCCCACTCGCTGATCAGCGACTATGTGCCCCGGGAAAAACGGGCCAGCGCCATCGCCTTCTATTCCATCGGCACGCCGCTGGGCACCCTGGCCGGCATGGCCATGGGCGGGCTGGTCGCCGACGCCTATGGCTGGCGGGTCGCCTTCATGGTGGCCGGCGCGCCGGGTATCATCTTCGCCCTGATCGCGGCCTTCACCCTGGTCGAGCCGCGCCGCCAGCTGGCCGCCGACATCGCCGCCCGCGCGGCTTCACAGATCAGCTTCAAGGCCGCACTGACGGTTCTGGGCGCCAAGAAGACCTTCTGGCTGGTGGCCCTGGCCGCCTCGATCAAGGCCTTTATCGGCTACGGCCATGCGCCCTTCACCGCCTCGTTCTTCTTCCGCAACCATACGGCCGAGCTGGCGGAGCTGGCGGCGATGTTTGGCCTCAAGTCCGCCGGCTTCCTGGGTCTGGCCCTGGGTTTGATCGGCGGCACCGCCGGGGTGATCGGAGCCTGGCTGGGCGGAGTTCTGGCCGACCGACTGGGGGCCAAGGACCTGCGGGCCTATGTCATCGTTCCGGCGATCGCGTCCCTGATCGCCATCCCGTTCTACATCCTGGCCATCAACCTGCCGAGCGCCATGCCGGCCCTGCTGGTGCTGACCATCCCGACCCTTCTGGGCACCCTGTGGTACGGCCCGGTCTATGCCACGGCGCAAAGCATCGTGAACCCGGCGATGCGGGCGACGGCGGCGGCGGTGCTGCTGCTGATCATCAACCTGATCGGTCTGGGCCTGGGCCCCCTGGGCGTCGGCGCGCTGAGCGACTTCTTCGCCGGGCCGATGGGCATGGGCGCCGCCGAAGGCGTGCGCTGGGCCCTGATCGTCTCGACCCTGATGGGTTTGGGCGCCTTCGCCCTGTTCTGGCAGGCCCGAAAGACGATCCGCGAGGACATGGTGGCCTAGATTCTGTGACGTCTCCCTTCCCCCTGCAAAGGGGGAAGGGCTTCTGGATCACCCTGGCAAATCCCGCTGGCGCTGCGACTTCCGTTACGTCTACAGTCCCCTCAACAATTAGAACAAATGTTTGAAGGGAGCGCGCCAGCATGGCAGACGCGATTGCGTCCAGCGGAACAAAACCGCTGTATTCCAACGGCTACAAGGCCACGGTGCTGGGGCTTTTGCTCGCCACCTACACCTTCAACTTCATCGATCGCACGATCATCGCCACCATCGGTCAGGCCATCAAGGTCGACCTGAAGCTGACCGATACGCAGCTGGGATTGCTGGGCGGGCTCTATTTCGCCCTGCTCTACACGATCCTGGGCATTCCCATCGCGCGGCTGGCCGAGCGCTTCAACCGCGTGACGATCATCTCGGTGTCGCTGGTGATCTGGTCGGGCTTCACCGCCCTGTGCGGCAGCGCCGCCAGCTTCGCCCAGCTGGCCGCCTACCGCTTCGGGGTCGGCATCGGCGAGGCCGGCTGCTCGCCGCCCAGCCACTCGCTGATCAGCGACTATTATGCGCCCAAGCAGCGGGCCACGGCCCTGTCGATCTATTCGTTCGGCATCCCGCTGGGCACCATGTTCGGCGCCGTGGCCGGCGGCTGGCTGGCCCAGGAGTTCAGCTGGCGCGTGGCCTTCGTGATCGTCGGCCTGCCCGGCATCCTGCTGGCGATCATCGTCAAGCTGGTGGTCAAGGAGCCTCCCCGCGGTCATTCGGAAGCCAAGGAACAGCCGCTCGAAGCCGAGGATGTGGTGGTCGAACCGCCCAAGCCGGCCTTCTCGATGGGCAACGAGTTCCGCGAAATGTGGGCCGTGACCAAGGTGCTGTTTGGCAAGTGGCCCGTGCTGCACATGGTGCTGGGCGTGACCATCGCCTCGTTCGGCTCCTATGGCTCGGGCGCCTTCGTGCCGTCCTATTTCGTGCGGGCCTTTGGCCTGGACCTGGCGCAGGTGGGCCTGATCACCGGCCTGATCGGCGGCTTCTCGGCCGGGGTCGGCACCCTGGTCGGCGGCTTCCTCAGCGACTGGGCGGGCAAGAAGAGCGCCAAATGGTACGCTCTGACGCCGGCTCTGGGCCTGCTGATCTGCACCCCGATCTACGTCCTGGCCTATCTGCAGCCGACCTGGCAGGCCACGGCCCTGATCCTGCTGGTCCCGGGCATCTTCCACTATGTGTATCTGGCCCCGACCTTTGGCGTGGTTCAGAACTCGGTGGATCCGCATCGCCGGGCCACGGCGACGGCCATCCTGTTCTTCTTCCTCAACCTGCTGGCGCTCGGCGGCGGGCCGGTGTTCACCGGCTGGCTGATCGACCATCTGGCGCAGTACAACTTCAATACGCCTGACGCCGGCGGCCTGATCGCTTCGCTGTTTGGCTCGTTTGGTCTGCCCGAGACAGCCACAAACTTCGCGGTCGCCTGCCCTGGCGGCGTGGCTCCGGCCGGTTCGCCGGTGGCGCTGGCCGACCAGTGCCGCACCACCCTGGCCCTGGCCAGCCAGCAGGGCATCATCGTCTCGCTGTGCTTCTACGCCTGGGCCGGACTGCACTACGCCCTGGCCGCGATCGGCATGGTCAAGCACATGAAGGAACGGGCGGTGGCCCAGGCCTAACCTCGAAGACGGGTGGTGGCTAAGCCGTCACCACCCGCCCCTCGCGGACCTCCACCGGCCAGGGCGACAGCTTGGCTCCCACGCAGGGACCGCCGACGCAGGCCCCCGCCTCGACCGTGAACATCGCTCCGTGCCAGGAGCAGGCGATCAGCCCGCCGTCCGGCGTCAGATACTGATCAAGCTGTTGGGCCAGCGGCAGGCCGGCATGCGGACAGCGGTCGACATAGCCGAACACCGCCTCCCCCCGCCGGACCACGAAGCCGTGGAAGCGCTTGTCGCCGATCTGCAGCACATAATTGCGCGCCGCCCCGTCGGCGATCAGGTCGAGCGGACCCAGACTGATCCCGGCCCGCGTCGCCCAGACCCGTCCAGCCGCTTCGACCTGTTCGCCTTCTGGACTCAAACCCGCTCGACCGTCTGCTCGATGGCCCCGAAGATCGTGTGGCCCTTGGCGTCCTTCATCTCGATCCGGACGGTGTCGCCGCCCAGCAGGAACGGCGTGCTGGCCTTGCCGTGGACCAGGGTCTCGACGGTGCGCAGCTCGGCCAGACACGAATAGCCCAGGCCGCCCTCGGCGACCGGCTTGCCCGGCCCCTGGTCGGCGCCGCGATTGCTGACCGTACCCGAGCCGACGATGGTGCCGGCCGCCAGGCCGCGGGTCTTGGCGGCATGCGCCACCAGGGTCCCGAAGTCGAAGGTCATGTCGACCCCGGCGTCGGCCGCTCCGAAGTCATCGCCGTTCAGGCTGACCAGCAGGGCGCCGTGCAGCTTGCCGTCCTTCCACGCGTCGCCCAGCAGGGCCGGCGTGACGGCGACCGGCGAGAAGGCGCTGGCCGGCTTGGACTGCACAAAGCCAAAACCCTTGGCCAGTTCGGCCGGGATCAGGTTGCGCAGCGACACGTCGTTGCACAGCATCACCAGGCGGATGGCGGCCAGGGCCTCCTCGCGGGTCGCGCCCAGCGGCACGTCGCCGACGATCACGGCGATCTCGCCTTCCAGGTCGCAGCCCCAGGCGGCGTCGGCCAGCGGGATCTCGTCGCGCGGGCCCAGAAAGCCGTCGGAGGCCCCCTGGTACATCAGCGGATCGGTCCAGAAGGTCTCGGGCATCTCGGCGCCGCGCGCCTGCCGCACCAGCTGCACGTGGTTCACATAGGCGCTGCCGTCCAGCCACTGATAGGCCCGGGGCAAGGGGCTCTCGGCCTCATGCTCGTGGAAGCGCTCCTTGGGAACGCCGCCGTGCTCCAGGCTCTCGGCCAGGCCGCGCAACAGGGCTTCACAGCGTCCCCAGTCATCCATCGCCGCCTGCAGGGTCGGCGCGATCGTCGCCGCGTCGGTAAACCAGGCCAGGTCGTTGGAGACCACCACCAGACGGCCGTCACGGCCGCCTTTGAGAGACGCGAGCTTCATGGGCGCTTCCTCGTTGTCGTTATCGTTAAGGCAGGACGGCCTTGGGGAAGCCCGACCAGCAGGCGTCATAGTCGGCCTGAAGTGCGCAATGCTCCAGAGCAAATCGCGTGGGGCGGAGCACCCATCGGCTTTCGAACATGAAGGCCATCGTGTTCTCGATCCTGTGCGGCTTCAGATCGGCCGCCACCGCGCCCTGCCAGCTGGCCAGATCGGGGCCGTGATCGCTCATGGCGTTGTGTAGAGACGCCCCGCCAGGCGAGAAGCCGCCGGCCTTGGCGTCATAGGCGCCGGTGACCAGGCCCATGAACTCGCTCATCACGTTGCGATGGAACCACGGCGGCCGGAACGTGTGCTCGGCCACCATCCAGCGCGGCGGGAAGATCACGAAGTCGCAATTGGCCGTGCCGGGGATCTCGCTGGGCGAGGTCAGGACCGTGAAGATCGAAGGATCGGGATGGTCGAAGCTGACCGTATTGATCGTGTTGAAGCGCGACAGATCGTATTTGCAGGGCGCGAAATTGCCGTGCCAGGCCACCACGTCCAGCGGGCTGTGATCCCACTGCGACGACCAGAGGGCCCCCTGGAACTTCTGGATCACCTCCGTGGGGGTATCCACATCCTCGAAGGCAGCGACCGGCGTCTCGAAGTCGCGCGGATTGGCCAGGCCGTTCGCGCCGATCGGCCCCAGGTCGGGCAGCTTGAAGGCCGCGCCATAGTTCTCGCAGACATAGCCGCGCGAGGGTCCGTCGACCTCGACCCGGAACCGCACGCCGCGCGGGATCAGGGCGATCTCGCCGGGGCCGGCGGTCAGGACGCCCAGCTCAGTGACCAGGGTCAGCACGCCCTGTTGCGGCACGATCAGCAACTCGCCGTCGGCGTCCTGGAACACCCGGTCCGTCATGGACGTGTTGGCCAGATACAGATGGATGCCGATCCCGGCCTGGGTCGCCACATCGCCATTGCCGGCCAGGGTCAGCAGGCCGTCGACGAAATCGGTCGGTTCGGCGGGGATCTCGATCGGATCCCAGCGCAGGCGATTGGGCGTGACGGGCCCGTCAAACGACCCGCTGGCCAGGGTCGGCTGGGCATAGGGCTCATAGCGGCCATGACCGGCGCTGGGCCGCAGACGGTAGAGCCAGCTCCTGCGGTTTTCGTGGCGCGGCGCCGTGAAGGCCGCGCCCGACAGCTGCTCGGCATAGAGCCCGAAGGCAACCTTCTGCGGCGAATTCTGGCCCACCGGCAGGGCGCCGGGGACGGCCTCGGTGGCGAAGTGGTTGCCGAAGCCGGATTGGTATTTGAGGTCCATGTGCGTTCCCGAGCCTTGGCGATCAGCAACTAAACCTTGTCATCCCGGAAGCCTCGCAGAGGCTGTCCGGGACCCAGGGGCCGGCGCACTGCGGTAGCCCCTGGGTCCCGGCTCTACGCTACGCTTCGGCCGGGATGACAAGGAAGGGGAATTCGGAGGCGGCCTAAGCCTCGACCGTGATCACGCCGCGGCGGATCTGGTCCAGCTCGATGCTCTCGAACAGGGCCTGGAAGTTGCCGTTGCCAAAGCCCTCATTGCCCTTGCGCTGAATGACCTCGAAGAAGATCGGGCCAAACAGGTTTTCGGTGAAGATCTGCAGCAGCAGGCCTTCCTCGCCGACATTGCCGTCCAGCAGGATGCGGTTCCTGCGCAGCCGTTCCAGGTCCTCGCCATGGCCGGGCACGCGCTTGTCGACCAGCTCGTAATAGGTCTCGATGGTGTCCTGCAGTTTGACGCCCCGGGCGCGCAGCTTTTCGACGGTGTCGTAGATGTCCGGCGTGGTCAGGGCCAGATGCTGGATGCCCTCGCCATTGTACTGGCGAATGAATTCCTCGATCTGGCTGTGATCGTCCTGGCTCTCGTTGAGCGGAATACGGATGGCCTTGTCGGGCGCGATCATCGCCTGGCTGAACAGGCCCGTGGCCTGACCCTTGATGTCGAAATACTTCTGCTCCTCGAAGCCGAAGACATCGCGATAGAAGGTCGACCAGGTGCTCATCTGGCCACGCTTGACGTTGTGGGTCAGGTGGTCGAGCAGATCCAGGCCGACATTGTTCTTGGCCTCGGCCAGCGCCGCGCCCGGAATCTGGTCCCAGCTGTCATAGATCGTGCCCAGATCGCCATGGCGCTCGACCAGATACAGCATGGAACCGCCGATGCCTTCCAGCACCCGCGCGCCCTCGCCCAGCAAGGTCTTACTGGCGTCGGCGGCGACGGCCCCGCGCTTGAGCGCCTCGGCATAGGCGGCTTCCACGTTCTCGACGCGGAAGGCCATGCCGTTGGCCGAGGGACCGTGGGCGGCGCGGAACTCGGCGACCTGGCCGGTGGTCTCTTCATTGACCAGCAGGTTGATGCGGCCCTGCTTGTAGCGGGTCACGGCCTTGGTCGGGTGCTTGCTGGCCGGCACGAAGCCCAGGGCCTCGAACAGCGCCTTCATGGCGGCCGGATCGGGGCTGGTGAACTCGACGAACTCGAAGCCGTCGAGGCCCAATGGATTTTCGGGGGTCATGGACATGAGGTCTCTCCGAAGCTCAGCTGGCCAGCGCGGCCGGCAAGGCGGCGATCAGGCGGTCATTGTCGGCTGGACGGCCGATGGTGATGCGAACCCAGCCGCCGGCCACCGGGGTCGGACGGATGATAAGCCCTTCCTGCAGCAAGCGCGCGGTCGTGGCTTCCGGGCCCGCCGGCGAACGCAGGAACACGAAATTGGCCTGGCTCCGGGTGTGCTCGATGCCCATGGCGACCAACGCCGCCTCGACCCGGCCGCGCTCGGCGAGGGTCAGGGCCACGGTGCTTTGCAGATGGTCCACATCCGCCAGGGCAGCCAGGGCGGCGGCCTGGCTGACCGAGGTCACGTTGAAGGGGGGCCGCAGGCGATCCAGATAGCCGACCAGCTGCGCCGACGAAGCGACGCCATAGCCCACCCGCAGGCCGGCCAGGCCATAGGCCTTGGAGAAGGTGCGGGCCGACACCCAGGGACCACCCCAGGCTTCCAGCAGGGCGAAGGTGTTGAAGGCCTCGTGATATTCGCGATAGGCCTCGTCCACGAAGACCATCGTCGAGCAGGGCGTGACCGCCAGGATCTCGCCGATATCGACGCCGGTCAGGGCGTTGCCCGTCGGGTTGTTGGGCGTGCACAGGACCAGCAGCTTGGGCCCCTTGGCCGCCTCGACCTTGAAGGCCTCGACGTCGAGATCGAAATTGGCCAGGCGCGGCACGTCGACAATGGTCGCCTCGGCGCACTTGGCGAAGATCTCGTAGGCCGGGAAGGTCGGGGTCGACAGCAGGATCGTTTCGCCCGGCGCGATGACGGCGCGGAACAGATAGTCGATCAGAGCTTCGGAGCCCGGCGACACCACGATCCGGGCCGGGTCGACCGACAGGTGCGCGCCGAGGGCGCCGCGCAGGGTCTCGCAATAGGGGTCGGGATAGATCTCGGGCGAGGCCAGGGCCGCCTGGACGGCGGCGGCGACTGTGGGGCTTGCGCCCAGCAGGTTCTCGTTGCTGGCCAGCTTGGAGAAGGTGTCACGGCCGGTGCGCCGACCGGCCTCGGCCAGGGTCATGCCGGAGCGATAGGCCTGAACGGTTTCCAGCGCCGCGCGAACGGGGGACGGGACGGCCGAAGCCAGGGGCTTCTGGTCGACAACCAGCATGAAAACCGCTCCTCGAATGAACAGCGGTCAGGATAGCCGGATGGAGAAGTCAGAACCTGTCGATTATGACCTAAATCGCTGCCTTTATAGCTACATTGTGCCAACAAAATTATAAAAACTGCTATCCAACTTCACCAATCACGCTCAATAACGTTTCGTCATTCCCGCCCTTGTGGCGGGAACCCCTGTTTCAGCTGCAACGTGAAGCGCCAGCGAAGTGCGCGCGCACTTCGCCCCTCTCGCACCTGCGGCGGTACGAGGGGTTCCCGCCACAAGGGCGGGAATGACGGATTGAAGGGGCTGTGACGCCCGCCTAATCCAGAAAATCCAGCGGCAGGGCCGGTGAGTCCTTGATGGTCTCCAGCACGAAGCTGGACTGGATGCCCTTGACCGCCGGCATCTTCAGCAGGCGCTTCATCGTGAACTCGGCATAGGCGTCGAGATTGGGGGCCAGCACGCGCAGCAGATAGTCATAGCCGCCGGTCATGGCATAGCAGCCGACGACCAGGGGCTCGCGCAGCACCGCTTCCTTGAAGGCTTCGGCGGCGGTTTCGCTGTGGCGATCGACCTGAACCTCGACATAGGCCAGCAGGTCCAGACTGGCCTTGCGGCGATCCAGCAGCGCCACATAGCCGGAGATCAGGCCCGAAGCCTCCAGCTGCTTGACGCGGCGCAGGCAGGGGCTGGGCGAAAGCCCGACCCGTTCGGCCAGATCAACATTCGAGATCTTGCCGTCCTGCTGCAGGATCTCGAGGATTTTCCGATCGGCGCGGCTGAGCTTCATGTGACCTGTTTGGGTGCAGAATTGGCAGGATGTGCCAAGTCTATAGCAGGCTTACGGGTGATCTAGCCACCACTAGCCCCCTCCGCGCCTGCGGCGCTCCTCCCCCGTAGGGGGAAGATGAAACGCGCCGATCTTCATCTTCCCCCTACGGGGGAGGACGACCGCGAAGCGGTCAGGAGGGGGCAAGTCACCGACCAAACAGCAAAACGCCCGGGGCTTTCACCCCGGGCGCTTCAGACTTCAGACCTTGATCGAACCGATCAGTTCGCCAGGCGACGCAGGAACGACGGGATCTCGAGATCCTCGCCTTCATCGACCTGTTGCGACTCGAGCGGTTGCAGGGTCGGGCGGGCGTTGGAGGTCGAACGCGCCTGCGGCTGCTGTTGCGGCGCGGGTTGCTGGTCGTAACGCTGGCGACCGCCGCCAAACAGGCTCATCCAGCCGCCGGACTTCTGCGGCTGCCGGTCGGCATAGTGCTGCTCGGTGTAGAGCGGCGCTTCCTCAACGTCGTCGACCATCGGATCGACGATCCGGGTCACGGTGCGCGGAGCCGGCGTGGTGATGCGAGGCTCGGGGGCGGCCTCGGACACGACAGGCTCTTGGAAATAGAGGTCGGCTTGCGGCGCCTCAGCGACAACTTCCGGCTCGGGCTCGTAAGCGGACTCGGGCGCGTAGGTGGTCGACTGGGCAACCGGGCGATCGAACGGACGCGCTTCGTAGCGCGAGGTCGGACGGGCCGGCTCAGGCTGCGGGGCCGGACGGGTGGTGTCGACGATCAGCGGCGCGGTCGTGGTGTTGCGGGTGACGGGCTTGGGCTCGATCTGGGCGATCGAGGCGCCGTCCATGCCGGTGGCGACCACCGAGACGCGGATCACGCCTTCCAGCGACGGATCGAAGGCCGCGCCGAAGATGATGTTGGCTTCCGGATCGACCTGATCGGAGATGGCGTTGGCGGCTTCGTCGACTTCCAGCAGCGTCATGTCCATGCCGCCGGTCACATTGACCAGCACGGCCTTGGCGCCCTTCAGCGAGACTTCGTCCAGCAGCGGGTTGGCGATGGCGTTCTGGGCGGCCATCAGGGCGCGGTCTTCGCCGGTACCCTCGCCGGTGCCCATCATCGCCTTGCCCATTTCGGTCATGACCGTGCGGACGTCGGCGAAGTCGAGGTTGATCAGGCCCGGCAGGACCATCAGGTCAGTGATCGAGCGAACGCCCGAGTGCAGAACCTGGTCGGCCATGCCGAAGGCTTCGGCGAAGGTCGTGCGCTCGTTGGCGACGCGGAACAGGTTCTGGTTGGGAATGACGATCAGGGTGTCGACATAGCGCTGCAGCTCACCGATGCCGGCGTCGGCCAGACGCATGCGGTGACGGCCTTCGAAGTGGAAGGGCTTGGTGACCACGCCGACGGTCAGGATGCCGCGCTCGCGGGCGCACTTGGCGATGATCGGGGCCGCGCCGGTGCCGGTGCCGCCGCCCATGCCGGCGGTGATGAAGACCATGTGAGCGCCGTCCAGGTGCTCGCCGATCTCGGGGAAGCTTTCTTCGGCGGCGCTCATGCCCACCTCGGGGTGGGCGCCGGCGCCCAGGCCCTGCGTGACCTGCACGCCCAGCTGGATGCGACGGTCGGTCTTGGCGAACTGAAGCTGCTGCGCGTCAGTGTTGGCAACCACGAACTCAACACCTTCGAGGCCTGCCTCGATCATGTTGTTGACCGCATTGCCGCCCGCGCCACCGACGCCGAACACGACGATACGCGGCTTCAGCTCAGTGGTGCGCGGCGCTGAAAGAGAAATAGCCATGGAACCCTCGCGACCTTACGCCGAAATCGTCAAACAGGACCCCGGCGGTTCAACCGTCGGGAACGCCTCGACGATTGGGTTAACAGAACAACCACCATCGTTAATCGGCGGTTAACTGCATAATATGAGTCGGGGACACGTCGAGCGCTGCCTGAGCAGAATTCTTGGTCCATCAACAGAATCTCTTGGGAGTCCAAGGGTTCCGGATGGTTCTTGATAGTTGATGCGACCGAACGCCGCTGCGGTCTATTTCGCGACACGTCGAGAGCTTGACCACGCGTTCAAGCGTGACCGCCGGCGACAACCGTCAAGAGAGGGCGTCAAAGGTTGTCGCGCAACCAGGCGGCGGCCTTGGCCATCGGACTGGCGTTGGGGTCCATGGGCCGCTTGCGCAGGGCGGCCGTCGCCAGAGCCTTCGGAGACACCACTTCGCGCGGACCAAAGGCCGAGCGATGCAGTACGCCGGCGGCGGCGCAGAAGGCCGGACCCGAGGCGGCGTCGGCCAGATGCGGCACCCGGCGCGGACGGCCCAGACGGACCGGACGATCGAAGACGCGCACGGCCACTTCGCGTACGCCGGCCAACTGGCTGGCGCCGCCGGTCAGCACGATGCCCGCGCCCGGCTCGACCGGGGCGCCCGAGGCCTTCAGCCGCTCGCGCAGCAGTTCCAGCGTCTCTTCGACGCGCGGCTGGATGATGCCCTTGAGCAGCGAGCGCGGCGCGATCACCGGCCCGGCGCCCGGATCATCACCGCGCGGCGGGGCCTCGATCATCTCGCGGTCTTCGTTGGCCGAGGCGATGGCGCTGCCGTGCAGGGTCTTGATGCGCTCGGCGCCGGCTACCGAGGTCTGCAGGCCGCGGGCGATATCCTGGGTCACGTGCCCGCCGCCGACGGCCAGGCTGTCGACGTGGCAGAGCGCGCCGTTGTTGAACACCGCCACCGAGGTCGAGCCGCCGCCCATGTCGATACAGACGGCGCCCAGGTCCATCTCGTCCTCTTCCAGGGCCGCCAGGGCCGAGGCGAAGGGCGCAGCGACCACGCCCTCGAAGGACAGGTGGGCGCGCTCGACGCAGTGGGCCAGGGTGTGGAAGACGTTTTCGTTGATCGAGACGACCAGCAGTTCCAGGCCCAGCGCGCGGCCGAACATGGCGCGCGGATCGCGGATGCCGCGCTGCCCGTCCACCGACCAGGCGATGGGCAGCAGGTGGATCGGCTTGCGGCCGGGAATCTTGACCTGGGCCAGGGCCGAGGCGATGGCGCGCGACAGGTCGCCGTCAGCGATCGGCCGAGCCCCGAGGGACACCTGGGTATGGACGCGGTTGCTGGCCAGCTGGCCGCCGGCGGTGCAGACGCTGACGCCCTGGACGTTGACGCCCGCCACGGTCTCGGCGCGCTCGACAGCCTGGGCGATCGCTTGCGCGGCCTCGTCCAGGTTGACGATCGCGCCGCCGCGAACGCCGCGCGACTGCACATAGCCGACGCCGGCTGTGGTCAGGGTGCGGTTGTCACGATGAATGCCGTCGGCCTTCATGATGAAGCACGTGACCTTGGACGCGCCCAGATCGACGGCCGCGACCGCAGGCTGACGAACGAGCGTCGCCTTCAAGCCGTCACGGGCCTGTTTCCGATCTTCCAGTCGCGACATCGCTATCGTCACCCCAACACCATCACACTACGCCCCGCCTGCCACGGTCTGCCCAGGCAGAGCCGCATCACGGGGTCTCACAGCCACCATATCGGGATCGCGCAGATCGATGCGCGCAAACCCCAAATCCAGGATTCGTTGTCTCTGGTCCAACTGATCCAGCTGGATCAGTGCGGATTCTTCGTCAATCGCCGGAAGCTGGATCAAAGATCCGTCTTTCAGGCGCAGATCCCAGCGGCGATCATCGACGCGCACCAGCGCTTCAAGACGATCGCGAAGACGCGGACGGGCGGCGACAGCCGGCAGGATGGCGCCGGCGGCCTGATCGGCGCCCTGCCCCACCACCAGCGGCAATTGCGGGAACTGCGAGGCGTCGGCCTCGCTGATCACGCGACCCTCGCCGTCGATGACACGCATGCGGCCGCCACTCTGCCAGACGGCCAGGGCGGGACGTTCCTCGACCGCGATGAGCACGGTATCGGGCAGCAGGCGCACGACCTTGGCTTCCTTGACCCAGCCCACCATCTCGACGCGCTGGCGGATCTCGGCCAGGTCCAGGCCCAGGGTCGGCTGGTCCAGATACAGCCCCGACGCGCGTCGGATATCCGCATCGGCCTGGGCCGAGGCGCCCTGGACGTGCAGGGTCTTGAGCTTGAAGCCGGCGGACGCGAACTCGCCGTCCACGCCCTGGCGTGCAGCCGTGACGAGGCGCTCGGCCCGATGGCCGGTCGCGAGCATCACCACAAGCCCAAGGCCAAGCGCTACGCCGGCGACCCCCAATGCGAACGCGGGCGACAAGCCCACGCCCTTGGCGGCGCGCAGTTTCGCAGCCGGCTGCGCGCCCGTGGGCGGAGCCGAACGAGCCTTGTTCGGACTTGCGGGCACTTCGGCCCGAGGGCGCCTAGGCTTAGGCGGTCCCCCCCGCACTACAGCGGGCATAAGCGTCCTCCACGATCCAGAGCACTAAATGATCAAACGAAATCCCGACGTGGGCGGCTTGCTCAGGTGCGAGCGAAGTCGGTGTCATGCCGGGTTGCGTATTGACCTCTAGAAGGAACAGAAGGTCGTTAATGTCGTCATAACGGAAGTCAGACCGGGTTACGCCTTGGCAACCAAGAGCTGTGTGGCCAAGCTCGGCCATCCGCATGGCCCTATCCCTTACGCTGTCAGGGATTGGGGCCGGCAAAACATGGATGGAACCGCCCTCGGAGTACTTGGCGTCGTAGTCATAGAAACCTGTGGACGAGCGAATATCGGTTACCGCAAGGGCCTTGGGACCATTTGACTCACCCATCACGGCGACGGCCAGCTCCAGCCCGCGGATATAGGGCTCGATCATCACCTCTTCGCCGTAAGTCCATGTGGGCATTGCCAATTCCTGCGGCGGCCGGTTGGCGCCTTCGAAAACCAGGAATACCCCAACCGAAGATCCCTCGGCATTGGGCTTCACAACGTAGGGAGGCTGCATCACATGGTCGCGTGCGGCGATATGTCGATTGAACAGACCGCCCCCGGGCACGATCACACCCGCTGCGGCCAGCACGGCCTTGGCCTTGGCCTTGTCCATCGCCAGGGCCGAGGCCAGCACGCCCGAGTGGGTGTAACCGATCTTCAGGGTCTCCAGCACGCCCTGGACGCAGCCGTCCTCGCCCCATTCGCCGTGCAGGGCGTTGAAGACCAGGTCCGGCGCGACCCTGGTCAGCACCTGGGCCACGTCCTTGCCGGGATCGACGCGGGTGACCTTGGCCCCCAGCCGCTCCAGCGCATCGGCGCATTCCCGTCCCGAGACGAGGCTGACCTCGCGCTCGGAGGACGGGCCGCCCAGCAGGACGGCGATGTGGCGGCCGGCCAGGGGGGCGTCGGTGTTCGGCTGGGTCATGGAGGGGGCTCGTGAACTGGGGCTGAGCACTCCTAGTCAGCCGGAGCCCTCCTGCCAATATCGTTGTCATCCCGGCCGTAGCGCGAAGCGCGAAGAGCCGGGACCGCGGCATACGCAAGCGCTTGCCGCGGTCCCGGATCGCCCCTCTGGGTCGTCCGGGATGACAGGTTTGGACTAGTGGCTCGCCGCCGCCGTCGCCGGCTTCAGCGCGCGGAAGTCGATGTCGCTGTCGGCCACCAGATAGAGGAAGCTGGTCCAGGCGGCCACGTTCTGGGCCAGCTGGATCGGGTCCACCTTGTTGAGCGTGTCATCGGCTGTGTGGTGATAGTCGAAGTAGCGGCTGGCATCCTGGTTCAGGTTGATCACCGGCACGCCGGCCTCCTCGATGGCGCCGATGTCGGCGCCGCCATGAGCCGCCGGCGCGCGGTCCAGATAGATCTTCAGAGGCATGAGCACGCGGGTCGCGGTCTTGATCACCGGATGATCCAGCGCGCCGGCCGGAACCTGGAGGCTGTAGATGCGGTCGGCGCCGGTGTCGCTCTCGCCGGCCAGCACGATCTTCGACAGCGCGTCCTTGTTGGCGGCCAGATAGGCGTCGGACGAGCCGCCGCTTTCTTCAGAGCCCCACATCACGACGCGGATCGTGCGCTTGGGATGCCTGGGCAGGTCGCCGATCAGCTTGGCGGCCGCCGTGGTGATGGCGATGCCTGTGGCGTCGTCCAGGGCGCCGGTGCCGACGTCCCAGCTGTCGAGGTGGCCGCCGATGACGATCACTTCGTCAGGCTTTTCCGAGCCCTGAATGTCGCCCGAGATGTTCCAGGCCACGTCCTTGGCATCGAAGCTGGACTGCAGCTTCAGCTTGATGCGCAGCGGGCCCTTGGCGGCCAGACGCTCCAGCTGCTCGGCTTCCGGCACGCCGATCGCGGCGGCGGGAATGGTCACCACGCCCTCGCCATTGGCGGTGCTGCCGGTGTGCGGCACCGAGGAATCCGAGGTCGAGATCGAGCGGATCAGCATGGCCACGGCGCCGCGCTTGGCGGCTTCCACCGGGCCGGCCCGGCGCGAGATGCCGGCCACGCCATAGCCGGCCCCGTCCTGGGCGCGGACCATCGGCTGGGTGATGACCACGATCTTGCCCTTCAGCGCGCCTTCCGGCGCGGCGATCATCTCGGCATAGGTCTTGAACAGCGCCACCTCGGCCTCGACGCCTTCGGGCAGGGTCGAGATCGTGCGGCCCAGGCCCACGGGGTTGAGGTTCATGGCATAGGGCGCCATCAGCCAGGCGCTCTCCTCGCCACGCGTCCAGGACGGCTTGGCGAACTCATCGACCTTGATGTTGGTGAAGCCCAGGGCCTTGAACTGGGCCACGCCCCAGTCCTTGGCCTTTTCCATGGCCGGCGAGCCGACCAGACGCGGACCGATAGTGGTGGTCAGGTCCTCGGTGATGTCCCAGGCCAGGTGATCGCGCAGGGCCTTGTCACGCAGGGCCTCGGCGGTGGCCTCGGGCGAAACCGGCGCAGCGGCCGGCGCGGCGGACTTGCCGGCGAACAGGGTCTTGAGCCCCGACTTTGCCTGGGGGGCGGTCTGGGCCTGGGCCCCACCGACCAGAAGGGCGGATACGGCGGCGGCGGTCAGCAGGGTGCGGAACATGCGCGGGGATTCTCCGAAATTCAGGACGATCTCATAACACCGGCGCTTGCCCGAAACAGGCAAGAACCGGATGAACTATCAATAACCTTCGGTCTGCCCGGGTTCTGCCCCAGCAGCTCAATAAAGCTGTCATCCCGGACGAACCCCGGCGAAGGCCGGGGGAAAATCCGGGACCGACGCCTGAACGCCGCGCTTCCGGCGGTCCCGGATCGGCGCGCTGCGCGCTTGTCCGGGATGACAGCCTTTTAGGGAAGCGTCCCTATTTCGGCCGCCCGATCCGCTTGATTTCCCAGTCCAGCTGGATGCCGGTCTTGGCCAGCACATCAGCCCGAACCGCGTCGCCCAGGCCTTCCAGGTCGGCGGCCGTAGCCTCGCCGGTATTGATCAGGAAGTTGGAATGCAGCGGCGAGAACATCGCCCCGCCAAACGGTTTGCCCCGCCAGCCGGCCTCGTCGACCAGCTTCCAGGACGAGTGGCCCGGAGGGTTCTTGAAGGTCGAGCCGCCGGTCTTTTCGCGGATCGGCTGGGTGGTCTCGCGGCGGGCGGTGATCTCGGCCATGCGATCGCGCACGTCGGCCGGATCGTCGGGCGTTCCGCGGAACATCGCCTGCACCCAGAACATGCTGTTGGGGGGGACTTCCGTGTGCCGATAGGTGAAGCCGAAGTCTTCGTTGCTCCAGACCCGCATTTCGCCGGACCGGTCATAGCCCCAGGCGCTGACCAGAATGTCCTTGGTCTCGCGGCCATAGCAGCCGGCATTCATGGTCAGGGCGCCGCCGACGGTGCCCGGGATGCCGACATAGAATTCGAGCCCGCCCAGCCCCGCCCTCGCCGCCGCCCGAGCCACCGAGGCGTCCAGCGCCGCCGGACCGGCGATGATCAGGTTCTCCTCGGCATCGACCGTGACCTCACCAAAGGCGCGACCGGCGCAGCGGATGACCACGCCCTCGACCCCGCCGTCGCGGATGATGACGTTGGAGCCGACGCCCAGCGCCTGAACCGGAACTTCGGCTGGCAGAGCCATCAGGAAGTCGCGCAGGTCGTCGGCGTCGGCGGGCAGGAACAGCACCTCGGCTGGGCCACCGACGCGGAACCAGGTGAACGGGCCCAGAGGCTCGTCAAACAACAGCTTGCCGCGAACGGCGGGGAGATTGGCCTTCCAGCTCACTTCGCCCCCGCTCACTGGGCCAGCGCTTCCAGTTGCCCCGGCAGCGCATAGGCCCAGGTGGTGATGTCGCCGGCCCCCAGCAGCACGACGAGGTCGCCGCTGACGGCTTCGGCGGCGATCAGGCGCGGCAGGGCCGTGGGGTTTTCAAGCGGCAGGGCCCGGCGGTGGCCAAACTTCTTGAGGCCCTCGACCAGGGCGTCGCGGTCGATGCCCTCGATGGGGCTCTCGCCGGCCGTATAGACGTCGGCGACGATCACGGTGTCGGCGTCGTTGAAGCACGAGCTGAACTCGGTCATCAGGTCGCGAAGCCGGGTGAAGCGGTGCGGCTGGACCACGGCGATCACCTTGCCGTTCGGGGTCACGGCGCGGGCGGCCTTGAGCACGGCGGCGATCTCGACCGGGTGGTGGCCATAGTCATCGACCACGCGGATGCCGCCGGCCACGCCGGTGGTGGTGAAGCGGCGCTTGACCCCGCCGAAGCTGGCCAGGCCGGCCCGGATGGCGTCGGCGTCGACGCCCAGCTCGCGGGCCACGGCCACGGCGGCGGTGGCGTTGAGCACATTGTGGTGCCCGGCCATCGGCATCTTCAGCCCGTCATAGCGCACCTGATCGCCGACCAGCGGCGAGACGATGATGTCGAACACCGAGCCGTCGGGGCCCATCTGGATATTGGAGACGCGCACCTCGGCCTGAGGATTAACGCCATAGGTCACCAGCCGGCGGTTCTCGATCCGCGCGGTCAGGGCCTGGACTTCGGGATGGTCGGTGCAGACCGCCGCGAAACCATAGAAGGGGATGTTCTCGATGAAGTCCTGGAAGCCCTTCTTGACCGCGTCAAAGGTGCCCCAATGGTCCAGGTGCTCGGCGTCGATATTGGTGACGATGGCCACGGTCGACTTCAGCTTCAGGAAGCTGCCGTCGCTCTCGTCAGCCTCGACGACGATCCAGTCGCCCTCGCCCACCTTGGCATTGGTGCCATAGGCGTTGATGATGCCGCCATTGACCACGGTCGGGTCCAGATCACCGGCGTCCAGCAGGGCGGCGACCATCGAGGTGGTGGTGGTCTTGCCGTGCGTGCCGCCCACGGCGATCGAGAACTGCAGGCGCATCAGCTCGGCCAGCATCTCGGCCCGCCGCACCAGGGGCAGGCGCTTGTCGCGGCCGGCGGCCATCTCGACATTGTCGGCCTTGACCGCCGTCGAATAGACGATGGCCGAGGCGCCTTCGACATTGGCCGCGTCATGGCCCACGAAGATCCGCGCGCCCAGCTTTTCCAGCCGCTCGGTATTGGCCGACGCCTTGGCGTCGCTGCCCTGAACGGTGTAGCCGATACGCAGCATGATCTCGGCGATGCCGGACATGCCGATGCCGCCGATGCCGATGAAGTGCACGGGGCCGAGTTCGAAGGGTACGGGGCGTCGACGCTGGATCATGAAAAGCCGATTAGACCATTTGCGCGCGGCGCGAAACGCCCTGTTGGCGCTGGTTGTGTGGACAACGCCAACACTCGCCCAAACCGCCTCCCCCGCCCCGCTTGAGCTGCGGCTGGCCGACGTCGGCCGCTTCGCCGTCTTCGTCGATCTGACCAGCGTCCAGTGGACCGGCCGCACCGCGAAACTGCGCGTGCTGCAGGTCACCGAGGGCGGCTTCAAGGCCGGGGCCGATGAGTACTGGGGCGGCTGGCGTCACGAGGTCATCGACTGCGACGCCCGCTCAATCGCCCATGCCGGCTTCGGCAGCATCCGCGCCGGCGGCCGCGAAGGCCCGGTCACCGGCGACCAGCGCCCCGCCGCCCCGATCCCGCCCGGCGGCGCCGACGACGCGGCGGCCAAGGTGGTCTGCGACGGCTGGAAGCCGTTCGCCGGCGTCCCGGTCGCCACCACCGTCGAGCAGGCGGTGGGCCTGGCCCGGCCGCTGATCGAGACGGGGGCGGAGCCTTGAGGGGCGACTGATCGTCAGCTGTCGAAGAGGTCTAAGGGCTCTTCGATAGGGGTTCGACGATCTACGAAGAGGGTAAGTCCCTCCTCTTCGGCCACGCGAATAAGCCAGGCACCGGCGACGCGCATCAGATAGAATGCCACCTGAAGATCGTCGGCTCCGTTCGCGGTGAATTTGTATCGTCGACCGGCAAGCTGGACCTCTAGATCGCCCGTCTGGCGCTCGATGGGTTCGTCCTCGTCAATATCGATATAGGTTGGCGCACCAAACCTGATGAGAATTGCGCCGGCCCCTTCCTCTCCGTCAGCGCCAATGTAGGGAACACTTCTAGGCCCTAATTCTCGCAAATTCATTTCAACGACCTCCCGTCAAAGAGCGACAAACTAACAGCATTGATGCCAAAACGCATGCACGTCGCATGTCGCTCTGCAGCGGAAGCCATGCATTGAGCGTATATAGCCCCCTTTTGAGACTTACCCTTTCCGTACATTATTGAATACGTTTTGCATTTTATCTCGTCAGAGAAATACAACTCATCGCAATCGTCCTCGATATTAATGGACGTTTTTCCCACTCCGGGCCGCCACTTTCGAATCCGCGGCTTCTTGCGTCCCGCGCCAACAACTTCATCCGTCACTCTCAGGTTCAGGCTTGGGGTTGGCAACTTCAGGAACGGCGTCTTCTCCCGACCGGTTGTCCGGCTATCGAAATCACCGATCGCGCGGGTCAGCGCGACGCCTCCGGCGAGTGCCGGGAGCCCAGCCGCCTGAGCGAGAGGCCCAGCTTGAGGATGGCTGGCCAGCACACGGGCGGCTTGCACCAGCCGCCGCCGCATCTTCGGCTTCGGGCTCGCCTTGGACGGCTTGTGTAGCTTGGCGCCTCCACCACCACCGCGGCCCGTATCGACCCACTGCCCGCCGTTCGAACTCCCGACCGGCGCCCGTGGCTGGTTGGGATCAAACTTCGTTTCCAGATCCCGGATCGCCTGCCGCAGCACCTCGGCCGCCGCGTCGCTCCGGAATTTTCCTAGTGCGCTTTCAAAATCATCAGACGTCATCGTCCTCTCCACATAGGTGCGGCCCCGAAATGGGCGCACAGGTTCGCATCTCCGCCGATATTCACCGGCGGGTTGGGGAGGCGGCGGAGCGTCCGGGCCAGGCCCGGATGAGATTGTAGTGGAGTACCGTTTCGGCCGTGGCCGGAGCGCTCCGCGCGGTTGTTATCCGATGAGCCCTCGGGGCGCGGGGTTTTAACCCGCTCCCGAAAGAGGCCCCAGGCGGGCGGAAGGGAAGCGACCCCTCCGGACCGCGCAGGCGATTTCAGCCCGCGCCTGGAGCGCTCGCCGCCGTCGCCGGGCTGTCCACGAGCGCGTTAGCGACCGATTTGCCCGGCGAAACCCCAGGGGGGGGGAATTACACACCTCGAACCGATCCCCGCCGGGGACTGCATCGACAACGGTCAGGCGAGCACGACCCGCACAACCGCCTCCACCGCCCGTCAGGTCGCCAGCTGGACGCCCTCCCCTTGCGATGAAGAGAGCAGAAGTATGCGGCCGTTTTGCAGGGGGCTGCGTCGATTTTGGATTGTGACGCTGGATGGGGCGGTTAGGGCGTTGAATTTGCTGGGGCGGAGGGGGCACTATCCCCGTGCGAGCACGGGGATAGACGGTCGGCAGAAGCACGTTCAAAGCGAGGACTTCGAAAGGGTCGGCACTCCGGCCCGCTCTTGCTAGCCCAGCCCGCCGGCGATCAGGTCGGCTGTCGCCGGATTGCAGGCGAACGGGATGTCGGCCAGCGTCGCCATCCGGATCAGGGCCTTCACATCCACGTCGTGCGGCTGCGGCGACAGCGGATCGACGAAGAAGATCAGCACATCCAGCCGCCCTTCGGCGATCAGCGCGCCCAACTGCAGATCGCCCCCCAGCGGGCCGCTCTTCAGGCGGGTCAGGTTCAGGTCGGGCAAGGCTTCGAGGATGCGGCCGCCGGTTGTGCCGGTGGCGTAGAGCGTCTTGCCGGCCAGAAAGTCAGCGTGCGCCATCGCCCAGTCGACCAGGGCCGCCTTGCGGTCGTCGTGGGCAACCAGGCCGATGGACAGCATGACCGACATCAAGCTCCGGCTACGGGAGGGAAGGATTAGATCCGGGAACGGGATCCGACGAGGGCCCGCCCTTCAGGTGTTGGATCTCCGCCTCCAGCGCCGCCACCTTCTCGCGACCAACGGCTTCAAGCACCATCAAACGGCGCTCGAGAATCTCGACCTCATCGATCAGCTTTGCCTGTTCATCCCGATTTCCCCACAGGATGCCGATGACGCCCTTGAGAACGCGCTGACGGATGTCGTCGCGGCCCGCAGAGGTCTTCATAAGGTCGAGGTAGCCCGCAGCCTCTTCTCGGCGTCGATCCAATGACCACCCGGCGCGAAGTTGAGCGGCGAAATGGAGCGACGTAATGGCGTGGCGCGTCCCCAGCCTCAAACCGGGCGTAGCCAGGAATTTCCGCCACATCGCCAGATCGGTCCACAAGTCTGCCGGCGCCGGCGACCAGCCCACGGGCAAGCTGCGGTATGCGTCCAGCCTATAGCCCGCCGAGGTGGGTCCAAAGATATTGAACTTGCTCGTCAGCATGAGCCTGCGCATCACATCGAGAGACAGATCGCCGCAGGTTGAGGACATCGCGCCGTCAACCTCGACCCGCACATGGGCCAGATTGCCGAAATCGACGCTTTCCAGTAGCGCGCCCATCTCGACAAGATGATTGGGCAACCAAAGATCATCATCAGCGATCTGGCAGACATACTGTCCGCGGGCCTCGCCCAGAGCCGTGTGACGGTGAGCCTCACCGTGTCGCTCGCCCTTGGGGAAATCGAACACCCGGATGCGATCGTCGGTCTCCGCCAACTGCCTGGCTGCAGCGACGGTTTCCCGCGGCGCGCCGTCGCAAACGATCATCAACTCGAACCGCTGCTCAGCTTGCCCGAGCACCGAGGCTACGGCGAAGGGCAGCAGGTCGGGTGGGCGCACCACCGGCAGGAGGATCGTGAACACCGGGTTCATACGGCCACCGCCGGAGCCATGCCCAAAGCGGCCTCGATCTCACCGAGCCGCTCGACGATCGCCAGCCCATCGGCGGCAGAGCTCATGGGGGCAGGACCTTCTCCGGCGACATAGCTCAGGAACCGCTCGATCTCGACCCTGAGCGGCATGGCCGCCCCGGTAAGCCGGATACGTTCGACGGCGGTCGGATCGCCCGGCAGGCCGTCGCGGATGACCAGCTTGTCCTCGTCGCCGTCACGCAATTCCAAACAGCCGCGAGAACCAATCACCTGGCAACGTCGCCGATGCTGCGGGCTGGCGATGCCGATATCCAGCGTCACTGACGGAAAGCCGGAGCCACCCAGATGGACCATCATGCCCAGATCAGCGCGGGCCGGCGCGATCGGAAAGGCCGCGACCAGAGGCGGCAGGCTTCCGGTCAGGTGCAGTACAATTGAAAGGTCGTGGGGCGCGAGGACCCAGAGGGCGCTGACGTCGCTGTGTGGAGTGGACCATCCCTGTCGAACGCACTGGATCGCCAGGACCTCGCCAACACTCCCCGAGGCGATCTCGTCACGCATGGCGTCCACCACCGGATGGTAGCGCCACTTGTCCATGACGAAGAGCCGGTCGCCCGCCAGTTCGACCAGACGGCGGGCTGACGCCAGATCACTTGTCATCGGCTTTTCGACGAAAAGCGGCCTGCCGGTACGGGCCAGCAGTTCCACGACCGACGCGTGAGTCACTGTCGGAGTGGCGACAACATAGCCATCCATGAGCGGCAGATCCGCCGCCGAGATCACCGCACGGGTCGCCCCGCCCTCGATCGCAGAAGCCCTGGAGTGCTCTTCTGGAGTGGCGACATGGACCTCAGCGCCGCTGGCCAGAAGATCCCGCAGAATCAGCCGACCCCAGCGCCCGCATCCAATCAAACCAATTCTGATCAAGAGGCCGCCGGCTTAGCGGCGAACCGCGCAAGCATCTCGCCATAGGTTCCGGCCTTGGCGTCCCTGTTCGACAACAGCGGAGCGTCGCAGGGCCAGGCGAATCCCATTTCCGGATCGTCCCAGCGACAGTCCAGATTCTCGGGCTGGATGAAATAGGCCGAGACGCCCAAGACGTATGCGCTGGGCTCCGGGCAGTAGAAGCCGTGCGACACGCCGGGTGGGATCACCACCATGTGTGGATCACTCCACTCGAGAGTCATCATCGATGCCCGCCCGAAAGTGCTGGAACTGGCGCGGCTATCTCGCAGGGCCAAGATCATCGTCCCCGCCACCACGACGAGATAATCGTATTGGACCTCGTGAGTGTGCACGCCACGCAGCACGTTGGCGACCGAGTGCGAGTAGTTCCATTGCAGCGGCCTCGGGCCGAGCTCCCACGCTTCGCGATAGAGCTCGGCGAAGGCTCCCCGCTCATCGTCATAGAGCGTTAGCGGGGCAATGAGCACGCCATCCGGGAGCTGGTCATTGGCGGCGGCAAGGCTGCGCGCGGTAGGGTGCTGCATAGTCATAGAGCCTGAATACACTTCGAAACCGGCCTACACTAGAGCTAGCGCGTTCACCCCCGCTCCCGCGTCCGCTCGAACAGAACCTTGGGGAAACGCTCCGTGACATAGCCGATCTCCCAGGACGACTTGCCCAGGAACACCGGCTGGTCGTCGATGTCGGTGGCCATGGCGGTCTTGTGCTTGTCCTGGAAGTCCTCGACATCGGCGCGAGCGCCGCTGATCCAGCGGGCTTCGGCATAGGGGCTGGGCTCGAAGATCACGTCCAGGGCGTATTCGCCGCCCAGGCGGTCGGCCATGACCTCGAACTGCAGCTGGCCCACGGCGCCGACGATGAAGTCGGAACTGCCCAGCATCGGCCGGAACAGCTGGGTGACGCCTTCCTCGGCCAGGCCTTCCAGCGCCTTCTTCAGGTGCTTGGCCTTCAATGGATCCTTGACCCGCACGCGGCGCAGGATTTCGGGGGCGAAATTGGGCAGGCCGGCGAAGCGCAGCAGGCCGCTTTCCGACAGGCTGTCGCCCACCCGCAGCACGCCGTGGTTGGGAATGCCGATCACGTCGCCGGCATAGGCGTCCTCGGCCAGTTCGCGGTCGCTGGCGAAGAACATCACCGGCGCGTTGACGCTCATCGACTTGCCGGTGTTCTGGGCTTTCAGCTTCATGCCGCGCGTGAAGCGGCCGCTGGTCAGGCGCAGGAAGGCGATCCGGTCGCGGTGATTGGGGTCCATATTGGCCTGGACCTTGAACACGAAACCCGAGACCTCGGCGTCGCCGGGCGCGACATGGGTCTCGACGCCGGCGCGCATGGCCCGGGCCGGATGCGGCGGCGGGGCATAGGCGCCGATGCCGGCCAGCAGCTCCGACACGCCGAAGTGGCGCAGGGCCGAGCCGAAGAACACCGGCGTCATGTGGCCCTCCAGGAAGCTCTGCACGTCGAACGGCTTGGCAGCTTCGGACACCAGCATCGCGCCCTCCTCGACCTCGGCCTGTTCCTCGGGGTCGAGAAAGCGGCTGATGGCGTTGGACTTCAGGGCGACCGGCGCGGGATGGCCGTCGTCGTCGGTCGAGCTTTTCTTGGCGTAGGGGATGAAGGTCTGCTTGCGCAGATCCAGCATGCCCTTGAAGCGCCCACCCGACCCGGCCGGCCAATAGAGCGGCGCGGGGTCGAGGGCCAGCTTGGACGACACCTCGTCCAGCAGCTCGAACGGGTCCTGGGCCTCGCGGTCCATCTTGTTGATGAAGGTGATGATCGGGATGTCGCGCAGGCGGCACACCTCGAACAGCTTCAGGGTCTGGGGCTCGATGCCCTTGGCGGCGTCCAGCACCATGATCGCCGCGTCGGCGGCGGTGAGGGTGCGGTAGGTGTCTTCCGAGAAGTCCTCGTGGCCGGGGGTGTCGAGCAGGTTGAACATCAGACCGTCGTGGTCGAACGTCATCACCGAGGCCGACACCGAGATCCCGCGCTCCCGCTCGATCTTCATCCAGTCCGACTGGGTTCGCCGCGTCTGGCCGCGCGCCCGCACCGCGCCGGCCGCGCGGATCGCGCCCCCGGCCAGCAGCAGGTTTTCGGTCAGGGTCGTCTTGCCGGCGTCAGGGTGACTGATGATGGCGAAGGTGCGCCGGCGGGCTGCCTGAAACACCGGGGAAAGGGGGGCGACGGGGGAAGTGCTCATGCGCGGGGACTAGCCGTCCGGGCGCTATTTGTCACCCTCGCCCTTCGCCTTGCGCTCGGACAGGGCCTTGAGCATAGCCCTGGCCCGGGCGGCTTCTGCGCCGCCGTGCGGGCTGTTGGCGACTGGTCCCAGCAGGGCGGCGGCCTCGTCGTCGCGGTCACGAAGCATCATCGCCTGCGCCGTGGCCAGGGTGATTTGCGACACCTGGGGCGCCAGGGCCTGGGCCTCCTCCAGCACCGCCATCACATTGGGGGTGGGATACTTCGGGTCCAGAGATCGGCTGCGCGCATAGCCATAGAGGGTCTGGTAGCGGGTGGGATCGAGCTTGTAAGCCTGCCCCAGCAGCTGGCCCGCTTCCTTGTAGAGCGCAGCCCGATGGTCCTCGTCCCGGTCGCCGGCCGCCAGCCGGGCCAGACCAGCCAGTTCCAGGCCCTCGGCATCGTCTGGGCGGGCCTGGGTGAAGGCATCGATCAGGACCCGGCCCTTTTCAGGATCGCCGAGGGCCAGTTCGGCCCGGGCCAGCACCAGTTCGGCCAGGCGTTCGCCAGGATAGCGCGCCGCCCGGACCTGGATGTCGGCCAGGAACGCCACCCGCCATTTGGCCCTCAGGCTGCGGGCCTCAGCCCGGGCCTCCAACGCGCCTTCAGAGTCTTCGTCTTCGTCCTCGTCGTCATCATTGGCCAATCCGAAGCGACGCAGCGAGAAGTCGGCCAGCAACAGGTCATCCGAGGCCTTGCTCAGCGCTGTGACCTCGACCGGCGGAGCCGGCAGACCCTTGAGCGTGTGGGTTACGACCTGGATCTTCACCCGCATGTAGTCCCGCAGCTTGGCCTGCAGGGCTTCTGCCGACAGGCCCGACGCCGCTTCCATGGCCTTGACCGGGTCATCGCCGCTACCGACGGCCTTCATGTAGGCGGTCAGCTGCTGGTAGCGGACGGGATCGCTCATGAAATAGTGGGTCATCAGCCAGGCCTCGGCGTAGAACATCGCCCGGTCAGTGCCCTTCAGCTCATAGGGGCGCTTGGCCAGGACCGACCGAACCGGCGCCCAGGCGATGTCCTCCAGATTGCCGCCCCGGCCGGTATTTCGGCCGATGGCGATGGTGTCGCGCCCGACCTCGGCGCTGCCGAAGTACTCGGCATAGCCCTCCACCAGCCAGGCCGGATAGCCGTAGGGGAAATACTGCAGCATGAAGTGGTGGACGTATTCGTGCTGTACCACGGTGTTGTCGTCGCGCGAGCGGATGGCCATGGCGAAGATGTCGCCCACGCTGGAGGTATAGAACCCGCTGACGCTGGACGGCATTCCGGGCCAGACCACGTCGAACTGCGCACGCTCGCGGATCAGGAAGATCGACAGCTTGCGCGGCGGCGCTCCATCCAGCGGCATGTTGTGCAGATGCCGCAACAACGTGTCGAACAGCTCCAGCTTGACCACGTAGTCGCGCAGCAGGCGCTCGTCGCCATCGCTATAGACGATGAAGCGAGGGCTTTCCGCCTTGAGCCAGCGCCCGGCCTTGACCGGTGAGATCTGGATCTTCTCGACCTCGGTCACCTGAGCCGCGCCGGCCATGCCAGGCCAGATCGCTACGCTCAGCAGCAGCCAGGCGAACATTATTGCGGCCGCCGCGCCGCGCTCCCGGTTCGCCATACCCACCTCAACGCGAAGATCCACAACCAAGAATTGAAATCTAGCCCGAAAGTCTCGGGGTTCTCAAGATGCGGGATGCGTCAAAATAGCCCTGTCGCCGCGACGGGATTGGAGTCATGCTCCAGTGGTCAGGAACGTGTCACCCATTGAGAGTGGCCGGCCAGATGAGGAAACAAAGATGGCCCTCTGGGAAGAGCCTCGCGGTTCACGCGGCCCACGCGCCGAAGCCAGCGTGCTGTGCATGACAATCACGATCGGCGGACTTGTCGCCGCCGCCGTCGCCCTAAAGTGGTTGATCGCCCTGGTCCTGTAGGGGCCTGGCGGAAAATCAGGCGGCCAGGCGACGCCAGACTTGGCGATCGGCCTCGACATTGGTCAGAGAGCCCGCCTTCTGACGCGTCATCAGCGCGCTCATGACCTCGATGCCGATCTGCGCGTATCGGACCTGCACCTGATCGACCAGGCAGCCGCGCCCCGGCGCGACGAACAGAGCGGCATTGACCTCTGGAGCCTTGGAAATGATCAGCGAGGCCAGTCGCTGGCTCCGCTCGGGATCCTTGATGTGCAGCAGCGGCTCTTCCGCATACAGCTCCCGCCCCAGTTCGCTGACGTAGTTCAACGACAGCTTCGCGAAACGGTCATGCGCCATCGGCGGGGCCAGATCGGCCACATCGAAGCTGAAAACGACATCGTTCATCAGGAAAAGCATGGCGAGGCGGGGGAAATCTCTGAGAGTGACTGGACACGCAGAGAATGCCGCACCGAGCTTTAAGTCCGGTGTAGGAGTGCGGTTAACGGGCCGTAGAAGTTGAGCCCTCCACAGCACGGTTGGCCGCGCCTGGAGCGCTTCAGCTACTCATCCACGGCCTCGGTCAGGAAGTGACGCCCGTCACGATCCTCGATCTCGATCACCCAAAGGTCAGGATCGATGCGCGCGGCGCGCTGCGCATAGGCGTCCAGATCCGGCTCGAAATCCGACTTGGTCGGCTGCATCCAGAAGCGCTCGCCGTCGCCTCGCGTCGCCTCGGCAAACAGCCGGGCCTTGTTTTCGCGGCGATCGACGGCCTTGACCAGCACCGCGCCGGCCTTGGCGTCGCCCTTGCGGGCCACGGTGGCGAAGGCCCCGCCCAGTTCGGCGCGGCGGATCAGCGCGCTCACCCAGATATCCGTCGACAGAAGCATGCTAACCGAACCGCAACCACGAGGGCCCTAGGGTGACCCTTCAAGTCTCGAAGCATACGAGAAAACGACGCTGATGAACCTTCTTAAAGGTCGCACGGCGCGGTGGATGGGGTTCCTGGCCGGCGCGGTGTGTCTCGCATCGCCCGGCCCCCTGCTTGCCGCCAACGCCGCCGACCAGCTCTATGAGCGCACCCTGATGACGGCCGCAGACGGCCGTTGCCGACTGTTCGCGCCCGCTGTCGGCTCGGCGCTCGATGCGGCGCGAGCCCAGGCGCGCGGCGCAACCCTGCGCTCGGGCGCCACCCAGGGCCAGGTCGAGGCGCTGGAAAGCCGCGCACGATCCAAGGCCGCCTCGGCCGGCTGCAAGTCCAAGGATCTGACCACCGCCGCTGATCGGGTTCGCGGGGCCTTTGAGGCCTATGCCACCCTGCAGAAGATGACCTATCCGGGCGATGTTGCGATCTGGCAGGCCGACCGTCCCGTCTCGGCGACCTTCCCGGTCTGGCGCCTGTCGCAGCCCAGCAATTTCGGCCCCGACCGCCTGATCTTCGGCCTGGCCGGCCGCGCCAAGGCGGTGACCGCCGTGGCGACCTTCGCCGACGGCGCCCAGCCCTATGCGGCCCGCGTGGTGATGCGCGACCCGGCCCGCACCCAGGGCCCCTATATCGACGCCCGCGGCGGCCGCAGCCTGTCAGCCAAGGTCGCGCCGCGCTCGGCCAGCCAGGTGTTCAACGCCGAAACCCGCGAACAGGCGGCCCTGACCCTGCTGCCGACCGGCGCCAAGACCGGGATGGGCTTCCGCTTCCCGGTCGCGACGGCCGACGCCCTGTCGCTGCTCGACCCGCGCGAGGCCGTGACCATCGAGTTCACCTTCGCCGGCCGCGATGGCGGCGACGTGGTCCGCAAGGCATATGTCGAGGTCGGGGACTTCGCGGCGGGACGGGCGTTCTTGCGGTAGGATTGGGCTGGGCTGAGCAAAGACACCGCCGTGGGCTTGCCTGAAGCCGACGCCGGTGTTCAGGTCAAGACCAACTGGGGGCGTTTCCAACATGGTTTCTATTGGCAGCGCTAAACGCCATAGGCTGTTCATCGCTGCGCTTGGGGGATTGGCCGCACTCCTCTTGCTGGGCGCGATGTCTGTCCCGTCACCAGGCAAGCCCCAAGCTTCCCCAAAGCCTGCGCCAGCGCCTGCCAAGCCGAGACCCGATAGCCGCCAAAGCCTGACGGCTTACGAGCGGGAAACTCTCGCTGTTGACCGTGCTGCAAACAACATCGGGGAGCGCGCGAACAGCATTGCTGACGCTCAGCGCGTCTACGGGCTCTTGCAGCTGATCTTGGGCGTTTTTGGTGTTGCCTTTACCGGCGCCGCGGCCTTCTTCGCTTGGCGCGCAACCTACTGGGCCAAGACTGCTGCGCATGAAACCAAGCGGAGCGCCGATGCTGATAACGCTGCGCTCGCCATTACCACAACAGGGATGGCTGAAGCTCGAAAAGACGCGATAGAGCAGGGTAAGCGATTCACTGAACAACTCGCCCTGTCTCAAGAAACTATGGAGTACACCGCCCGCAGTTCCCGGGCCATGGAAACCAGTGCCACCGCCACTCGACGCATGGCCAGCACCGCCGGCGCTACCGCTAAAGATCAACTCCGACCCTATGTTTACTTGGTAGATGAGCAATGTGAACTGGTCCTGTCCCTTGGCACGATCTACGGTGCCGATGCCGCGTTCGGCTTTAAAAACTTTGGACAGACCCCGGCTAAAAATGTGCGATTTCGTGCGGCGTTCGACCTTCGAATCGGGCCCTGGAATCTGGATTTCACCCCCGACTTGACACCGATCTATGAGTTGCACTTCGGTGACCTTCCCCCTGGCCACCTGCGACACATGAACGACGGATACAAGGCTCAGCCTCTTGAGCAATATCAGTTGGCTTTGAAAGACGACGGCGCGGCACTCGTTCTCTACGGAGAGGTCTTGTACGAGGACGCCGGCGGCGGGAAATACCGAACGACCTTCCGACGCGCCGCCAATGGCCCGATAGCTGGACGCCTCTATACTTTCCACATCCCGCCGAACGGAAACGAGGCCACCTAGCGCCGCGCCGCCGCGATCGCAGCAATCACCTAAAACCCTCCAGTTTCGGTTCAACGCTCAAAATCAGCACCTCCGATCTACTTTTTGAGACTCAGCGGGCGCGTCCTAGGCCGTGCGTATGGTGCTAGATGGTGCCGGGAATGACCGGGGTGTCGGCTGAATGCGACTTGGGTCGGACGCCGCCTACCGCGGCGCAAACGCGATGACATTGTCGCCCAAGCTGGCCGGCAGCTCGGGCTCCGGCGCCGGCGCGGCGGCTTCCGGCTTGGACGGCGGCTCGGACGGCGGGGTCGGGGCCTTCAGCGGGGCCAGCAACACCGGCAGGCGCACCGAAACACTGGTGCCCGCGCCCATCCGGCTTTCGATATGCATCTCGCCGCCATGCAGCTTGGCGAAGGCGCGCACCAGAGACAGGCCCAGCCCCGTGCCCATGGCGCGCTGGTCGGCGCCGCCGGCCTGCTCGTAGGGGCGACCCAGGCGCTCCAGATCTTCCGGGCTGATGCCGACGCCGGTGTCGGCGACCACGATTTCCAGCACCCCGTCATAGCCGTCGGCCGTGACCGTCACCTGGCCGCCGCGCGGGGTGAACTTCAGGGCGTTGGAGATCAGGTTCAGGACGATCTGCTTCAGAGCCCGGCGGTCGGCGTCGACTTCCAGGTCATTGGGCGGCAGCACGCCGCGCAGCTGAACGCCGGCCCCGTCAGCCTGGACGCGCATCAGGCGCATCGCCGCCGTCATCGCCTCGCGGGCGTCGAACACGCCGCGCGACAGCTCGAAGCGCTCGGCTTCGATCTTCGACATGTCGAGCACGTCGTTGATCAGGTCCAGCAGGTGACCGCCGCTCTCATGGATCAGTTCGGCATATTCGCCGTACCGGTCGCTGAGCGGGCCAAACATCCGCGAGCGCATGATGTCGGAGAAGCCCATGATGGCGTTCAGCGGCGTGCGCAGTTCGTGGCTCATATTGGCCAGAAAACGGGCGCGGCCGGCGGCCAGGGCCTCGGCGTCCGAACGGGCGCGATCCAGGCTGGACTCGCGATTGCGCTCCACCGTCACGTCGCGCAGCAGACCCACCAGCAGCACCGGCGAGGCGCGCTGCAGGTCCAGGGCCACGATCCGCTCCACGCCCAGGGCGGGGCTGAAGGTCAGGCTGACCTGGCCCTCGCGGAAGGCCTGGGCGATGGCCCCGCCCACGCGCTGGCGGTCGTTGGGCGCAGCGGCGCCGGCCAGGCCGCGATTGACGATGTCGGCGATGGTCACGCCCGGCGGCGGCGAGCCGCGCACCGCAGTGACCTGGCCCTTGGTGGTCACGGCGATGGCCAGTTGCGGCAGGCCGTCCAGCATCACCTCCAGCGCCGCCATCTCGGCGCTGTGGCGAACATCGCGCGCGCCGAACCGACGGTGGCCGAGCAGCAGGCCTGAGGCCAGGCCAAGCCCGGTGGTGGTCAGGGCCAGGAAGCCGAGGATGAAGGACAGGGCGCCGGTCGGCGCTGCAGGGGCCAGACCCGAAAGCTGGGTCAAGGCCGCCACGCTGCCGCCGATCAGCGACAGGGCCGCGCCTTCGGCCAGGCGGCGCGAGGAGGTCAGGGTCGAGGCGGCGGCCACCGGGGCCAGGCACCAGGCGGCCATGGCGCCCGAGACACCGCCGGTCAGCACGGCTGCGGCAGATCCGCCCACAGCCCACAAAACCAGCAGGATCGACTGAACGCGATCGTCTTCCTTGGTGCTTTCGCCAGGCAAGGGCAGCGACAGAAGGGCCGGCGCGGCGCCCGCCAGGAACGCCGCCCAGACAGGCCAACTGAACTCGCCGGGCAGGAAAACCGTGGTGAAAGCCGCCACGCCGATCGCCGCCAGCCAGCCCAAACGCCATAGGCGCGCAGGGCCTAGGCCGCGCGAGACGCGCGCAGGCCGCTTGAACGGGTCCGGTAGCAGTTCGAATTCCAAACCGGGCGACATCTTTCATTGCGGCGCCGAGAAGCGCCGTCGCCAAACCTTAACGCGCCTTGGACCTTCCCTCCAGACCACTCAATCCTCGAGCGATCATTCGCGGTGGAGGGCCTGTGGACGGAAACGGAATAGTAAGCGCCTTGAGGCATTCTTCGAGACTGCGCCAATGCGGACAGAACGTCCGGGAGCCTATCGCATGCCAGAACCGGCGTCTCTCGACGCATCGCCCCTGTACGACGCAACGACCGCGCGACGGACAGCGGCACATGCGCGTCGCCGGGCCGCGCTGGACGATCGCAAGCGCTCGTTCCTGCGCATGGTGAGCCACGAGCTTCGCACGCCGCTCAACGCGGTGATCGGCTTTTCCGAGATCCTGTCGCGCGAACTCTACGGCCCCCTGGGTTCGCCCCAGTACCTCGAATACGCAAGGATCGTGCACGACAGCGGTCTGAAGCTGCTGAAACTGGTCAACCAGATCGTCGAGATCGCGCGCCTGGAAGGTCACGTCACCGATCTGGACCTCGCCTCCGAGGGCCTGGATGAGGCCATCGAGGATGTGGTGGACCAGTTGAAGGCCGAGATCGCCCTGCGTCAGATAAAGGTCACGGTTCCCGGCGCGGGGAGCCTGCCCTTCGTGCTGGCCGACAGCCGGGGCTTGCGAACCATGCTGGCCAACCTGCTGCAAAACGCCGTCAGCCATTCGCCGGTGGGCAGTGAGGTCTGCATCTATGCCCAGGCCCTGCCAGGCGGCATGGTCGAAATCGCCATCGCCGACCAGGGGCCGGGTGTCGAGCCCGAAGAGCTGCCACGCCTGCTGCGGCCCTTCGAGCAGGGCGGCTCCACCCTGACCCGAACCAGCGAAGGCGCCGGCCTTGGCCTGCCGATCGTGGATCTTCTGGCCCGGGCGATGGGTGGGATGCTGCGCCTGACATCGCATCCGGGCGCGGGCCTGACCGCTCAGGTCGCTCTGGTCGAAGCCTGAGGCTTGCCAGCGGCTGGCCGCGCCCCTAACTGGCGGCCATGACACGCCCCATAGACGCCGCCCTCACGGAACTCGCCGACGAGTTCGAACTGCTGGGGGACTGGGAAGAGCGCTATCGCTATGTGATCGAGCTTGGCCGCGACCTGGCGCCGCTCAGCGACGCCGAGCGCTCGGAAGCCAACAAGGTGCGCGGCTGCGCCAGCCAGGTGTGGCTGGTCACCGAGCCAAAAGATGACGGTTCGATCGCGTTTCGCGGCGACAGCGACGCCCATATCGTCAGCGGTCTGATCGCGATCCTGCTGCGGCTCTATTCGGGCCAGCCGGCCGGCGACATCGCGGCCTTTGACGCCAAGGCGGCCCTGGACAGGCTTGGCCTGTCAGAGGCCTTGTCCTCGCAGCGTTCGAACGGGCTCAAGGCCATGGTGGCCCGCATCCAGCGCGACGCCCAGGCCGTGCTGGGCTAGAGCATCGCGCGGAAAAGTGGACGCCGGCTTTCCGCAAAAGCGATGCGAAAACAAAAAGCTAGAGCGGTGCGTGCGATTCCCTTTTCGCGCGCACCGCTCTAGCCGCGCCGAACGGGTTTGACGCCTAGAAGAAGCCCGCGCGATTGCCGATGAACAGGATCGCGACCACCACCAGGAGAAGCTGGATGATCCAGTTGACTGGCGACGGAATGGGCGACCGCTGCACGACGTAAAGGGCAAGTCCGAGGAGGACCAGGGCGATGATGACGACGATCAGGATGCTCATGCCAGCTTAACCGCCCAGGCGAATGTTCGTTCCACTGATGCTTGAGACCCCGGCCGCAATTTCCTATGCCCTCAATCCGATGACGACAGAGACCCAAGCCTTCCGCGTGGCCGCCCTGTACCGCTTCACGCAGTTCGACGATCCGGCGGCCCTGCAGGGCCCTCTGGCCAGAGCCTGCTGCGAGGTCGGCGTCAAAGGCACCCTGCTGCTGGCGCGGGAGGGGATCAACGGCACCATCGCCGGAACCGACGCGGCCATCGAGAGCGTGCTGGCCCATATCCGCGCCCTGCCCGGCTGCGCCGACCTGACGCCCAAGACCGCCTGGGCCGACCACATGCCCTTCCATCGCATGAAGGTGCGGCTGAAGAAGGAGATCGTCACCCTGGGCCTTCCGGACCTGGATCCCGCCGCCAATGCCGGGACCTATGTCGAGCCCCGTGACTGGAACAGCCTGATCGCCGATCCCGACGTGTTGGTGATCGACACCCGCAATGACTACGAGGTCGCCATCGGCGCCTTCTCGCGCGCCGTCGATCCGCGGACCACCAGCTTCTCGGCCTTTCCCGACTGGTTCCGCGGCTACCGGCAGGACCTTGAGGCGCAGCGCGGGCCAGACGCGCCACCGCTCAAGGTGGCCATGTACTGCACCGGCGGGATCCGCTGCGAAAAGTCGACGGCCTTCCTGAAATCCGAAGGGATCGAGGAGGTCTTCCACCTGAAGGGCGGCATCCTCGACTATCTGGAACAGGTTCCTGAGCCTGAAAGCCTGTGGCGCGGCGAATGCTTCGTGTTCGACGAGCGCGTCGCGGTCGGTCATGGTCTGTCGCCCGGAACCCATGGCCTGTGCCGGGGATGCCGCCGGCCGGTCAGTCCCGAACAGCAGGCCTCGCCGCTCTATGTCGAGGGCGTCGCCTGCCCCGCCTGCCATGACGAACGCGACGAGGCCAGCCGAGCCCGCTACGCCGAGCGCCACAGGCAGGTCGCACGGGCCCGGCAACTGGGCATCGCCCACGTCGGGGCCAAACGGGAAACCGGCGAAGACTGAGCAAGGCGAGGGATCGCCCGGTCGATCATCGCGTTATCGGAGGCAACCCCAGCCAGGAGCCTCCCCATGGTCGCCTACGACTCCCTCGATGGCGCGACGCCGCCCGTCGCCAAGCGCTCGCACGCCGTCAGCAGGATCTCCAGCCTGCTTGGCCACAAGACCGCTGACGCCGGCCTCGCCCCCGTCGCCCCGGCCCCCGACTACGCCCTGACGCCCGACCCGCACGGCAAGGTCACGCTGGCGGGCAAGACGGTTCCGCTGGCCCTGGCGCTGCTGGGCGCCGGCGTGGCCGCCGTTCTGCTGATCAACCCGCGCACCCGTGGCCCGATGATCGCGGCCGCGACCACGGCCTGGGGATTTCTGGGCAAGAAGCTCGGCTGAGCGCAACCGCCCTCTCCCCCGCCGCGTTAGCTGATCTCATTCCCAAGGACCTCCCCATGCCCCACACCAACGAAGACCACATCAAGCTCGTCAACGGCCTGGTCGAGACCACCATCGACAGCGCCGACGGCTATCATGAAGCCGCCCAGGACGCCGACGCCCAGCGCTACAAGATGCTGTTCGAGCAGCGCGCCCAGGAGCGTCGCACCGTCGCCATCGAACTGCAGGACGAGGTTCGCCGTCTCGGCGGCGAGCCCAAGGACGACGGCACCATCCTGGCCGCCGCCCACCGCGTGTTCGTCAATCTCCGCGACAGCCTGTCCAAGGGCGATGAGGCGGTGATCAACGAGGTCGAGTCCGGCGAGGACTTCATCAAGGCCAAGTACGAAAAGGCCATGCAGGACACCGACGTCGACGCCCATACCCGCGCGGTCATCGAAAAGGCCTGGACCTCGGTGAAGTCCGGCCACGACCAGATGCGCGACATCAAGCACATGCTGAAGCACTAGGCTTCCCGCACAGGAAGATTGCGAAGGGCGGGACCGAAAGGTCCCGCCCTTTTCGCGTTCAGGCCATGCGGTAGTGAACGACCAGCCGCTGCAGGGCCAGTTTGAGCACCGTCTTGCCCGCCCGACGCGGCAGGCCCAGCGACCGCTCGGCGGCCTCCAGCGCGGTGCCCGCCAGACAGACATGTTCGAGGATCTCGCGCAGGCCCGGCCCTGCCGCGTCCAGCGCGGCGGCGATGCGATCCTTGGCGGCCCTGGCGCGTTCGGCGGGGTCCAGGCGGGGCCCGCCGCCGCCCGAGCGGGGCGAGGCGTCCCAGTTCATGGTCAGCCGGCCCAGGGTTCCGGCCCGGTGGAAATCCTCGCGCAGACGCTCGCCCGCTGCGGCCTCGACCGGCGCGATCCACGGCCGGCCCTTGCCGTCGCGCCGACGCGCCAGCCAGGCCAGAGGCGACTCCCCCAGATTGGCCTTGAAGGCGGCCCGGCCGACGCCCGGCTCTTCCAGCATCACCTCGCCCTCGATCACCCCGGGCTTGCCGGGCGGCGGCGCGGGCCTGGCCGGCGGCGTGAAGACCAGGGACCAGCCGCCCAGCGCCCTCGGCTTGAGGGTGGCCAGACGGACCAGCGCCGCAAAGGCCGTCTCGTCGATGACCAGCATCGGCCGCCGCCGGCGACTGGGTCCAAACCGCACCGCATAGCCCAGCGGCGCCGCCTCGATCACCGCGCCCGGACGGGCCAGCAGACGGGCGGCGCGCAAGGCCAGATGTTCGGTGGCCAGATCTGGGGTTGCGCTCATCGCACGCCCTCCAGACTGTGGCGGGGCGCCTGTTGCAGACAGGCCTCCAGCGTAACCAGCTTGGCGTCGAAGGCTGCGTCCTCGCGCATGTCCTCGATCCGATGGCAGGCGTGAGCGCAGGTGGTGCGGTCGCGCCCGAACGCGAAGGCGACCCGGTTGAGCGGCCAGTGAAACGTGACGTGCGTCAGATAGATGGCGATCTGCCGGGCCCGCGCGGCGGCGAGCGTGGAGCGTTTGTGAGCCGAGATGTCCCCCGGCGAAACATCGGTCGCCATGGCGACCAGATGGGTGACGAAGGCGACCGCGAGACGGTCGCGACGGGGATCGGGCGTGATCGCCCAGATATCCTCAAGAGCTTGAACCAACATGGCGTCCTCTAATCGAGATCGCGATCCAGCGACCACGACTCAATGTTAGGCTTAGTTTCTGTTGGTGAGGATAATTTTCCTATCGTGACGCACAAGTAGGAAAATAAGCCGTTGAAAATCCTACGTCCGATACTGTCCTATCCCCGTTCGAGTACGGGGATAGACGGCGCACGGGTGGTCAGAAGATCATGGGCTCGCGCCTCCAGCCAGTCCTCATCCGAGGCCAGTCCGTCCGCCCTGGCCGACCGACAGGCCTGCAGCGCGGCGGCCAGGGTCGCGCTCGGATTGGCCCCCAGCAAAGCGGGCGGACAAGGCCTGCGGATGGCCTCCACGAGGGCCATCGGGGGCGCTGGCCCGTCTTCCAGCCATCGCTCCGATTTGGCGAACTGGCTGGAACGGAACAGGTCAACCATGTAGCGGATGTCGGAATAAAGGCGGGCCTTGCCCCGGGCGTCCACGCCGATCATCGGAAACAGCGGCGCCAGGCTGGGCAAGGCGTGGTTGGCGTAAAATGTCACCCCCCAGTACGCCTCAGCGATTCGAGCGAAATGCGCCGCATCGCGGATCGGCTCAAGACCGGATCGGTCCATCGGCAGGATCTCGACCTTGGGCTTGCTGACATCGACGGTGTCGTTGGAAACGTCGATATAGAGGCCGCCGATATGAAAAGCGTTCTGGAAGAAGCGCTCCCGCAGCGCGCCCCAGACGCGACGGGCCGCGCCGCCGGAGTTCAAATAGGCCTTGATCGCCCGCTCGCCCGGGTGTCGAGGCTGCTTTAGCCGGACCCGTAGGCGGGCCTGCACATCCTTGGTGATTTCGAGACAATAGCCGTAGGGATAGGGCTTGCCGTACCGCGGCGGCGCGTCCCGCCCGAGCGCCTGATCGGTTTCGGCGCGCAGAGCCAGGAAAAGATCCTCGAGCATGGGCGCAACGGGACTTAGAAACCTTGTACTGAGGGCAGCCTGTTGCCGGCTCGTGAAAAGCATACGCCTACTCCACTCGATGTCAGCCGTGGCTTCAAGACACCCAAGCGCACCTCCCTAGCCCCCCGCGGGTGAGAGTCGCTATGGGACATCAAGGCGCAATGCGGTCCCGTGAGGCAGGATGGCGCCGCGGCAGCACACGACAATGGCGGCCAGCCTGTGAGCCCGCTCGACCGCTGTCGCTATCGGCAGGCCCGCCATTCGCGCCGACAGATAGGCGGCATTGAAGCTGTCGCCCGCGCCCGTGGTGTCCACCGCCTTCACTCGGCCTGGCGCGGCGGTAGCGGTGCGGCCGTCCGGGCGATGGACGTTGACCGCATGGCTCTCGTCGCGGGCCACGACCTCGGCGCCCAGCGCCGACCATTCGACAGCCAGATCCTCGGCCTCGCGTCCATAAAGCGGGCGGGAATCCTCGCTGCTCAGCGAGATATAGCGGCACGAGGGGATAACCCCGTCGAGCGCGGCGCGGGCCGCCTCGGGGCTGGGCCACAAAGCCGGCCGATAGTTGAAGTCCAGGGCCACGGCCACGCCCAGCGAGTGGACATAGGCCAGGATGTCCTTGAGCCGCGCCCGGCCGATGTCGCCGATCACCGCCAGGGTCACCCCGGACAGATAGACCAGATCGCTGGCCTTGGCGGCCTCGATCAGCTGGTCGGCGGTGTGCTCGGAGAACAGGTCGCGGATCGGGGCCCGTTCGCGCCAGTAGTGGAACTTTCGCTCGCCGCTGTCGTCCAGGACGATGGCGTACAGGCCCGGCAGGCGGTTGCTGACCTCACGAACCAGACGGGTATCGAGTCCCTCGCGGCGCATGGCCGCCAGAACACCGTCACTGAAAGGATCGCCCTGCCCCAGGGCCGTGCAATAGGCGACCTGATCGCCGAGGCGGGCCATATAGACGGCCGTGTTGAAGGTATCGCCCGCAAAGCCCATCCGGTAGAGCGGCGCGCCGTCATCGGACGATCCGTCCGGCGACATCTCGACCATGCACTCGCCCAGCACTGTGATTCTGGTCATGACACCGGTTTCCCACTCCATCTGAGCCCGTATTAGAGTGTTTTCACCAGGGGGTTAGGGGGCGCGGACGGGCTTCGCTTACCCCCGAGGCGAGCCACCTTGCAGGTTCCGCCCGCCTGCTCAGCGCGCCGGAAACCGTGAAAAGGTCTCGGTTGAGGCCAGGATCAAATGGTCAGCCACAGCATTTTCGCGATGCAGATTGCCTCGGGCGTAGTCAGCGGACGTGACCATGTCGAGAAAGGCGGCGCGCGACGGATAGCGGACAAGGACGATGTAGTCCCACAGGACCGTGGAGGGCGGGCCAATCGCGACACCTTCAGGCTTGCCGCTCCAGAGAATTGCGCCGCCGAGCGCCTTGATCAAAGGCGCCGTATTGGCGCTGTATCGCAGATAGGCATCCCAGCCCGTGCCATCACCGTCGGCAGACTGGTCCCGAAAACGCAGGAAATTGACCATCACGACCGGGCCGTTGTCGGGCAGGTCGCGCACAAGCGCCTCATTGACGTGGACTGGCAGGGACATCGAACCGCCTCTCTCTGAACCTTCTTGCCTTGAACAGGTCTGCTGACGGACTTGCCGACATAACGCGGGCGACGACGGCTAGGGCTTTTGTTGCTCCACGATCCACGCGTCGATCTTTTGCTCCAGGAGCGCCATGGGCAGGGAGCCCTGCAAAAGCACGGCGTCGTGGAACTTGCGCTCGTCGAACCGGTCGCCAAGCGCGGTTTCGGCCCGCTTGCGCAGTTCGAGGATCTTCAGCTCACCGATCTTGTAGGCCACGGCCTGGCCAGGCCAGGACACGTAGCGGGCCAGCTCGACCTCGATATTGACCGGCGAGAGGGCGGTATTGTCGGTGAAACAGGCGCGCGCCTGCTCAAGGCTCCAGCGCTTCCAGTGGATGCCAGTGTCGGCCACCAGCCGGCAGGCCCGCCACATCTCGTAGGACAGGCGGCCGAACAGTTCATAGGGATCGCGATAGATCCCCATCTCCTCGCCCAGCCATTCGGAATAGAGGCCCCAGCCCTCTCCGAAGGCATTGAAATAGAGGCCCTTGCGGAACTCGGGCACATCCGTCTGCTCCTGGGCCAGAGAGGTCTGGGTGTGATGCCCGGGCGCGCCTTCATGCAGCACCAGGGCTGGCAACTCGTACAGCGCCCGCTGGTCCAGCTGGGAGGTGTTGATCATCAGCCCCCCGGCCCGTCCGACCTTGGGATCTCCGCCGAAGTAACGGCCCGTTGTGTAGCCCTTCTCGATGCTGGCCGGCACGGGCCGCACGCCATAGCTCAGACGCGGCAGCACGCCGAAATGGGCCGGCAGCTGGTCGTCGGCGCGCTTGGCGATCTCGCTGGCCTTTTCCAGCAGCTGCTGGCGGCTGGTCGCATAGAACTTGGGGTCCTTGCGCAGATAGGCGATGAATTCGGGCAGGGTCCCCTTGAAGCCGGTCTGGGTCATCACCGTCTGCATCCGGGCGCGAATGCGCGCCACCTCGCTGCGGCCGATGTCGTGGATCTGGTCGGGCGTCATGGCCGTGGTCGTGTGGCGACGGGCCAGGAAGGCGTAGTAGCGCTGGCCATCGGGCAGATCGAC
The DNA here is from genome assembly GCF_048541895.1 of Caulobacter sp. ErkDOM-E. Lineage (GTDB taxonomy): Bacteria > Pseudomonadota > Alphaproteobacteria > Caulobacterales > Caulobacteraceae > Caulobacter. The sequence continues at coordinate 1,417,433 of NZ_CP183331.1, read as the reverse complement.
GGCGGCCAGGCTCCTGGCGGCCTTGGGCAGGTATTCGGTCTCCATAAAGGTGACGAAACCGGCCCGGGCCGGCGCGACCTTCTCAGCCAGAACCTTTTCGCCCTGGGCGATCAGCGCCGCCTTGCGGTCGGCGGGCACGCTGGCCGGCAGCGCACGCAGGGGCGCCAGCAGGGGCTCTTCCGCCACCGGGGTCGCCGCCGTGCGCCTGGCGCGATCGAGCACCGACTGGGCGGTGGGCGTGGCCTGAACGAAGCCGGTGGCGACGCCGCGCCGGGCATTGGCGATGTTGGCGTCGTACCAGTCAGGGGTCTTGGCCAGAAGCTCCAGCCACTTGGCGGCCTCGGCCTCGGACTTCAGCCGCATGCCGTTGGCGCGATACAGCAGGGTGACGTCGAAGCCGCCATCGCTGCTGAACGGCATGCGCGGCTCGTCGAACGACAGGCCCTCGATCCGCTCATCGAGCGTGAACTTCAGAAGCTGGGCTGTCAGTTGCTGGTCGGGCGTCAGGCCTTTCGTATCAAGGCCTTCCAGAAGACCCCGGGCCTCGACCAGCTTGGCCTTCCGCCGGGCGTCGGCTTCCGGCCCGACCGGCGGCAGGCGCCAGCGCTGGGCCTCGCTGCCACCGCCGTCGTCATCCTCGCCGCCGGCGGTGCTGGACTCATAGACCTTGATCGCCTGGGCCAGGCGATCATTAGCGACAGGCGCGGCCTGGGCGGCGCCCGCCAGCATGACGGCGGCGATCAGACTACCGGCGGCCCAGCGGCCAAGACGATGATCAAGCATGAGAGACCCCGAACACGATTACGGGGAAGGGTTAGATCAGGAATCCGCTCGGCGCCAAACCCTGTCGGGGTGGCGCGGTGCTCGCTGACGTAACTGACCTGTGGAAGGCTTTAGGAGAAATTGGAGCGGGCGAAGAGATTCGAACTCTCGACCCCAACCTTGGCAAGGTTGTGCTCTACCACTGAGCTACGCCCGCATCCTGATTTCTCGGGTCTCGTTCCACTCTCCAAGAGGGGAGAAATGGAGCGGGCGAAGAGATTCGAACTCTCGACCCCAACCTTGGCAAGGTTGTGCTCTACCACTGAGCTACGCCCGCATCGTGGAAGCGAAAGAACCGCCCCGCGACGAGGAGGCGGCTTATGGCAGAGCGATCTCCCCTTGGCAAGCGCCCTTTGAGGGGTTGCGGAGCACGGTCTTTCGAGGGCTCATTCAGCCCCTGTTTTTCAGGGTGGCGGAGCTTCCAACTTGCGTCTGTTCGTGTTCGGTCTGGGCTATGTCGGCGCGGCTTTCGCCCAGGCGCTGCGGGCCCGGGGCTGGGAAATCGCCGCCTCGACGCGCTCGCCGGAGCAGGCGGCGACGCTGCGGGCGGCCGGCATCGAACCCGCCGATCCCAGCGACCGTGACGCCATGGCCAAGGCCCTGACCGGGGTCAATGCGGTGCTGATCACCTCCCCGCCCGGCGAAGACGGCTGCGCGGCGCTGGAGTCGGTGATCCCGGCCCTGGCCCAGACGGGGGCCTTCCCGGACTGGATCGGCTATCTGTCGACCACGGGCGTCTATGGCGACTTCGACGGCCGCTGGGTGTTCGAGACCTCGCCGCTCAAGGCCCAGTCGGTCGAGGGCGCCCGCCGGGTCGGGGCCGAGCGCGACTGGCGCCAGGTCGGGCGCGGCATGGGCCTGACCGTGACCACCTTCCGCCTGCCCGGCATCTACGGCCCCGGCCGCAGCGCCCTGGACCGCCTGCGGGCCGGCGAAGGCCGCCGCCTGGTCAAGCCCGGCCAGGTGTTCAGCCGTATCCACCTGGACGACATTGTCTCGGGCCTGCTGGCCTCGCTGGACCAGCCCCGGGCGGGCGGCATCTATAACCTGTGCGACGACGAACCGGCCCCACCGCAGGACGTCATGGAATATGCCGCCAGGCTGCTGGGCGTCCCCGTGCCACCGGACCTGCCGTTTGACGCGTTGGGGATGTCGCCCGCCACGCGGCGGTTCTACGCCGAGAACAAGCGGGTCTCGAACGCCCTGGCCAAGGCGGAGCTGGGGTGGCGGCCGAAGTATCCGACCTATCGCGAGGGGCTGGCGGCGATCCTGGAGAACGGCGGCTGACAACCCGCACCCCTCTGGGATCCGGGATGCTGCGCCACATTAAATAAAATTCAGGCGCCTCCATTGGCCGCCTTTCGGGCCTCTAAGGTTGAGTAGCCATCGAGAGCGCCTCATGTTTCGCCCAGCACCCCAGCCTTTCCTTCGTCTTATGGTCGCGAGCGCCGCTGCGCTGGTGATGAGCACGGGCGCCGCAGTGGCGCAGGACTATCGGCCCAGCTTCCATCCCGACACGCTGAAGGGCCCGCCCGCCGGGAAGGTCAATGAAGTCCTGGTGCTGGGCACCACCCACCTCTCCGGTCTGCCCAAGACCTTCGACATGGCGCTGCTGGCCCCGCTGGTGGATCGCCTGGCGGCCTGGAAACCTACCGGCATCGCCACCGAGGACCTTTCGGGCCTGCAGTGCGACGCCCTGCGGCGCCATCCGGCCCGCTATGCCGATACGGTGAAGACCTATTGCTACGATCCGACCATGGCGGGCCAGGCCGTCGGCCTCGACGTGCCGGCGGCCAACGCCGAGGTCGAGCGCCTGCTGGCTGCGTGGCCCGCCCAGCCCAGCGCCGCCGAACGCCGACATCTGGCGGCCGTGTTCCTGGCGGCGGGCGAGCGAAACTCGGCCCTGGTGCAATGGCTGCGGCTGCCGCAGGCCGAACGCCTCGCCGGCGACGGCCTCAACGACGCACAGGCGACCTATCTGGAATCCTTGAAGACCCGCCGTAACGAGTCCAGCCAGATCTCGGCCGTGCTGGCCGCGCGCCTGGGCCATGAACGCCTGTGGAGTGTCGATGACCACTCGGCCGATACCCCTGACAGCAGCGACCCGGTCGAGCGGAAGGCCTTCGAGGCCGCGATCATGGCGGCGTGGAATAACCCCACCAACCAAGCCCGCCAAGCCCAGGAGGAGCGCCTGCAGGCTGGCCTGGAGAAGCCGGACGGCCTCCTGAACATCTACCGGGCCTACAACAGCGCCGACGCCCAGCTGATGGCCTTCAAGGGCGACTTCGGCGCGGCGTTCGTGGAGCCGTCGCCGCAGGGCTTCGGCCGGCGGTATCTGGGCTATTGGGAGACCCGCAACCTGCGCATGGTCGGCAATATCCGCGACGTGCTGGGCCAGCATCCCGGCATGCGGATGCTCGCCATCGTCGGGGCGTCGCACAAGGGCTACTACGAGGCCTATCTGAACCAGATGCACGACGTGCGCCTGGTCAGCGCCGACGCGGTGCTACGCTAGGATGGCGTGAGGGGCGACAGGGGGCGAAAGCGGGCCAGGGCAAGCACTCTCTAGCTCAAAGTCATCCCCCTGCTCCTCCCCCGGCCCGATAGCCGCCGCCAAGGCCAGGCTGGCGCCTTGAGTCGGATCTGCCGTTGACTAGAGATTTTCCGGCCAGCGTCTGGAGCCATGGAGCACGCGAAGAACCTCGATCTGCTCACCCTTCACCCGATAGGCCACGACGAACGGGCCTTTGGAGACCACGAGTTCACGAGCGCCGCCTCGACGGCCCGGCCGTCCAAGGTGGGGAAAATCCGCCAGCAATGCCACGGCCTCTACGATCCGGCTGACCTGCCTGGCGGCGGCTAGGGGTCTGTCTTGCGCGATCCACGCCCGGGCGAACACAAGATCGCGCAGGGCCAGATCCGTCCAGCAAACCCGCATGCGTCAGTCGCGACGGGGCATTGGGCGCTCGTTGGGCTGCCCCCACGACGCAACCCAGTCCGCAACCTCATCATGCTCGAAAAGGCGCCCTTCTTCGGCCGCACGCAGACCTTCGTCGATTGCGGCGTCCTGCCAGTCGCGCAGTTCGAGAAACTCACGCACAGCGCGCTCGACGACCACCGCTTTAGGCTGATCGAGCACCGCCGCCGTCTCCGTGAGACGACGATCCAGTTCACTATCGAGCTCAAGACTGAGAGGAGCGCTTTTTACCATCGGCCTTCCCGAACAAGTCGTGAACACAGCATAGGCCCGAGAGCGAAAAAGGCTAGCTATTCCTCATCAATCGGCGCGGCTCGCGCGACGATGCCCGTGGCTTCCAGACCCGCCGCATTGCGCAGGCGAGCCGCACGGGCCAGGCGCCGGGCGACCAGATCGCCCTCCTCCGGCGCGGCCAGGCCCCGGGCTTCCGACACCGCCGCCACCAGCCGTTCCAGGTCCTGCGGCCGCGACAGCCGGTGGTCGCCGTCCTTGATCAGGGTGAAGACCACGTCATCGCTCCTGAGCGCGTTGGCCAACTCCAGCGCGTGGGTCCAAGGCACGTCCGGATCGGCCCCGCCCTGCAACACGCGTACGGGAACATCGATCGGCACATCGCCCTGCAGGATCGACCACCGCGCGCCGTCCTCCAGAAGCTCGCGGGTGATGGCGTAGCCGCCGTCATCGTACTCCGAGGGCCTGACCCAGAAGCCGTCCTTCGCGATGGCCGCCCTGGCCTCTTCCGACAGTTCGGGCTCCATCAGTTTCTCGGTGAAATCCGGGGCCGGAGCGATCAGCACCATGGCCTTGACCCGCTCGGGCCGCGCAATCGCCGCCAGGCAGGCGATCCAGCCGCCCATCGACGAGCCGACCAGCACCAGCGGCCCTTCGGTCAGCTCATCGATCACCGCCAGGGCGTCCTGCCGCCAGCGGCTGATCGTGCCGTCCCGGAACGCGCCGTCCGACTCGCCGTGGCCGAAATAGTCGAAGCGCAGATAGGCCCCGCCCGTCGCCTGCGCATGATCGGCCAGAACCTGAGCCTTGGTCCCGGTCATGTCGGAGTGGAACCCGCCCAGCCAGACCACCGTGGGCCCCTCGCCGGCCACAAGACGGTAAGCCAGACGCTGATTGTCGGCTCGAACCAGAAAGTCCGGGTATTCGGTCATGGCGCGGCCTTGATCCTTTCGCTAACTAAACTCGTCATCTCATCCGAGAGTCGCGTGCCCGCACTTCCCGCCGATTTCACCTTGCTGCAGGTTACCCCCGAACTGGAAACGGGCGGCGCTGAGCAGACGACGATAGATGTCGCCCACGCCGTCGTGGCGCAAGGCGGCAAGGCGTTGGTCGCGACAAAGGGCGGACGCATGGCCTCGCGACTGGAAGCCGACGGCGGCCGTCTGGCCCAGATGCCGGCCCAGACCAAGAACCCGCTGATCATGCTGGGCAACGCCGCGCGGCTGATCGACCTGATCCGCCGCGAGAAGGTGACCCTGGTCCACGCCCGCTCCCGCGCCCCGGCTTTCAGCGCCCTGTGGGCCGCCCACGCCACCAAGGTGCCGTTCGTGGCCACCTATCACGGCGTCTATAATGCCCGCTCGAACCTCAAGCGCTGGTACAATGCGGTGATGACCAAGGGTGACCTGGTGATCGCCAATTCCGAATACACCCGCGCGCATGTGATCAAGGAACACGGCATTGATCCCGACCGCGTGGTGGCCATCCCGCGCGGCGTGGACCTGACCCGCTTTGAACCCGGCATGGTCAGCGCCGACCGGATCGAAGCCCTGCGCAAGGCCTGGGGGATCGCCGCCGATGAGCGCCGCCTCAAGGTGCTGCTGGCCGGCCGCCTGACCCGCTGGAAAGGCCAGGCCCTGCTGATCGAGGCCATGGCTCAGCTCAAGGCCGCCGGCGGCGCCCGGGTGCTGCTGCTGCTGGTCGGCGACGATCAGGGCCGCAAGGCCTATCGCGCCGAGCTGGAAGCCCAGATCGCCGCTGCGGGCCTGCAGGATGACGTCAAGATCGTCGGCCATTGCGATGACATGCCCGCCGCCTATCTGCTGGCCGACCTGGCCATAGCGCCCTCGCTGGAACCCGAGGCCTTCGGCCGCACGGCGGTCGAGCCGCAGGTGATGGGACGCCCCGTTCTGGCCGCCGATCACGGCGCCGCGCGCGAGACCGTTCTGCCCGGCGAAACCGGCTGGCTGGTCGCGCCGGGTGACGCACAGGCCTGGGCCGCCGCACTGGTCACGGCCCGCGACGCCGGCGCGGCGACTCGCCAGACCATGGGTCAGACGGCCCGGGCTCGCGCCCGGCGGTTGTATTCGGTGGACGCCATGTGCGAAGCCACCTTGAACGTCTATGCGCGCGTGCTGGAAGCCAGAGTTTTGGAGCGGAGACCGTGAGTAAGGAAATCAAGAAGGTCCTGGTGATCAAGCTGGGGGCCCTTGGCGATTTCGTTCTCGCTCTGGCGGCGATGAAGAAGATTCGCGAGGCCCATCCCAAGGCCAAGATCACCCTTCTGACCACCCCCCCGTTCGAAGCCCTCGCCAAGCTCAGCCCCTATTTCAATACGGTCGAGACCGACGGGCGTCCCGAAGACTTCGCCGACCTGACCCGGATGCTGGGCCGGCTGCGCAAGGCCCGCTACGACCGGGTCTATGACCTGCAGACCAACAGCCGCACCAACTGGTACTTCCAGGCCCTGCGGCCGTTCGCGCCGCAATGGAGCGGCATCGCCTTTGGCTGCTCCCTGCCCCAGCGCAGCAAGACACGGCAGACCATGCACACCCTGGAGCGTCAGGCCGACCAGCTGCGCGCCGCCGGCATCTGGCCAGACGCCCCAACCGAGCATGGCAACGCCCCGCCGCCGGACCTGTCGTGGATCCTGCGCCGCCACAAGGACGCCCGCCCCGTGGCCGGCGCCGCCACGCCGCGTCCCTATGTGCTGTTCGTGCCCGGCGGCTCGGCCCACCGGCCGGAAAAGCGCTGGCCCGTCGAGGCCTTCGCCCAGCTGGGCTCGCTGCTGAAGGCCCGTGGCCTGGACATCGTGATCATCGGCGGGCCGCAGGAAAGCGCCATGGCGCGGCAGATCCAGAAGTCTGTCGGCCAGGCCCGCGACCTGACCGGCCGCACCGATTTCGCCCAGCTGGCCGTGCTGGGCGCCAAGGCGGCGCTGGTGGTCGGCAATGACACCGGCCCCACGCATCTGCTGGCCGCCGCCGGCGCCCCGACCATCGCCCTGTTCTCCGATGCCTCCGACCCCGACCTCTGCGGTCCGCGCGGCCACGTGGCGGTGATCCGCTCACCCGACCTGAAGGCCCTGCCCGTCTCGACGGTGGCCAGCGCGGCGATGAGCCTGCTGCCCTAACCCGTACTGTCATCCCGGGCGAAGCGAAGCGCAGACCCGGGACCGCCAAATTCACGATGAGCCACTACCCTTTTGCGATACCGTGAACTACGCTCTCGTAATGCGAGAGCATTCCTACGCCGTCTATCTGATGACCAATACGCGTCGCGGCGTGCTCTACGTCGGCGTCACATCAGATCTTGCTTCTCGCGCCGCTCAGCATCGTGAGGGCGCGACGGGCGGGTTCACCCGCCGGCACGGCTGCAGTCGCCTCGTTTGGTTTGAAATTCACACGGATATCGAAGCCGCGATCCGTCGCGAAAAGCTCATCAAGCGCTGGAAAAGAGCCTGGAAGTTTGAACTGGTGGAGGCACGCAATCCGCACTGGGTCGACTTGCTTCCAGCCCTGCTTGGCGAAGCTGAGTATCCTTGGCCGGAACCGGCAGCTATCCCGGGGTGTGGCGGTCCCGGGTCTTCGCTGCGCTTCGCCCGGGATGACAACAAAAGTTAGTACCCCGCGTAGCGCCCCGGCCGGTGATTGGCGATGATCACCGCGCTCAGCGCCACCGCCGACAGAATCGACAACAGCAGCTTTGCCGGGCTGATCACCGCAAAAGCGGCCGCGACGACCAGGCAATCGGCGATCATCTGCACCTTGCCGGCGCTGATCCCGCGCTTTTCCTGAAGATACAGCGCCAGCACGCCCACGCCGCCGACGCTGGAGCGATGCCGCGCCAGGGCCAGGATGCCCATGCCGATGATCGTGCCGCCGAACATCGCCGCGAAGACCGGGTCCACGCCCTCGACCTGCAGCCAGTGCGGCATGCCCAAAGCCAGGCCCGCCAGCAGCAGGTTGGTGGCCAGGGTCTTGATCGTGAAGTCCCGCCCCAGGGCCCGGTAAGCCAAGGCGTAGAAGGGAATATTGAGCACCAGGAACACCGTCCCAACGGGCCAGTCGGTCAGGTAGGAGACGATCAGGGCCACGCCCGCGACCCCGCCGGTGACGAGCCCGGCGGCCTTCAGCAGGGTCAGGCCCACGGCGATGAAACTGGAGCCGATCAGCAGGGCGTGGATGTCTTCGATCGGGGTGTGTCGGTGCGTGTTGGCGGGCAAGGCGGGTCAATATCCGTCAGCGAAAAACCAGGTTCCCGCCCGACCGTTTCCGTCCCGGATACGCCTTGCGCCCAAAAGGATTGGCTGCGCTGGCGCCTGTTTGGTTCGCGCCGCTTGATAGGGGGCGCCCGACAGGTCATATATCATCTTCTCGCAGCGCGCCTTCGCGCAGCGCGACTACCTTCAACTGTACCGGAGCCGCCCCTATTCGCCGTCCTATGCAAACGCCGCCCGTCAAAGACGGACCGCGTATCAACGATGAAATCCGCGTCCCACGCGTCCTGCTGATCGACCAAAACGGCGAGAAGCAAGGCGAGATGCCGACCGCCTCCGCCCTCGAAGCGGCGGAAGAAGCTGGTCTGGACCTGGTGGAAATCGTTCCGAACGCCAATCCTCCCGTCTGCAAGATCCTGGACTACGGCAAGTTCAAGTTCCAGGAGCAGAAGAAGAAGAACGAGGCGCGCAAGCGGCAGAAGATCGTCGAGCTCAAGGAAATCAAGCTCCGCCCGAACATCGATATCCACGATTACGAGGTCAAGACCAAGGCCATGACCCGGTTCTTCGAGGAGGGCGACAAGGTCAAGGTCACCCTGCGCTTCCGCGGCCGTGAAATGGCTCACCCCGAGCTGGGCATGAAGCTGCTGATCAAGGTGAAGACCGACTTCGAGGAAATCGCCAAGGTCGAGTACGAGCCGCGCATGGAAGGCCGGCAGATGATCATGATCCTGGCGCCGCGCTAGGCGCTTCGTTTCGGATCCTGCATTCCAGATCAACGCCCCGGCTCTCGCCGGGGCGTTTTTCGTTTCCGGCCTCGACTTTATCAAGATCAACCATCAAGGCCGCTCGACACGAACACGCGTCTTGATAGAGTTCCCTTCAGGGTTTGGGGGGATGAGACAGCGTGTTTGGCAAGAACTTGGCCGTCGCGGCGGCATGTGTGGCGATAAGCGCAGGAACCGCGCGCGCCGAGGAAAAGATCCCGCTCGCCGCCTATGGACGTTTGCCCAATGTGGAGGGCATCGAAATCTCTCCGGACGGCAAGATGCTGGCGGTGACGGTCACCAATGGCGAGCATCGCGTTCTGACGGTTCGCAAGACCGACGGGACCAGCGTCGCCGGCTTGAACATGGGCGCGGCCAAGCTGCGCGATGTGCAATGGGCCGGCCAGGATCATCTGGTGGTGATCGTGTCGCAGGCCGCCAAGGTCGCGGACGTATCGGGGCCTCAGCACGAATACTTCATGGCCATGGACTTCAACCTGACCACCGGAAAGCAGACGGGACTGCTTAACGGTAAGTCCAATTCGATGAACCTGGCCGGGGCGATGAACGTGGTGCTCGCCTACCCGATGATCCGCACGGTCGACGGCGCGCCACATGCTTTCCTGGAAGGCATCCGCTTCGTGGACAATGTCGGCGTGAACACGCTGTACCGCGTCAACCTTGCGAACGGCCTGACCCGCATCACCGACTACAGCGGCGAACCCAACACCGATGGCTGGCTGGTGGACACCGAGGGCAAGCCGGCCGCGATGTCACTCTATGATCAGGAAAAGGGCGTCTGGCTGCTGAAGTTACGGATCGACGAACGCTGGCAAGAGGTGGAACGCGTCGTTACGCCCATGGGGTCGTATGGCTTGTCCGGCTTTGGTCGCGACGGCAAGTCGGTGCTGGTCAGCATGACCAACGACAAGAACGAGTCCTTCCTTCGTGAATATGGTCAGGACGGTTCCAAGACGGATTTGCCGCAACTGGGCGGACTTCTGCACGATCCGAATGACCTCAAGCTTCTGGGCGGTGTGAACCTGACCGGCGACGACCTAGTCTATTCCTTTTTCGACGCCAAAAGCCAGGCGACCTGGAACGCCGTGACCAAGGCCTTCAAGGGCAGCATCGTCGGCCTGGCCTCATGGTCCCAGGATCGCCGCAAGGTGGTGGTGAGGGTCGATTCGCCCGTCGCCGGCCCGGGCTACGCTCTGGTCGATCTGGACGCCAAGAGCGCCAATTGGCTCGGCAATATCTATCTCGGCGTGCCGCCCCAGGGGGTCTCCCCGGTGAAAGCCATCCGCTATAAGGCCAAGGATGGCTTGGAGATCAGCGGCTATCTCACCCTGCCGCGTGGAAAGGCCGTCACGAACCTGCCGCTGGTGGTGCTACCGCACGGCGGACCGGAGGGACGCGACTCGCCTGGCTTCGATTGGTGGGCCCAGGCCCTGGCCTCGCGCGGCTACGCGGTCCTGCAGCCCAACTTCCGAGGCTCGGAAGGGTTCGGCTGGGACTTCGTCAAGGCGGGCTTTGGCGAATGGGGCAAGAAGATGCAGACCGACCTGTCGGACGGGGTACGCGACCTGGCCGCTCAGGGCCTGATCGATCCCAAGCGGGTTTGCATAGTCGGCGGGTCCTATGGCGGCTACGCGGCCCTGGCCGGCGCGACGCTCGATAAAGACGTCTATCGCTGCGCGGTCTCGATCGCAGGGCCCAGCGACCTTCAGCGCATGTTGCAGGACAATCAGCGGATGTGGCAGTTCACCGGCAACTCCACCCTGCGCTACTGGCTGCGTTTCATGGGCGGCGACCGCGTCAAGGATCCTGACCTCGCCGCGATCTCGCCCGCCCGCCTGGCCGACAAGGTCGAGATCCCGATCCTGCTGATCCACGGCAAGGACGACACGGTCGTGCCCTATGTACAGAGCCAGATCATGGCTTCGGCCTTGAAGAAGGCCGGAAAGTCCGTGGAGCTGGTGACGCTGGAAGGCGAGGATCACTGGCTATCCAGTGGCGCCACCCGCCTGACCATGCTGACCTCGACGGTGGACTTCCTGGAAAAGCACAATCCGCCGAACTGACGCGCGCTGGCTATAGCGGCTCGCGAGCGAAGTTTTGGTCGTCTGCCACCGCCAAAAGGCGTATTCGGGCGGCCCTTCGAAAGCGCCGACCATGTCCTCGACCGCCTCTCCCGCGTCGTCCGCCCACAGCGAGCGCGCGCTCTACGTCCTGCTGCTGGTGGTGTTCATCAACCTGGTGGGCTTTGGCCTGGTCATTCCGCTGCTGCCCTTCTATGCGCAGTCGCTGAAGGCGGAGCCCTGGCAGATCACGGCGCTGTTCTCGGCCTACAGCCTGGGACAGTTCTTCGCCGAGCCGTTCTGGGGCCGGCTGTCGGACCGAATTGGCCGGCGGCCGGTGCTGATCGTCACCATCCTGGCCAACACGCTTTCCTATGTCGCCCTGGCCTTCGCCCCGACCATCTGGATCGCCTTCGCCATCCGCCTGATCGGCGGGTTCGCGACCGGCAATATCTCGACCATCCAGGGCTACATGGCCGACGTCACCCCGCCGGAGAAGCGGGCGGGCCGCATGGGCCTGCTCGGAGCGGCCTTCGGCGCCGGCTTCGTGGTCGGCCCGGCCCTGGGCGGCCTGCTGGCCCACCCGGAGGCCGGACGCCTGGGGTTCCAGATCCCGCTGTTCGTGGCCGCCGGCATGGCGGCCCTAGCCTCGCTGGGCGTCTTTCTGTTCGTCGTCGAAAGCCGCTCGCCCAGCGCCCCCGGCGCGGCGAGGCCCCACCGGCGCGAGGCCCTGCAGGCGGCCATGGCCAGCCCGATCCTGAGTCGGGTGCTGCTGGTCACCCTGGTCTCGACCGCCGCCTTCGCCGGCATGGAGTCGGTGTTTGGCCTGTGGACCCACGCCCGGTTCAACTGGGGCCCGCGCGAGGTTGGCCTGTGCTTCGCGGTGATCGGGGTGGTCGCCTCCATCGGTCAGGGGGCCGTGACCGGCCGGCTGGCGCGGCGCTTTGGCGAGCCGCTGGTGCTGACCACCGGCCTGTCGATCATCGCCGTGACCCTGTTCCTGACCCCCTTCGTGCCTAGCGCCGCCCTGGTGCCGGTGATCGTCGGGGGCACGGCCTTTGGCCAGTCGCTGGTCTTTCCCTGCGTGGCGGCCCTGATCTCGCGCAACACCCCGCCCGACCGCCAGGGCGAGATGCTTGGCCTGAACATGGCGGCCGGCTCTCTGGCCCGCATGGTCGGCCCCCTGATCGCCGGGTCGCTGTTTGGCCTCGCCATCGGCGGACCCTACTGGTTCGGCGCGGCCCTGATGCTGCCCGCCGTCTGGCTGGGCGTGACCCTGGTGGGCCGCGCCAAAGCGGCGGCCTGAGCGGCGCCGCGCCAGTGCGGTCTGTCCGCCCTTGCCTTCCCCGACTCTTTCCCGTACTAACCCCGCCTTTCCGGAACCGCCTGGCTTATTGGCATGCCATGGCGGTTCGTCTTGCTATCCCAGAGGACAGGGCGAAAGCCCTGACGCGAAATGCCTAAGTTGAAGACCAAGTCAGGCGCGAAGAAGCGCTTCAAGATCACGGCCACGGGCCTGCTGAAAGCCGGCGTCGCCGGCAAGCGTCACCGTCTGATCGGCCACAACGGCAAGTACATCCGCCAAAACCGCGGCACGAAGGTCATGAGCGAATCCGACGCCAAGACCATCCGTTCGTACCTGCCCTACGGCCTTTAAGAGGAGCGCTGACACATGGCTCGCGTCAAAAGGGGCGTTACCGCCCACGCCAAGCACAAGAAGGTTCTTGAGCAGGCAAAAGGCTTCTACGGTCGCCGCAAGAACACCATCCGCACCGCCAAGGCCGCCGTCGACAAGGCCGGCCAGTACGCCTACCGCGACCGCAAGGTCCGCAAGCGCGCGTTCCGTTCGCTGTGGATTCAACGCATCAACGCCGGCGCCCGCACCGAGGGCTTCACCTACTCGCAGTTTATCCACGGCCTGGACGTGGCGGGTATCGTGATCGACCGTAAGGTCCTCTCGGATATCGCGGGTCAAGACCCGGCTGCGTTCAAGGCCATTGCTGACAAGGTCCGCACCGCCCTGGCCGCCTAAGGTCTTTTTCGGGTTCGTCCCGATTGCGATCTAAGAAAAGCCCTCCGGTGCCAACCGGGGGGCTTTTTGCTGCGCGTGATGTTCCAACAATTATCAAAACGGCATAGACAACCGCCATGACTGATAAGCTCTCCACCTCAACGAATTTGGCCGCATCTGCAGTCTCCGACATGCAGAAAAAGCTAGAGATCGCCCAAGGCGTCACGAAAGCGCTAGAGCGCATAGGTGGAGCGTCAGCTCTGCAGAAAATCGTCGCGCGACAAGGAGAGTTTGTCGCTCGGATAGAAAAAATCGGCTCCATCACATCGTTAGAAGCGATAGGACAAGCCGTCGCAAATACTAATGCCATTATCGAGTCGAGCGACCGAAATATCATTAAATCACTACAGATAGATACTCTTGGAAAAAATGGCATTATTGCGGGACTATTCAGGTACGCCTCCAGCTTACCATCGGATCAAAAGGTAGACTTCGCCGCGCCTGTGAGCGACATTCGAGACATTGCTCTAACTGCTGTAGCGGAGAAGGTCGCAGCCCTCGAGGCTGCCGAGCTGGACGCGCGCCTGGCCAGCGAGACCCTGGATCTGACCCTGCCGGCCCCCTATCGCCGCAAGGGCAGCGTCCATCCCACCATGCAGACCCTGGACGAGATGGTCGCCATCTTCGCCGAGATGGGCTTCGCGGTGGCCGAAGGGCCCGACATCGACGACGACTTCCACAATTTCACGGCCCTGAACTTCCCGCCCAAGCACCCGGCGCGGGAGATGCACGACACCTTCTTCTTCAATCCGAAGACCAACGCCGACGGCTCCGACGGCGAGCGCATGCTGCTGCGCACCCACACCTCGACGGTGCAGGTGCGGACCATGATGTCGCAAAAGCCACCGATCCGGATCATCGCTCCGGGCCGCACCTATCGCTGCGACAACGACGCCACCCACACGCCGGTGTTCCACCAGGTCGAGGGCCTGGTGATCGACAAGGGCATCCACATGGGCCACCTGAAGTGGACCCTGGAAACCTTCTTGGCGCGGTTCTTCGAGACCGACGCGGTGACCACCCAGTTCCGTCCGCACCACTTCCCGTTCACCGAGCCCTCGGCCGAGATGGACGTGCAGTGCGACCGCTCGGGCGGCGAGATCAAGATCGGCCAGGGCACGTCGTGGCTGGAAATCCTGGGCTGCGGCATGGTTCACCCCAATGTGCTGCGCGCCTGCGGGATCGATCCGGACGAGTACCAGGGCTTTGCCTTCGGCATGGGCGTCGACCGACTGGGGATGCTGAAATACGGCATGCCCGACCTGCGCGACATGTGGTCGTCCGACAGCCGCTGGCTGGCCCACTACGGCTTCAGCGCCTTCGCCGCGCCGAACGCCGCCAGCGGCCTCAGCTGATGCAGCTTCCCGCCAGTCCCTTCACCGCCGTCGACTGGTCGCAAATCGAACCCACCGTCCACCCGGGCGAGAGGGGCGAAGCGACTTGGCGCACGCTCAATGTCGGCGACATGCGCCTGCGTCGCGTCGACTATTCGCCGGACTATCTCGCCGATCACTGGTGCGACCGCGGCCATGTGATCTTCGTGCTGGAAGGCGAACTGACCAGCGAGCTGAAGGATGGTCGCAAGACGGTCCTGACCGCCGGCATGAGCTATCACGTCTCCGACTTCGGCGACCCCGCCCACCGCTCGTCGACCTCGGTCGGCGCCAAGCTTTTCATCGTAGACTGAACCATGAAATTCACCCTCTCCTGGCTCAAGGATCACCTCGACACCGAGGCCTCCGCCACTGACGTCGTCGCCGCCATGACCATGGCCGGCCTCGAGGTCGAGCACGTCACCGATCCGGCGACCAAGCTGGCCGCCTTCACGGTCGCCAGGATCGTGGAAGCCGTGCAGCATCCCAACGCCGACCGCCTTCGCGTCTGCCAGGTCGACACCGTCGACGGCATGAAGGAGATCGTCTGCGGCGCGCCCAACGCCCGCGCGGGCCTGACCACCATCTATGCCCCGATCGGCGCCTATGTGCCGGGCCTGGGCGTCACCCTGGTCGAGAAGCCGGTGCGCGGCGTCGTCTCCAACGGCATGCTGTGCTCGGCTTCCGAGCTGGAGGCCGCCAGCGAGAGCGACGGCATCATGGAGCTGCCGGACGACCTGGCTGTGGGCACGCCCGCAGCTTCGGCGCTGGGCATGGAAGCCGTCATCGACTTCGAGGTCACCCCCAACCGCCCCGACTGGCTGGGCGTCGCCGGCATCGCCCGCGACCTGGCCGCCGCCGGCGTCGGGACGCTGAAGGACCTGTCGATCGTTTCCGTGCCGGGAACCTTCCCCTGCCCGATCACCGTCAAGGTCGATGGCGAAGCCTGTCCGGTGTTCGCCGGTCGCCTGATCAGGGGCGTCAAGAACGGCCCGTCGCCCAAGTGGCTGCAGGACCGTCTTCTGGCCATCGGTCTGCGCCCGATCAGCGCCCTGGTCGATATCACCAACCTGATCACCTACGACCGCGCCCGGCCGCTGCACGTCTATGATGTGGCCAAGCTGTCGGGGACCGAAATCTCGACCCGTCTGGGCCGCCACGGCCTGAACGGCGACGAACATCTGATCGCTCTGGACGGCAAGACCTACGAGCTGACGCCCGACATGTCGGTGATCTCCGACGCCTCGGGCGAACGCCCGATCGGCCTGGGCGGCGTGATGGGCGGCGAAAGCACCGGCTGCTCGGAAGAGACAGTCGATGTCTTCGTCGAGAGCGCCTGGTTCGAACCGATCCGCACCGCCCAGACCGGCCGCACCACCGGCATCAACAGCGACGCCCAGTACCGCTTCGCCCGCACGGTCGACACCCACTCGCCGGTTCCCGGTATCGAGCTGGCTACCCGGCTGATCCTCGACCTCTGCGGCGGCGAGCCGTCAGAGATCGTGGTCGCTGGCCAGGCTCCGGCCGCGCCGGCCGGCTTCGCGTTCGAGCCCGACTATGTCGAGGAACTGTCAGGCCTGGCGGTGACGCCCGACCAGACGCGCCAGATCCTGTCGGACCTGGGCTTCGACATCGTGCTGGGTTCGCCCTGGACCGTAACGCCGCCGACCTTCCGCCGTGACGTGGAAGGCAAGGCCGATCTGGTCGAAGAGGTCGCCCGCATCGCCGGCTATGGCGCCCTGCCCTCGACGCCCCTGCCCGAGGTTCCCCGCGCCGTCGGCGGCGTCCTGACCGCCAAACAGGCCCGCAGCCGTCTGGCCCGTCGCGCCCTGGCCGCCGCCGGCTATGCCGAGGCCCTGACCTGGAGCTTCACCAACCAGAAGATCGCGACGCTGTTCGGCGGCGGCGCGGCCGAGCTGGTGCTGGCCAATCCGATCGCCTCGGACCTGGACTGCATGCGCCCGTCCTTGCTGCCCAACCTGATCGAGGCCGCCGGCCGCAACGCCCGCAAGGGCTTCCCCGACGCGGCCCTGTTCGAGATCGGCCCCACCTTCCACGGCGACCGTCCGGCCGACCAGCGCACCGTGGTGGCGGCGATCATCGCCCCGCACGCGCCGCGCGGCTGGGCCAGGACGGCGCAGGACGACCTGTTCACCGTCAAGGCCGACCTGCTGGCCCTGCTGGAAGAACTGGGCGCGCCGGTCGACAAGCTGCAAACGGCGCAAGGCTCGGCCTCGTCCTGGTGGCATCCGGGCCGCTCGGCGCGGCTGCAGCTGGGTCCCAAGGCGGTGATGGCCGAGTTCGGCGAACTGCATCCGGCCGTGCTCAAGGCGCTGGACGTGGCCGGCCCGGTTTATGGCTTCGAGATCACCCTGGAAGCCATCCCCGAGCCGAAGAAGAAAGCCCACAAGTCAAAGGCCGCCTTCTCGCCCTCGCCGCTGATGCCCCTGACCCGCGACTTCGCCTTCCTGGTCGAAAAGACCAAGGCCGCCGGCGATCTGGTCAAGGCCGCAGCCGGCGCCGACAAGGCGCTGATCACGGCCGTGCGGGTGTTCGACGTCTATGACGGCGCCGGCGTGCCCGACGGCTTCAAGTCGGTGGCGCTCGAGGTGGTGGTGCAGCCGCGCGAAGCCACCCTGACCGACGCCGACATCGAGGCGCTGTCAGGCCGCATCGTGGCGGCGGCCGAGAAGGCCGGCGGCAAGCTGCGGAGCTAACCCAAAGTCCTCCCCCTAGCGGGGGAGGTGTCGCCGCAGGCGACGGAGGGGGAAGTGCTGCTGAGTCATTGCGGTCTTCCCCCGCCGGCCTCCGGCCGCCTCCCCCTTCAGGGGGAGGACCTGGCCGGCGCTCTGCCCAAATTCCGGGCGCCCGCTCGCCCGATAGCCAAAACCTGCCCACAACCGCGACCGATCGCCCGTCCGCGAGGCAAGGTCTTGCGCATGGCGCATACCCACGCTACCTCTAGTGAACTCGCAAGGAGCTCCTGGGTCCACATGGTCTCGCAACTCGCCCTCAACATCGCGCTCGTGACCGGCTTTACCGCCGTCGCAGCGATGTCGTGCGCCGCGACCATGATGTGGAACCAGATTAAAACCGTTCCAATTCGGACGGGGCAACGGCGCGCGAGATAACCTAAACGCAGCCGACGGATCGCAAGATCTTCAAAAAGCCCCGCCTCCGAAAGGAGCGGGGCTTTTTTGTTGCGCGTTTCGTCGGTCCTCCAAAACCAACCCGAGGGGACTTGAGATCCATGAGCTACCTGCCTGCACCACCCGCCTTCCACAGCGACGCCGATGGCGTCACCGTTCACCAGCTGCTGCTGGCCGCGCAAGACGCCCACAGCGCGCTGGACGCCGTTCGCCAGGGCCTGGCCGACAGCGGCGCAGAGCTGTGCAACCTGACGCTCAAGCCTGTCGGCCAGATCGTCGAAGCCAGCTTGCGCGTCCGTCACCTGGGTGACCAGGCCGCCCGCCTGCTAGCCCGCGACCTGGCCGCCTGGCCCGGCGTCAACTCGGCCAGCGTCGAGCATCAGTGGGTGCGACCTTGAACCCTTCCAAACCGGACGAGGACAAACGAAGACTCTTCCTCGTCACCGCCGAGGACACGCCCGACGCCCTGATGCGGGTGTTGGGCGTGGCCAAGGTGCAGCAGACCCGCCTGCGCGCCCTGACGGCCACGCCCGACGGCCAGACCCTGGCCATTCGGCTGGAGATCGACGACCAGGGCGACCAGCGCGCCCAGGCCCTCGCCTCACGGCTGGAGGCCTGTCCGTCGGTACGCGGCGTCGGTTTTGGCTGGCGGGCGTAACCAAACGCCTCGCTCGTACGTATCTAAATCCAGACCCGCCGCAGGGTCGCTCCGGAAAGACGTTCGATGCGCCGCCGCCTGCTGACCCTGATCGCCGCCCTTGTCGCCTTCGGTCTCCCCGCCATGGCCGCCGCGCCCGCCAAGCCCCAGACCCCCGCCAAGACCGCCACCGCCGTGTTCGCCGGCGGCTGCTTCTGGTGCATGGAGCACGACATGCAGGGCGTTCCCGGCGTCCTCAAGGTCGAGAGCGGCTATACCGGCGGCCATGTCGACCGGCCCACCTATCGCGACGTGACCAGCGAGACGAGCGGCCACTATGAGGCCGTTCGCGTCACCTACGACCCCGCCAAACTGGAGTACGGCTTCCTGCTCTATCGCTACTGGAAGCTGGTCGACCCGACCGACGACGGCGGCCAGTTTTGCGACCGCGGCCCCTCCTATCGCCCGGCCGTGTTCGTCAGCAGCGCCGAGCAACGCGCCGCCGCTGAAAGGTCCCGCAGCGAGGCCGCCAAGCGTCTGAAGACCGGCAAGATGGTTACGCCGGTGCTCGACCTAAAGACCTTCTGGCCAGCCGAAGAATACCACCGCGACTATGCCAAGCGGAACGCCCTGAACTATCAGGCTTATCGCATCGGTTGCGGCCGCGACCGGCGGCTGAAGCAGGTCTGGGGCGGCTGATCTACGATCCTCCCCCTGAAGGGGGAGGCGGCCGGAGGCCGGTGGGGGAAGTCGGCAATGACTGAGCCAATACTTCCCCCTCCGTCGGCTTCGCCGACACCTCCCCCGCCAGGGGGAGGACCTGCCAACCCGCCTCGACTTCGCCCCAATCCCCTGTAGCTTAAGCGTGTAAAACAGGGAGATCATCGATGAACCGTTGCGCGCTTCTGGCGACCGCCGCGCTTGTACTGGCTGCGGGCTCCGCCCACGCCCAGAAGGCCCCGGATCTCTCGGTGACCATCTATAATTCCGACCTCGCCTTGGTCGAAGATGCCCGCGACCTGGACCTCAAGGCCGGTCGCCAGCGGTTGGAATTCAAGGACGTCTCGGCCGCCATCCGCCCCGAGACCGTCAGCCTGTCGGCGGCCGGCGTGACGATCATCGAGCAGAACTTCGACTACGACCTGCTGACGCCCGACAAGCTGATGGAAAAGGCGGTCGGCCAGCAGGTCCGCATCGTCCGAACCAATCCCGGCGACGGCAAGGAGACCACCGAAGTGGCCACCGTTCTGGCCGCTAATGAAGGCGTGGTCCTGAAGATCGGCGACCGCATCGAGGTGCTGCGCGACGACGGCGTGCCCACCCGCGTGATCTTTGACAAGGTGCCCGAGACCCTGCGCGCCCGCCCGACCCTGTCGGTGACGGTCGACGCCGACAAGGCGGGGCCCCGCACCACCAAGCTCAGCTATCTGACCTCGGGCCTGGGCTGGAAGGCCGACTATGTGGCCCTGTTCGACGAAAAGAAGCAGGCGCTGGACCTGCAGGGCTGGATCACCCTGACCAACAATTCCGGCACCCCGTTCGACAACGCCCGCACCCAGCTGGTGGCCGGCGACGTCAACCAGCTGAACAATGGCGGCTATCGCCGGTCCAGCGCGTCCATGATGTCGGCCGGGACCGAGAGCGGCGACGCCGAGCGTCTGGCCGACTACTACGTCTATCCCCTGCCCCAGCGCACCACGATCGCCTCCAACCAGAGCAAGCAGGTCGGCTTCCTCAGCGCCCAGGCCGTGGCGGCCAAGAAGGTCTATGAGATCCGCCAGGGCGGGTTCGACAGCGATGAGACTCCGTCGTCGGCCACGGTGGCCATCCAGTTCAGCAATGCCAAGCTGACAGGACTGGGCAGCCAGCTGCCGGCCGGCGTCATGCGCATCTATATGCGCGACCAGGCCGGCGATCCCAAGTTCATCGGCGAGAACAGCATCGACCACACCCCGGCCGGCTCGGAGCTGTCGATCAAGACCGGCGACGCCTTCGACGTCACCAGCCAGGCCACCCTGATCAGCCAGGAGAAGGTGTCAAAGACCCGCTCGCGCTACGCCATGAAGTACCTGGTCCGCAACGCGCGCCCTGAAGCCGTCACGGTGGAACTGCGCCAGGGCGGCCTGTGGCGCGACGGCGAGGTCAAGGCCGAAAGCCTCAAGAGCCGCCGCGTCGACGCCCGCACCCTGGGCTGGAGCGTGCCCGTGCCGGCCAATGGCGAGACGGTGCTGACCTTTACGGTCGAGACGGGCTGGTGAGCAGGCGGCGCCAAGATAGATCCTCCCCCTCCGAGGGAGGGCAGATGACCCAAAAGCGGCTGTCATCCCGGACGAGCGCGCAGCGCGAAGATCCGGGACCGACGCCTGAGCTCAGAGCTTCCGGCGGTCCCGGATCTGCGCTTCGCTTGTCCGGGATGACAGCATTATTCGCTGCGACGCCCTATGCGGTCGCGCTCGCCCTCACCACCCTCGCCTCGCCAGCCCTGGCCGAAACCATCGCCTCGCCCGGCGCTGAAAAGACCGCCGTCACCCTCTATCGCGCCGGCTCGGAACCCTTCCAGACCCTGCAGCCCTGGCAGCGCGAACAGGCCCTGAAAAAGGGCCTGATCCTGGTCACCGAGACCCGGACCGTCACCCTGCCCGCCGGCCGCCACACCCTGCGCTTTGACGCCGTCGCCGACGGCCTGATCCCGCAGAGCGCCGCAGTCGACGGCCTGCCCGGCGGCATGATCGAGCGAAACTACGACTATGCCCTGCTCAGCCCCGGAACCCTGCTGGAACGCTCGCTGAACCAGCCGGTCGGGATCGTCCGCACCCATGCCAGGACCGGCCGACAGACCGCCGAGAGCGCCATCGTCCGCCAGGGTCCCAACGGCGTCGTGCTGCAGACGGCGACCGGCGTCGAGGCCCTGGGCTGTTCGGGCGGCGCCGAGCGTCTGGTGTTCGATCACATCCCGGCCGGCCTGTCCGACAAGCCCTCGCTGTCGACCCTGATCGACGTCCCTGTCGCCACCACCGTCAAGCTCACCCTGTCGTATCTGGCCATCGGCGTGAACTGGCAGGCCGACTATGTGGCCCGCATCGCGCCGGACGGCAAAACCCTGGACCTCACCGGCTGGCTGACCCTGGTCAACAGCAGCGGAACCAGCTTCGTGGACGCCTCGACCCAGGCCGTGGCCGGCAAGCTGTCGCGCGTGCCGGTCGACATCCCGAGGGCGGAGACCAAGGCGATCACCCGCGCCTGCTGGCCTATGGACACCACCACCCACGGCCGCAGTCCACCGCCTCCGCCTGTCGTCGCCTATGACATCATGACCTCCCCCCAGCCGCCCCCCATGGCCATGGCCGGCGCCCGCGAGGAGGTCACGGTCACCGCCTCCCGCGCCAAGCTGGCCGAGCAGTCCGAACTGGGCGACTACAAGCTCTACACCCTGCCCGAACCCGTCACCGTCGCCGCGCGCCAGACCAAACAGGTGGCCTTCCTCGATCAGAAGGGCGTAGCGTTCCAACGCCTCTACATGTTCGCCGTCGATCCCTGGAGTGACTATCGCGGCGACAGCGCGCCCGCCGCGACGGTGCTGCTCCGGTTCGAGAATAAGGCCAGTCAGGGCCTGGGCAAGGCCCTGCCCTCGGGCGCTCTGGCCGTGATGGAGACGGCCGGCGGCCGTCCGGCCTTCGCCGGCGAACAGACGATGCGCGACGTGCCCGTGGGCCAGCCGTTCGACCTGGCGATCGGGCGGGCGATGGATGTCTCGGTCAGACCCCGCCTGGTGTCGGAGACGCGGGCCCGCGCCGGACGCACGCGGCGGACCTATGAGGTCGATCTGGCCAACGCCAAGACCGGGCCCATCGTCATAGAGTTGCGTCACCGGCCGGACCGGACCGCCTTCAAGGTGATCCGCGAGCCCAAGCGCCACGATATTCGCGACGGCGCCATCGCCTGGCGTTTCACCCTGTCGCCGAAGAGTCGCGAGACCGTGCGCTATGTGGTGGAATACGAAGGCTGACGCCTGAAGGATTCGTCGAATGAAAAAGCCCCGGCTGGAAACGATGCTGGAGCGAGGCCTCTTCGCATCACGCTGGTTGATGGCGCCGTTCTATGTGGGCCTGGTCGTCACCCTGGCGGCGCTGCTGGTTGTGTTCTTCCAGGAACTGTTCCGCGAACTGTCCAACGTGCTGTCGATGACGCCGGAAGACGCCATCCTGATGGCCCTGACGCTGATCGACCTGTCGCTGGCGGCCAACCTGCTGGTGATCGTCACCCTGTCCGGCTACGAGAACTTCGTCTCCAAGATCGATACCGCCTCGCACGAAGATCGTCCCGACTGGATGGGCACGGTCGACTTCTCGGGCCTGAAGATGAAACTGATCGCCTCGATCGTGGCGATCTCGGCCATCGCCCTGCTCAAGGCCTTCCTGAAACTCAGCGAACCCGGCACGCCCCTGGACGAGCCTCGCCTGCTGTGGCTGGTGATCGTCCACCTGTCCTTCGTGGTCTCGGGTGTGCTGCTGGCCCTGATGGACTGGCTCAACAGCAAGGTCTCCAGTCATTAGGGCGCGCAATCCTGAGCGTCTTCGGTTAAGCCAGCCGACCGAACTCTGAGCGACACACTCCAGGCGAATTCGCCAGTGGGATTCATCCACCACCGTCGCCAATCTGGATGGGGCCGGTTCGAAAAGGAGACGCCATGCGTCTGCATGTCGAGGCACGCCTGGACTACGACTTCATCGGTGAGGTCGAGTCTCTCCTGCATCTGGAAGTCGCCCAGTCGCCCGGACAGACGATCGTCACCGAGAGCCTGGTCCTGGATCCGCCCATCGCCTGGTCGCGGCTGGATGACCCCGCCACCGGCGAGCGGCGGGTCGTTTTCACCCACCAGGGTCCGCTGCAAATCACCTATCTGGCGACGGTCGACCTGACCCCGCGCGACGATGGTCTGGCCGGTGCGGCCCAGCACGCCATCGCCAGCCTGCCGGTCGAGGTTCTGCCCTTCCTGCGCGCCAGCCGCTACATCGAATCCGACCTCTTCGAACAGATCGCGGCCTGCGATTTCGGCCCCTTGCAGGGCGGCGACAAGGTGGTGGCGATTATCGACTGGCTGCGCGGCGCCCTGACCTATCGCTGGGGCACGAGCACCTCGACCACGACGGCGATGAACGCCTACATGAACCGGCAAGGCGTGTGCCGTGACTATGCCCACATAGCCGCAGCCCTGTGCCGGGCCAGCGACATCCCGGCCCGCATGGTCAGCGCCTATGCCGTGGGACTTGAGCCACAGGACTTCCATGCCGTGATCGAGGTGTATGTCGGCGGTCGCTGGCGGCTGGTCGATCCGACCGGTCGGGCTTGTCCTGAAACCCTCATCCGCATCGGTGAGGGCCGCGACGCCGCCGACATCGCCTTTCTGACCATCTTCGGCCGGGCCACCATGACGCGGCAGTCTGTGCGCGTGCGCGAGCTGTTACGGGAGCCGGCGGCGGCGTGAAGCCGCCAGCAGGCAGGCCTAAAAGGGCATGAGCCGGCGTTTGCGGCTGTAGCCGAGATAGCCGATATTGGCCCCCAGCCGCAGACCCACGCCCGCGCGGATCGGGGCCAGGGTGATATCGTCGGCCTTCTGATAGTTCACGCCCAGGCCGCCGATCAGATAGGCGGTGCCCTCAACGCCGGGGAAGCGGCGGAAGATCGCCTCGGGGTATTGCAGGTTATAGCAGAGGGTGAAGACCCGGCTGGCGTTGCCGCCCCAGTCCCAGCCCACCGAGGGGCCCTGCCAGAAGGTTTCCTGGGTCGGCCGGCCCTTCATGTAGAGCAGGCCCCGGCCATAGCGCAGGCCGAGGGCGATGGCGCCCGAACCTTCCTCGCCGGCGATGTAGCCGGTGGGCTGGCCCTTTTCGCGGAACACCTTCTCGATGGCCGCGCCGGCGCTTTCGGCCGTGACGCCCAGGAAGTCGGACGTGGCCCGGATCATCTCGTCTGCCGAATAGGTCTGGGCCGAACCGGTGTCATAGGCCGGGGTGGTCGTGCCGCTGGAGGCCACGTCCTGGGCCATCGTGTCCTGGGCGAAGACGCTGGACGCCCCCGCACTCGCGCCGAGGGTGGCTGCGCCCGAGAGGATCAACTTGCGACGGTCCATGACGGCCCCTTCAGAAATATCGTTGCGCTACTGTCGCAGCCCATTGGGACCGGTTTGCGGCCACCCGCTTTAAGGTTCGGTTAAGCATGAGGAAAACCGGCCGCCTGGAGGGCGCATCGCCCTCTCGCGAAGCGGCCCAAATGTGCTAGACGCGGGCGCATGACCTCTACGCCGCTCGACAAGATCAGAAATTTTTCAATCGTGGCCCACATTGACCACGGCAAGTCCACGCTGTCGGATCGCCTGATCCAGGAGACCGGCGGCCTGACCGCGCGCGAGATGACCGCGCAGGTTCTCGACAACATGGACATCGAGAAGGAACGCGGCATCACCATCAAGGCCCAGACCGTGCGTCTGGAATACAAGGCCGATGACGGCGAGACCTATATCCTCAACCTGATGGACACCCCCGGCCACGTCGACTTCGCCTATGAAGTCAGCCGCAGCCTGGCCGCCTGCGAAGGCTCGATCCTGGTCGTCGACGCCTCGCAAGGCGTGGAAGCCCAGACCCTGGCCAATGTCTATTCGGCCATCGACAACAATCACGAGATCGTCCCGGTCCTCAACAAGATCGACCTGCCCGCCGCCGAGCCCGAGCGCGTGCGCGCCCAGATCGAGGACCTGATCGGCCTGGACGCCAGCGACGCGGTGCTGTGCAGCGCCAAGTCCGGCATCGGCATCCACGACGTGCTGGAAGCCGTGGTCACCCGCCTGCCGCCGCCCAAGGGCGACGAGAACGCGCCGCTCAAGGCCCTGCTGGTCGACGCCTGGTACGACGCCTATCTGGGCGTTGTGGTGCTGGTCCGCGTCATCGACGGCCGCCTGAAGGCCGGCATGAAGATCAAGATGATGCAGCACGGCTCGACCCACCTGATCGACCGGGTCGGCGTCTTCAAGCCCAAAAACACCCCCGTCGAGAGCCTCGGCCCTGGCGAGATCGGCTTCATCACCGCCCAGATCAAGGAAGTGGCCGACGCCGCCGTCGGCGACACCATCACCGACGAGAAGAAGCCCACCGACAAGGCCCTGCCCGGCTTCAAGGACGTGCAGCCCGTCGTGTTCTGCGGCCTCTTCCCGGTCGACGCCGCCGACTTTGAAGACCTGCGCGCCGCCGTCGGCCGCCTGCGCCTCAATGACGGCAGCTTCACCTACGAGATGGAGAGCAGCGCCGCCCTGGGCTTCGGCTTCCGCTGCGGCTTCCTGGGCCTGCTGCACCTGGAGATCATCCAGGAGCGCCTGTCCCGCGAGTTCGACCTCGACCTGATCGCGACCGCCCCCTCGGTGGTCTACAAGATCCACATGCGCGACGGCTCGGAGATCGAGCTGCACAACCCCGCCGACCTGCCCGACCCGATGCACATCGAGAGCATCAGCGAGCCCTGGATCAAGGCCACCATCTTCACCCCCGACGAATATCTCGGCGGCGTGATCAAGCTGTGCCAGGACCGTCGCGGCCAGCAGCGCGAGCTCTCCTATGTCGGCAACCGCGCCATGGTCATCTACGACCTGCCGCTCAACGAAGTGGTGTTCGACTTCTATGACCGCCTGAAGTCGATCTCCAAGGGCTATGCCAGCTTCGACTACCAGGTCGAGGACTACCGCCAGGGCGACCTGGTCAAGATGTCGATCCTGGTCAATGCCGAGCCCGTCGACGCCCTCTCCATGCTGGTCCACCGCGACCGCGCCGAGGGCCGGGGCCGGGGCATGTGCGAGAAGATGAAGGAGCTCATCCCCCAGCACATGTTCGTCATCCCGATCCAGGCGGCCATCGGCGGCAAGATCATCGCCCGCGAAACCGTCCGCGCCCTGCGCAAGGACGTCACCGCCAAGTGCTACGGCGGCGACGCCAGCCGCAAGCGCAAGCTGCTGGACAAGCAGAAGGCCGGCAAGAAGCGCATGCGCCAGTTCGGCAAGGTCGAGATCCCGCAGGAAGCGTTCATTGCCGCGCTGAAGATGGACGAGGATTGATCCTCTTCCCTCTCCCCTTGCGGGAGAGGGTGGCCCCGGCGAAGGCCGGGGTCGGGTGAGGGGTCGCTCAGACCCTTCCTGAGAGGGCGATCAACCCCTCATCCGTCAGCTTCGCTGACACCTTCTCCCGCAAGGGGAGAAGGGAAGCGTCGCTGAGCCCTGCATCTGACGCCTTCACCGAACCTGGCACTACGGTGACAAAGCCCCAAACCGACACCGAGCGCGCTGCCTGTGGGCGTCGCCGAGGGCGCATGGCGGGAACCGACGGCACGGTCACCGCAATCCCCGTCTGGCGCCCGGCGTCCCGATGAAGTCTTCCCAGGCCAGTCCACCCTCCCCCACCGTTTTTCCCGTCTGAGCAGAAAGTCCGGGCCGGCTTCGCCCAGACCGTGTTGAATGGGTCTGGTTAATGCGCGTAGCGGGAGTCGGGTTCGGGTGGGCAGGTTGAGCGGGATGTGGCGGGCCTCGGCGGCGAGCCTGGCGATGATGGCGGTGCTCGGCGCGGATATCAGCCAGGCCGGCAGCGGCGATGACTGCCCGCCCAATCCCCAGCCCGGCAAGTGCTATGAAAAGGTCATGTCGCCGGCCCGTTACGAATCCTATGTCGAGCAGCTGATCGACCGGCCCAGCCGCACCGAAAGCCGGATCATCCCGGCCGTCTATCGCCTTGAGGAACGCCAGGAGCTGGTGACGCCGGCGCGGACCGAATGGGTCACCGTGCCGGCCACCTGGCGGACGGTCACCGAAACCGTCGTGGTCCGGCCCGAATCGACCCGGATCGAGACCGTTCCGGCCGTCTATGAGACCGTGACCGAGCAGGTTCTGGTGCGTGAGGCCTATACCGAGTGGCGGCGCGGCATGCTGCTGGACCGGCGCGAGACCGCCCCGGGCCGGACCATGATGAGCCCGACCGGCGAGGTCCTGTGCCTGGTCGAGGTGCCGGCGGAATATCGCCTGGAGACCCGGCAGGTCATGGTCAGCCCGGCCCGTCAGGTGCGGGTCCGCGAGCCGGCCGAGATCCGGACCGTGACCCGTCAGGTGATCGACCGCGAAAGCCATGAGACGCGCCGCGAAATCCCCGCCCAGTATCGCACGGTGGCGGTGCGGGTTCTGGTGACCCCGTCACGGGTCGAAACCTTTGACAGCCCGGTGCACTACCGCACGGTGGTCAGCCAGCGACTGATCAGTCCGGCCCGCTTTGAATGGCGCGAGATTACCTGCGACCCGGGCTCCTCGCCGGCCCGCCACGGGACCTGAAAGCGCTTTCGGCTGTCCGTGGGACGGCGAACGCGCGCCTGATCCTGCGCAGGGTGAGAATATGTTCCCCTGCGGGTTGAAAACCACGACACCATCGACCCGCGTTCGGTTAAGGTTAACCCGCTTTACCTCCGGACCGGTTTCCACGCAGGATCCGGAGCATGGGCGACGGGATGTAACGGGGTCGATGGGCTCATGAGGGGATCTGGAATGAAGTTGAAACTTGCCGCTGGCCTGCTGGCCATGCTGAGCGCCAGCGCTGTCGTCGGATCGGCCACGGCCGCGGAAGACTATCGTCGTCCGTCGCCGCCGATGCCGCCGTCGCCGATGCCTGCGATCGACTGCCTGTGCACCCGGGCCGTGGTCTTCTATGGCCCGACCTCTTCCTATGGCGACATCCGCGTCTCGGCGCCGGGCGTTCGGGTCTATGGCGAGCCGGTGGTCGTGCCGTCGGGCCGCATCGATATCCAGGGCCCGCCGGTCTATGTCGACGCCCCGCCGATCCGCATCGCCGCGCCGCAGATCTATCTGCATCGTCCGGAAGTGCATGTGCGTCCGTCGGCCGTCACGGTCGATGCGCCCGAGATCCACTTCACCGGCTGCCCCGACGGCGTGCGCTGCGCGCCTGTCCGCCCCTAAGGGCGGCAGGGCTAACAGCATTCAGAACTGGAAAAGGCGGGGTTCACACCCCGCCTTTTTTTCTGGCCGCAACCGTCGGGATGAGGACAGGAAACAGGACTGTAAGCAGGACGGGGATCAGGGCTTGCAGAAGTCGCGGGCCTCGCGGGCCAGGGCCATGTCGCCACCGGCCAGGGCCGTCTTGACCGCCTCGTCGCACCGCGATTCGCTGAGCAGGGCCGTGACCCGGCCACGCAGAGCCGCCGCAGCCTGGGCCTCCTCGCGCAGGACCCGCGCCGCGCGGCGATCGGCCGGCAGACAAAGCGACAGCCAGGTCGCGTCGGCGCAATTGGCGATCAGCCGGGCCCGCCGCACGGCCTCGGCGCTTTCGACGGTGTCGGCGGACGGCCGGGCGACCGCGCTGGCCGGCGGCGCGGCGCTTGCAGCCTCGCCTGGTGTGGAGTCGGTCGAAGGCGCGTCGATCGGGCGGACCACGGTCACCGACGGGATCTGGTAGTGGCACACCCAGCCCTTGGCCGTCATCTCGCAGGACTGGAGAGCGGCCTGAGCCTCCTGCGGCGCAGGGCCTTGCGCCAGGGCAAGCAAAAGCAGGAACATCGCCAACCTCACGCGCGGGGAGCCACTGCCCACGACCCTAGGGTCAATGGCGGCGGCAACCTAGCCGTTTATCCGGCCACACCCAAGATCGGGCCAATCTGCCGGGTCGCAGGCAAGCCTACCGGGCGGCGGCCGGATCCAGACCGCTGGCGCCCGCGCTCAAATCGCGGCACGACTGCCGGCAACGGGAGGGACAAGTCCGTGGCGGTCGAGACCTATGACTACATCATCGTCGGCGCGGGGTCGGCCGGCTGCGTGCTGGCCAACCGGCTGTCGGCCGATCCGCAGCGGCGGGTGCTGGTGCTGGAGGCCGGTGATCGCGACGACTGGATCTGGTTCCACATCCCGGTCGGCTATCTGTTCGCGATCGGCAATCCGCGCTCGGACTGGATGTATCGCACGCAGCCGGTGCCGGGGCTGGACGGCCGCAGCCTGGCCTATCCGCGCGGCAAGGTGATCGGCGGATCGTCGGCGATCAACGCCATGATCTATATGCGCGGCCAGGCGGCCGACTATGACGGCTGGCGGCGGCGGGGTCTGGCCGGCTGGGGGTGGGACGACGTCCTGCCGCTGTTCAAGGCCCAGGAAGACCATATCGCGCCGCCGTCGGAGCATCACCAGTCGGGCGGCGAGTGGCGGGTGGAGCATCCGCGCATGCGCTGGAAGGTGCTGGACGCGTTTGCCAAGGCGGCGGCGCTGGAGGGCATTCCCGTCAGCCCCGACTTCAACGGCGGCGACAATACGGGCTCGGGCTATTTCAACGTCAACCAGCGGGCCGGCCTGCGGTGGAGCGCGGCGCGGGGGTTTCTGAAACCCGTGCTGTCGCGGCCCAATCTGGAGCTGCGCACCGGGGCGCGGGCGGATCGGGTGATCCTCGAGAACGGCCGGGCCGTGGGCGTGGCCTGGACCGAGGGCGGAGAGGCTCGCGAGGCGCGATGTCGCGGCGAGGTGGTGTTGACCGCCGGGGCGGTGAACAGCCCTCACCTGCTGGAGTTGTCGGGCGTCGGCGACGGCGCGCGGCTGGCGGCTCTGGGGTTGAGCGTCCATCGCCATCTGCCGGGCGTGGGCGAGAACCTGCAGGACCATCTGCAGATCCGGCCGATCTATCGCGTCAAGGGCGTGGCGACCCTCAATGCCCACTACGCCTCGCTGTGGCGGCGGCCGCTGATGGCGCTGGAATATGCGGTCCTGCGACGCGGGCCGATGTCGATGGCGCCGTCGCACATGGGAGCCTTCGCCAGGACCTCGCCGGACTATACGACCCCCAATGTGCAGTTCCACGTCCAGCCGCTGTCGCTGGACCGGTTCGGCGAGCCGCTGCACCGGTTCCCGGCCATCACCATCAGCGTCTGCAACCTGCGACCCTCCAGCCGGGGGAGCATCCATGCGGGCAGTCCTGATCCGGCCGCCGCGCCGTTGATCCAGCCCAACTATCTGTCGACGGCGCAGGACGAGCGGGTGGCCGTCGACTCCCTGCGCCTGATCCGCCGCATCGTCGCCCAGCCGCCGCTGGCCTGCTTTGGCCCCGATGAGATGAGCCCGGGGCCGGCGGTCGATGACGACGCCGGACTGCTGGCGGCGGCGCGGCAGCTGGGCACGACGATCTTCCACCCCGTGGGGACGGCGAAGATGGGCCTGGCCGCCGATCCAACGGCCGTGGTCGATGCGCGCCTGCGGGTGCTGGGGGTGGCGGGCCTGCGGGTCGCCGACGCCTCGGTGATGCCGGCCATCGTCTCGGGCAACACCAATTCTCCCACGCTGATGATCGCCGAAAAGGCCGCGCGGATGATCCTGGAGGACGCGCGCTAGACCGCTTCGGCCTCGACAGGCGGGGCGGCCTGGGGCGGCCGCAGCTTGTAGAACCGCAGCTCGCGGCCCAGGTCATAGAGGCGATACAGGCGGAAGACGTCGGGGCGGGTGGTCCACAGGGCGTCTTCGGCGTCGGTCAGGGCCATGGGCGTGCCGACGCCGCCGGTGGTGGTCTTGACCACGATCAGGCGCTCTTCGCCGGTGGGCTTGAAGCTGAGGATGTCGTGGCCCGCAAGGTCGACGGGCGGCCGGGCCGGGCGGACCTGGTCGGCCAGGTCGGGGCGGCCGTGCTCGCGCAGGCGGCGCTGCTCGAAGGCCAGGACGGCGGCGCGGCCGGCTTCGGCCAGCAGGCCGTTGGCGTGGTCGCGGCCGGCGGGATCGAACTTGGCGATCAGCTGTTCGGCGCGGGGGCTGGGCTGCAGCTGTTCGGGCTCGAAGGCGGGCGGCGGCCCCTCGACCAGATGCAGCGGCTCGCGGGCCGTGAACAGCACCGGCGGGCGCATGGCGGCGGCGATCAGGGTGGGCCGGGCGGAAAGCTGGCGGTCGACGGCGTCGATCAGCTGGTCATGCAGTTTCCAGCGCGGGGCGAAGTCCTTCAGGATCGGCACGCCGATCAGGCTGAGGGCGGCCGAGATGTTGCGCTGGCGAAACTCGATGGCTCCGCCGGGACGGCCGGTGACGAATCGCAGGGCGCGCTGGTGGCCGGCGGCCTTGACCTCCTGGCCCGCTAACTGCTTGGCCAGCATGACGAAATAGTCGCCGACCACGAGGTCCAGGTCGGCCTCGGTCCAGTCTCCGGTCTTGTGTGTCTCATCGCTCACGCGGCGACGATGCCTCAGGCGCGGGCGTCGCGCCACAACAGCTTGGCCCTGAGTTAAGGCGCAGGGCGAACCGGCGGCTTGGGCGCCTCGGCGATGGGTTCCTCGTCGGACTTCAGGCCCGCCGCCTTCAGGGCGCGGGCGATCGAGGTGACCGGCTCGCCGCGCACCACCTGGAAGGTCAGGACCAGGGGCTCGGCGGGGTTGTCGCCGAGATTGGCGAAGCCCCCGGCCCGCTCGCCATTGAGGGCGACCCTGTAGGTGCGGTTGGACAGCACCCGGCACAGCAGGACGAAGGTCTTCTGGTCGTTGAGCAGCCGGGGCGTCTTGATGCATTCGAGCGGCTCGCCGCCCTCCGCGACGCCATAGTTCCAGGCCCTGGGGTTCATCTTCTGGTCGAAGGCGACCTTCACGATGAGCACGCCGGGGGCGATGGTCTCGCCCTGGGCCGGATAGGTGGCCACCACCTTGGGCGGCAGGGTCGGCGGCATCACCGTGACCGGCGAGACGGCGGTCGGCTCCTCACGAACCTGGGCGGTCGCGCCAGAGGCGCTGGCGAGAAGAACGGTCAGGGCGAGGGCGCGAAGGATCATGCAGCCAGCTTGACCGCCAAGCGCGGCGTTCTCAAGGCGGATGCGCGCCTCCCCGCCGCAGATTGTGCTATAGGCGCCGTCATGACCGATACGCCCGACCTTTCCAACGAAACCCCGATCCAGCGCGCCCTGCGCCTGAAGAAGGCCGCCATCGACGCCAAGCCCAAGCCGCCGCGCGGCGGCAAGTTCCAGCGCGAGCAGGCCGCCGGCGTCCAGGCCGGCAAGTCCAAGCCCTGGATGAGCCGCTAGCCGGTGCGCGTGCTGGGCCGGAGCTCGTCGATCAATGTCCGCAAGGTGCTGTGGACGCTGGACGAGCTGGGCCTGGCCTATCAGCGCGAGGACTGGGGCGCGGGCTTTACGCCCACCGACGATCCCGCGTTCCTGGCGCTCAACCCCAATGGCCTGATCCCGGTGCTGGTCGACGACCAGGGGCCGCTGTGGGAGAGCAACACCATCTGCCGCTATCTGGCTCACCGCCACGGCGACGGCGCCCTGCTGCCCGCCGATCCGCGCGGCCGGGCCGGGGTGGAGCAGTGGATGGACTGGCAAGCCACCGAGCTGAACGGCGCCTGGCGCTACGCCTTCCTGGCCCTGGGCCGCAAGGCGCCGGGCTTTGACGATCCGGCCAGCATCGCGGCCAGCACGGCGGCGTGGAACGGGGCCATGACCCTTCTGGAGCGCCGGCTGGAGACCACCGGCGCCTATGCGGCCGGCGAGGCCTTCACCCTGGCCGATGTGGTGCTGGGCCTGTCGACCCACCGCTGGGCGGCGACGCCGATCGACCACGCCGACCTGCCGGCCGTGCAGGCCTATGAGGCGCGGCTTCGCCAGCGCGCCGCCTTTGGGCCGCATGCGCGCCCCGACGTTCCCTGAACCCGCACCCCTTCCGCCACGTCGCCCTTCCCCTACCCGGCCGCTTGCCCCCATGATCGCGGCAACGAAAAAAGACGGGGAGACTTGGATGCGGTGGATCCTGCGCGGGATCGGCGGACTGCTGGCGCTTGTGGTGCTGGCGGCCGTCACCCTGATCGTCATCGACCGGGCCAGCCTGCCCAAGGCGCCGGACAAGGCGGGCCTGATCGCGGCCGGCCAGCGCTATGATGTCCGCATCCGCCGCGACGAGTGGGGCGTGCCGCACATCCTGGGCAAGACCGACGCCGACGCCGCCTATGGCCTGGGTTTCGCCCAGAGCGAGGACGACTTTCCCACCCTGCGCGACGTGACCCTGGCCACCCGCGGCGTGCTGGCCCGCACCCAGGGCGCCTCGGCCGCCCCGACCGACTATGTGGTCTCGCTACTGGGCGTCTGGCCGACGGTGGACGCCAACTACAGCAAGCTGCCCGCCGAGTTGCGCGCCGTGCTGCAGGCCTATGCCGACGGCGTCAATCACTATGCCGCCCTGCACCCCGAGGTCGTGACGCCCGGCCTGCTGCCGGTCACCGGCAAGGACATCGCGGCGGGCTTTGTCTTCAAGCAGCCGTTCTTCTACGGCCTGGACGGCGAGCTAAAGAAACTCACCGCCCCTGACGCGCCCCCTCCCCCGCCGAAAGGCTCCAACGGCCTGGCCATCGCCCCGTCGCGCAATGCCGACGGCGCCACCCGCCTGCTGGTCAATTCGCACCAGCCCTATACGGGCCCGGTGGCCTGGTACGAGGCCGTGGTGCAGAGCGGCCAGGGCTGGCACGTGGCCGGCGGCTTCTTCCCCGGCTCGCCGTTCATGCTGCATGGCCACAACGCCACCCTGGGCTGGGCCAATACAGTCTCCAAGCCCGATCTGGTCGACACCTACCGCCTGACCATCAATCCGCAGGACAAGAACCAGTACCGGCTGGACGGCGCCTGGCGCGACTTCGAGATCTCCACCGCCATCCTGCGCGTCAAGCTGTGGGGCCCCATCGTGCTGCCGGTGCGCAAGGCGGTGCTGCGCTCGGTCCACGGCCCGGTGCTAGAGACCAAGGCCGGCGTCTTCGCCATCCGCTATGCCGGCATGGGCGAGTACCGCCAGCCGGTGCAGTACTGGAAGCTGGGCAAGGCGACCAACCTGGCCGAATGGCGCGCGGCCATCGCCACCCACGCCCTGCCCAGTCTCAACTATGTGTATGGCGACGCGGCCGGAAACATCGGCTTCGTGCACAACGGCCAGTATCCCAACCGCACGGCGCAGGCCGACTGGGCCAATATGCTGCCCGGCGACCGCTCCGACCTGATCTGGCACGGCTATCGCCCGGTCGAGCAGAGCCCGCAGCTGTGGAATCCCAAGTCAGGCTTTGTCTTCAACTCCAACAACAGCCCGTTCGAGGCCAGCGCCCCGGCCGATAACCTGAAACCCGCCGACTTCCCCGCCGCGATGGGCCTGCAGACCAACATGACCAACCGCGCCCTGCGGGTGCAGGAGACGGTCGGGGTCGATGCGGCGATCACCGACGAGAGCTTCCGTCGCTACAAGTACGACCTGACCTATAGCCAGCGCTCCAGCGTGGCGGAGATGATCGCCAAGGTCACCGCCGTCGATCCCAAGGGCGACAAGGACCTGGCCGCCGCCCAGGCGATCCTGAAGGGCTGGGACCGCCGCACCGACGCCAAGAATCGCGGCGCGGCCCTGGCGGCGCTGATGAGCCAGCCGATCCTGTTCGCCCGCACCAGCGGCGAGCCCGAGCCCGCCCCGATGGACACGCTGAAGGCCGCCATCACCACCCTGAAGACCCATTTCGGCCGGCTCGACCCCGAATGGGGCCAGGTCAACCGCATCCGTCGCGGCAAGGTGGACCTGCCCATCGACGGCGCCGCCGACACCTATCGCTCGGTGTGGGGCATCCCGCAGAAGGACGGCACGACGACCGCCGACGGCGGCGACACCTTCATCATGTTCGTCACCTGGGACCGGAACGGGAAACTGTCGTCCGACAGCATCCACCAGTTTGGCTCAGCGACTTTGGATACGGGGTCAAAGCACTATGCCGACCAGACGCCGCTGTTCGTGGCGATGAAGACCCGGCCGGTGCTGTTCACCGAGGCGCAGCTGAAGGGGAATGTGCGGGAGGATTACCGGCCGGGGGGGCGGTAGGCTTCGTAGCGGACGGTTTGAAGGTCAGCTTAGGGTGGTTTGCGGACGTTGGCCTCGCTACCCTCGCGTTGAGGGGAAAAGTTATGCCGATCCATTTCATGCCAACTGGCGACGCAAGCGCTGGCCGACGGTTCAACCTGTTCGCGGACGAGTTCGCTTACGCGATGGGGTCTGAATTTGATTTCGCTAAGGCTGAGCTTTTAAAGCCCGACACCATCGTGCTGAACCTCTTGTGCATCGATCCGGCCCGAGGCGTCGTTCCAAATGGCACCAGTAATAAGCGCTCGGCAGGAGAGTTCTGGACCTTCCATAACGTGGACTATGCCGCCTTCATGTCGTCGGACATCGAGACGCGGATCGCGGCTGTCCGGGACGGCTTGATTGCGGCGGTCCAACAGATTCCTTCATCACGAATGCCAGATCGTGTGAAAGCCGATCTGAAGAAAGCGGCGGAAGTCACAGCTACCAAGCTTGTGAGCGACCCGGATCGTTTGCCCCGCTGAGTCCGCTCAGGGTCGGGAGCGGAATCGGGTCACCGCCCAGAACCGGATCATCCCAACGTCAGCTTAGGGTGGTTTGCGGGTGTTGCTCCCTCTCCCATAGGGAGAGGGTTGGGGTGAGGGGTTACGGCGTTCGACGGAGTGCCGGCACGCCGTCAAGCCTCGTAACCCCTCACCCTCCCACCGCTTCGCGGCGGGCCCCTCCCTCTCCCTAAAGGAGAGGGATTTAGGTCAGCAACGGGTCGAAAGCGACCTTTGACTTACCTCACGAAAGCAGACGCCCCGCGTCCCGCGCATCCTTAAATCTCCTGGAGGCTACAGCGTGCCGGTCTGTCCAGGTTGGTCAAGGCCCGCCTCCGGCGGCCGCGTCGCGGCGGCCCGCAGGGCCGGCCTTGAGCAAGCTGGTCAGACCGGCGATCGTCTCGCCGTGCGATTTAAGGGTGGCTCCCTTCGGCGCGAAGGGGGGGCCTTTCCAATAAATCACCGTCATTCCCGCCCTTGTGGCGGGAACCCCTGTTTCAGCTGACCCGTGAAGCGCCAGCGAAGTGCGCGCGCACTTCGCCCCTACCGCACCTGCGGCGGACAGAGGGGTTCCCGCCACAAGGGCGGGAATGACGGTCGATTATGGGGATTGGCCGTACTTTATCCCCGCACCCCCCAGATCAAACCTGAGCGAATTCAACCGCTTGTAAAAAACCTGATCGCGCCCATCAGACGCGCTGAAACCTGCCGCATAATCATCCCACCTCGTCGCGAGGAAAGGGCGCAAGGCCAGCGACCATTGCGGCGGCGGGGGGTGATCGAGCGGGACTGGGCTTCAGGGGGATACTGAAGCGTGTCCGGGGATCCTGGCGTTGCAGGACCCGCCCGCCGTCGGCGTGGATGGGGATCAAGGCGAGTGTTGGTCAGAATTGGCCCCACGCCCCCCGACCTTCGTTCTGCCGGGGAAACCCGACAGGCGAGTTCCGGTAAGGCCCCAACTGGGCCACCCGCTGGGACGCTGACGGATAACGACCACGCGGAGCGGACGGCTTCGTCGAAACGGTATTCTCTATTTCTCATCCGGACGTGGTCCGGACGCTCCGCGACCCTTTCCATCAACTCGGCGGTTTCCGCGCGAGGGCGCCAGGCCGTGTCCGCCGAGGCCTTGCCAGCAACGCCCGTCTGGCGTTCAGCTACGGTTCAGCCGCACGGCCTAGCCTGGCGGCCTAAAGTTCAAAGCGTGGGGAAACCGCAATGCACAAGACCATCAGCCTGATCGCCTTCGGCGTCGCCTCCTGCATCGGCGCGGCCGCCCAGGCCCAGGCGCCCAGCTGGAACGGCCCTTACCAGGAGCCGCCGCGCGGCTCCTATGTGCAGAGCTGCCGCGAGATCACGACCTTCAGCGGCAACGTCTATGCGCGCTGCCAGACGAAGGACGGCCGCTGGACCTGGACCGGCGCCCATCTGCGCGACTGCAACAGCCAGGGCCTGGCCAATGCCGGCGACGGCCGGCTGATCTGCCAGAGCCTGGTGGGCGGCGGCGGCGGCGGCGGTGGCGGCTTCCCCGGCGGCGGCGGACGCCCGGGCGGTGGCGGCTCCCCCTATCGCGCCGACGCGGTGCTGTTCGAACACGCCGGCTATGAGGGCGCCGCCTATGAGGTGCGCGGCGACATGCCCGACCTGACGGCCATCAAGTTCAACGACGTCGCCTCGTCGATCAAGGTGATGCGCGGCGAATGGGAGCTCTGCGAGCATACCAACTATCAGGGCCGCTGCTGGATCCTGACGCGCGACGAAGGCCTGTTTGATCGCAACCTGAACGACCGCGTCAGCTCGATCCGGCGGGTGCGCTAAAGGCCCGCATCCGGCCGCGCCGCTCTTGATGGGCGGCGCGCGCCATGGCTAAGGTCCCGCGCCATTTTACGGAGCTTCACCATGCGCAAGATCGTCGTCCTGGCCGCTGCGGCGGCCGCCCTGCTGGTTTCGGCCGGCAACACCATCGAAGGCGTGGGCAAGGACGTCTCGGCCGCCGGCCGCGCGGTCACCGACACCGCGCGCGACGTCAAGAAGTAGCCGCGTCAGGCGTCTTCCTGACGGGACGTCTCGATGGCGATGGCCTGTTTTTCGTGCGGCGCGATCTCCTGATCGGTCGCCCTGCGCGCCGCCTGTTCGGCGCGGGAGGCGGCGGGCGGGTGATCGTTCTGCGGCGGCGCGGGAGGGACATCTTGCGGCATGTCGGTTTGACTCCGTTTCAAGCACGCCGTGGAAACGTGCAGCCATCGCTTGGGTTGCCGCCGGGTGCTCGTAACCGACCGACCACTGACCAAGGGTCTGAACAGTCGAAATGCTGATCTCGTCAATTTTGTTCAGATCGTGTTAGGAACTGGACCATATCGATACTTGATAATGTCGATATTCAGCCCCAATTAACTAAGCGATGCGTCGCTAGGTCACTCTTTAAACTCACGCGCAGGGGGCGCATATTGCGGACATGTCGAGCACACCCGCCCCAAGCTTCCTGACCGGCCTCAAGCGAGGCCTCCTGCACCGCTGCCCCAACTGCGGCGACGGGCGTCTGTACATGCGCTATCTGAAGGTTGATCCCGAGTGCGAGGTCTGTGGCCACGACCTGGCCGACTATCCCGCCGATGACGGCCCGGCCTATTTCACCATCCTGATCATCGGCCACCTGTTCGTGGCCCCGCTGCTGCTGTTTCCGTTCATCTGGAAGGCCCCCGTGGGACTGGTCCTGCCGCTGACGGTGCTGCCGCTGGCCGCCCTGACCCTGGTGCTGTTGCCGCGGGTCAAGGGCGCGGTGATCGGCGCGCTGTGGGCCATCAAGCTGCGCAAGGCCCAGGACGCGCCGGGCGACTGAGCGCGACCTTCACCGGAACCGACAAGCGGCGCCATACATTCTCCCTCCGACACGGTGACCCGGCGCTGAAGCCGACGGTCGCGGTGTCGGGAGAACGGACATGCTCGGCACGATCCTCATCATCATCCTGATCCTGGCCCTGATCGGCGCCCTGCCGACCTGGGGCCACAGCAAGTCGTGGGGCTATTTCCCCAGCGGCGGCCTGGGCC
This sequence comes from Caulobacter sp. ErkDOM-E, assembly GCF_048541895.1. GTDB lineage: Bacteria > Pseudomonadota > Alphaproteobacteria > Caulobacterales > Caulobacteraceae > Caulobacter. Next base: position 1,378,665 of record NZ_CP183331.1, on the reverse strand, counting down.
TGATCCTGGTGATCCTGATCATCCTGGTCCTGCTGGGACGCCTCTAGCGCTCTGGCCGGGCGCCGCCCACCAGCGGTTGGCGTCCGGCCCAGGCTTCGCCTAAGGTCCCCACGCAACGCCTCGGGGGGAATCTGGGCATGACGACGCAAGCCGCCGAGGCGACACCGATGAGTCCCATGACCCGGGCTCGCGCTATCCTGGGCGGCTCGGCGGGCAATCTGGTCGAGTGGTACGACTGGTTCGCCTACGCCGCCTTCTCGATCTATTTCGCCAAGGTGTTTTTCCCGGACGGCGACCAGACCGCCCAGTTCATGAAGACCGCCGCCGTGTTCGCCGTGGGCTTCCTGGCCCGTCCGGTCGGGGCCTGGCTGATGGGCCTGTATGCCGACCGCGCCGGCCGCCGCGCCGCCCTGACCCTGGCCGTGGGCCTGATGAGCCTGGGCTCGCTGATCATCGCCATCACCCCCGGCTTCGACCAGATCGGCGCCGCCGCTCCGGCCATACTGCTGGCCGCCCGCGTGCTGCAGGGCCTGTCGGTCGGCGGCGAATACGGGGCCAGCGCCACCTATATGAGCGAGATGGCCGGCAAGAAGCGCCGCGGCTTCTGGTCCAGCTTCCAGTATGTGACCCTGATCATGGGCCAGCTGGTTGCGGCCCTGGTGCTGGTGATCCTGCAAAACACGCTGGAGCCTGCGGAACTTTCGGCCTGGGGCTGGCGCATCCCGTTCTTCATCGGCGCCGCCCTGGCGGTGGTCGTGTTCTGGATCCGCAGCGGGCTGGAGGAGTCGCAGTCCTACACCAACGCCAAGGCTGCAGGCGCGCCCAAGGCCAACACCCTGGCGATGTTCACCGAGCACCCCCGCGAGGCCCTTGCGATCATCGGCCTGACCGCCGCCGGCTCGCTCGCCTTCTATGCCTACACGACCTACATGCTGAAGTTCCTGACCAATACGACGGGCTTCTCCAAGGAGGTGGCCGGGGCCGTGAACCTGGCCACGCTGGTGGGCTTCATGCTGATCCAGCCGTTGTTTGGCTGGATGTCCGACAGGCTGGGCCGACGGCGCATGCTGGTCTTTGCCTTCTCGGTCGGCGCGGTCATCGCCTGGCCGATCTTCACCCTGGTGGCCGGCGCGACCGACCCGGTGGTGGCCTTCCTGCTGATCTTCGCCGCCCTGGTGGTGCAGTCGGCCTATACGTCGATCAGCGCCGTGGTGAAGGCCGAGCTGTTCCCCACCCATGTCCGCGCCCTGGGCGTCGCCCTGCCCTACGCCCTCGGCAATGCGGTGTTCGGCGGCACGGCCGAGTTCGTCGCCCTGTGGTTCAAGAGCATCGGCATGGAGAGCGGCTTTTACATCTATCTGGCCGGCATGATGGCCATGGGCGCGCTGATCGCCCTCGCCCTGCGCGACAGCGGCAAGCACAGCCGAATTCTTGAGGACTGAGTTCTTTCGTCGAATCCGCTCCAGCCATAGACTCCCGTCATGCCGATCATCGACATCGCCGCCCTCGCCCTCTTCATGTTCGCCTGGCTGTTCTATGAGCCGCTGCTCAAGCGGCTGGGCGAAGGCGGCAACCTGATCAATACCGACATGACGGTCATCCGTCGGCGCTGGATGCAGGAGATGGCGGTGCGCGAGATCGCCCTGCTGGATGGCCAGCTGCTGGGCCACGCCATCAACTCGGCCAGCTTTTTCGCCTCGTCCAACCTGATCCTGATCGCGGCTGCGGCGGGGGTGCTGTTTGGCGGCGACACGGCGCTGAAGAGCATTGAAGGCCTGGCCGTTCTGGCCCCGGCCAACCAGACCCTGTTCGAGCTCAAGCTGGGTCTGGTGCTGTTTGCCCTGGCGCGCGGCCTGCTCGACTTCATCTGGGCCATTCGTCAGATGAACTACTGCCTGGCCGCTATCGGGGCCACGCCGATGTGGGCCTCGCCCTCCACCCTGGCGGAATATGCCGAGGCCACGGGCGGCATCCTGAACCCGGCCCTTTCGGCCTTCAACGCCGGGGTGCGCGGCTATTATTTCGCCCTGGCCGGCGCCGCCTGGTTGCTGGGACCCTACGCCTTCATCGCCGCCACCCTGGGCGCCCTGGCCCTGCTGCTCTGGCGTCAGCGCCGCAGCCAAGCCTCATCGGCGGTGCGCAAGGTCAGACAGATCCTGGAACGTCAGCCGGTGGTGCACGGCCCACATCTGAAGCACGCCGAGAAAGACCCGCCGGTCGATACAATTTAGGCCAGGCCCAGTTCGGCCCGGACCTTCTTCGTCAGCTTGGCCGCGACCAGACCATGGGCGGATTTCAGCCAATCGGCGACCTCCGCGTCATCCAGCGCGCCAAGTTCGTGGAACTTCACCCATTTGGCGCGGGCCAGATACGGGGCGGGGATCGCCCGACCGGTCTCGATCAGAACCTCGAAGGCAACGTCGGAGACCTTGAACGACACGCCGCCCTGCGCGACCGCGTCGCCGATCACCGCAAACATCTTGCCGCCGACCTTGTAGACCTGATCGGAGCCCCAGGGCCGGTCCATGGTCACGGCCGGCAGGGCTCGACAGGCGTGGTCGAAATCCTCAGGGCTCAAGCCTCGACGCCCACACCGATCGGGCAGGTCACGCCGGTGCCGCCGATGCCGCAATAGCCGCCCGGGTTCTTGGCCAGGTACTGCTGGTGATAGTCCTCGGCGAAATAGAACGGCCCGGCGGCGGCGATCTCGGTGGTGATCGCCCCAAGACCCTTGCCGGCCAGGGCCTGGCCATAGGTTTCCTTCGACGCGGCGGCCGCAGCGGCCTGACTGTCGCTGGTGACATAGATGCCCGAGCGATACTGGGTGCCGATGTCATTGCCCTGGCGCATGCCCTGGGTGGGATCGTGGTTTTCCCAGAAGGTCTTGAGCAGGGTCTCGTAGCTGACCGCCTTGGGATCAAACACCACCAGCACCACCTCGGTATGACCGGTGCCGCCGCTGCAGACCTCCTGATAGGTCGGGTTGGGCGTCACGCCTGCCGCGTAACCGGCGGCGGTGACATGGACGCCAGGGACCTTCCAGAAGATCCGCTCCACGCCCCAGAAACAGCCCATGGCGAACACGGCGGTCTCCATGCCGTCGGGATAGGGCCCCTTCAGCGCATGGCCGTTGATGAAATGGGTCTGCGCGGTCGGGATCGCCGCCTCGCGGCCCGGCAGGGCGCTGTCGACGGTCGGCAGATCCAGGGACTTCTTGGCGAACAGCATGGCGGGGCCTCGGCGGGAAAGGGTCTCAGCCGATATATGTGCTCCCGGCGCACATTTCATCCCTCATGAGCGCTTGCCCCGGAAAGCCCCATGAGTATATTGCGCGCCTTCCTGCGAAGGGGGGCCTCAACCGCTCCCGATTCCGTGCGCATGGTGAGGTGGCCGAGTGGTTGATGGCGCACGCTTGGAAAGCGTGTTTAGGTGAAAGCCTAACGAGGGTTCGAATCCCTCTCTCACCGCCACGCACCCACCGGCCCTTGATCTGCAAGGGAAAGCCGGAAAATCAATCCCTTACAATGCCGAAGCGCTCTGTGTCTGTTACGCTTGGAACAGCGCAGGCGGACATGCTCACAGGGCTCATACGGCGAAATGGCCGGCGCTCAACCCGTCGAGTTATACCTTTCGGTCTGCCGGCCCACTTCGGCCGAAGAGAGATTGTTCGAGCCCTTGGCGCCCGCTTCTCCGAGAGAAGCTAAAAAGCTGCATCCACGCATGTGGCAGGCGCTCGACGATGAATTCGACAAGGCACGCGCGCACCTATCGGCGCCGCTCCAAGGCGAGCCGGCGTTGTCAGGTCAACCTGGCTGGCCGGGATCCAATCGCGAGAGATAATCTTTGTACGGCCACGGCTTCGCTCCAGACACGCATGGCGCGCTCCTGCCCACCGCACCGAACCGTGTCAGTCCCGACGTCCAGTACGGACGGCGTAGAGCTGACAGCACCAACGGGCCGTCAGTTGTCATCCACAAGGCTGCGATAGGCGCGCCAACTGGCGAGGCCCAGCCAGGGAAAGACGAAGACCAGGGCGAGAAATCCCGTCGCGGCGGAGAGCACAAGGAGAGCGGCGATGATCCCCGCCCAGAGCAGCAGCGGGAAGAAGTTGGCGTTGACGGCGCGCACGCTGGTCGCCACCGCCTCGAAAACGCTGGCCCGGGGGTCGAGCAGCATCGGCGCGGATACGACCATCAGGGCGTAGGTCACGAAGGCCAGGGCCCCGCCGGTCAAGGTTCCGGTCAGCAGCATCACCCGCCCGTCACTGGAGCCCAGGGCAAAGGCCACCAGGGCGTCCACGCTGGGGTGGCTCTGATAGGTCGACAGGCCGTAGACGATCTGGGCGATCCGACCCCAGAAGAAATAGATCAGCACCAGAAGCAGGCTGAGATAGGCGACGTCCTGGCGAAAGGCCGACCGGACGAAAAGGATCTGCATCAGGCCGGGTCGCTCTCCCCGTTCGATCCGTCGGCCGGCTTCATAGGGGCCCATGGCCAGGATCGGGGCGACGATGACGAACCCGGCGGTCAGGGCGAGGACCCAGAATGCGCCATTGGTGGCATAGACGCCGTAACACAGCGCGAAACTCGCGGCCGCGACGCCGAGACCGTAAACCAATAGCGGCGCTGGCGCTTTCATCAGCTCCCCCCAGCCTTCGGCCAGCCAGCCGAAAGGCGCCGAAAGGCCTATCGTCTTGATGGCCGGCAGCCTCCGAGGTGCGTCCATGATGGGTTCCGGTCGCCTTTGAGGATAGTTTCTGAGCCGGAAGGATGTCGCCGATCCGCAACGCTGGCAAGCATCGGAATGACTTTCGGGCCGCCTCAATTCCGCCCGCCGGACCAGAAGCCCGCCTTCGCCGGCCAGACCCATGCGCCCGGCCCGCCGCTGGGGTGTTGTCAGCTTAACCGGGTCACGACGCGGCGCCTGGGCGCGACGCGGCGCCTGGGCGCGACGCGGCGTGGTGCGGCGGGCAGGAGCGCGCGATGGGCGCCCTGTCCTTCAAGCGTCATCGGTTTCCGCCCGAGGTGATCCGCCACGCGGTCTGACTCTATGTCCGCGTCACCTTGAGCTTCCGCGACTCGGCTAAACTCAGCGCTTGATCATTGCCCCCGGAACCCCGAGTTCGCGGCGGCGCTACCCCCTCACCGCCTCAGGACTCCTGGCCGCCTGCTGCGCGGCCTCCTTCTTGAACACGAAGTCGGTGTAGCCGTTCTCGGCGGCCAGCCGGCAGGCTTCCGTGTAGCGCTGGAAGCCGCCGGTATACATGCTCAGCCCGCGCGGCTTGCCGCTGATGTTGCCGCCCACGTACCAGGTGTTGGCCTTGGAAACGAGCGTCAGCCCGGCCAGACCGTAGACGGTCTCCATCCACGCCTGCTGGGCCCCTTCGGTCGGCTCGATGCTGGCCAGGCCCTGCTGGCGCATGTGGGTGATCGCGTCGGCGATCCAGTCGATGTTCTGCTGGTCCAGAGTGATGATGTTGGCGAGCGCCGCCGGACCGTTGGGCCCGCAGACCAGGAACAGGTTCGGGAACGACGAGATCATCAGGCCCAGATGCGACGAGGCGCCGTCGCGCCACTTGTCGCGCAACTGGACCCCGCCCCGACCCACCACGTCGAAGTTCAGAAGCGCGCCCGTCAGACCGTCATAGCCGGTGGCGAAGATCAGCGTGTCCAGCTCCACCTCGCCCGTGGCCGTGAGCAGACCCGCCGGGGTGATCTTGATGATCGGGCTTTCCAGACAGTCGTGCAGGGTCACGTGCGGCAGGTTGAAGGTCTCGTAGTATTGAGTATCGAGACACGGACGGCGCGCGAAGATCGGGTAGCCGCGCGGCTTCAGCTTCTCGGCGGTCACAGGATCGGCGACGACCTCGCTGATTTTTCCACGGACGAAGTCGGCGACCTGTTCGTTGGCCTCGGCATTGACCAGAAGGTCCGAGAACGTGCCCAGGAAGGACAGGCCGCCCCGCGCCCAGGAATCCTCCATCAGCGCGCGGCGCTGCTCGGAGGTGACGCTGAAGAACGGCCGGGTTGATTGCGGACGAACGCCGCCGAGCGGGCTGTTGCGGGCGACCTGCCGGATACCCGCGTAGTTGCGCTTGAGTTCGGCGACGTACTCCGGTTCCAGAGCCACGTTGCGCATCGGCAGGGTGAAGCTGGGGGTGCGCTGGAAAACCGTCAGCGTTCCGGCTGTCCTGGCGACCTCCGGCACGATCTGAATGCCTGTCGAACCCGTGCCGACCAGGCCGACCCGCTTGCCTTCGAAGCCGACCGGCGTATGCGGCCACTTGGCGGCGAGCAGGATTTCGCCCTTGAAGTCCTCGGCGCCGTCGAACGGAACGCCCTTGGGGATCGACAGCGGGCCGGACGCCATCACGCAGTACGTCGCTTCGAAGACGCGGCCATCGTCGGTGGTGACGCGCCAGACATTGGCGTCCTCGTCATAGGCCGCGCCCGTGACCCAGGTCTCGAACAGGAAATGGCGGCGCAGGTCCAGGCGATCGGCGACGAAGTTGGCGTAGGCCAGGATCTCGGTCTGGGCGGCGAACTGTTCGCTCCAGGTCCATTCCTGCTCGATTTCCGAAGAGAACGAGTAGCAGTAGTCTAGGCTCATCAGGTCGCAGCGAGCGCCCGGATAGCGGTTCCAGTACCAGACCCCGCCGACGTCGCCGCCGGCCTCGACGCCCCTGACGCTCAGGCCCATGCTGCTCAGCTTGTGAACGGCGTACATGCCGCCAAAGCCGGCGCCGATCACGAGAGCGTCGATTCGGGTCGGCTGTTGGCTTGGGGTCGGCTGCGGCAACGCGGTCATGGCGATCTCCCTGATGGACGTCCTCTTGTTGCGGCCCGGACCCAGGCCGTGCCAGTGGCGGGGTCCTTGGCGCGCGAACATCACGGATGTGTCTGTTGAGGAGCCATGCCCGCCGCGCCTTGATCAGAATCCCGGACCTGACGCATGGCTTGGCGCGCCGATCTGTGACCACGGCCCAGGGGCCCCGCGAGGGGAGACACATGAACGACGAGACCACTGCGGCGACGGCCCTCAGCGAACCGCCCTCGCGCCTGATGCGCTTCGAGGCGGAGATAGGCTCTCCCCGCCAGACCCTGAAGGCCGACAAACGCCTGTGCGTCGGTCCGCCCGGCAATGTCTTCGTCTTCGGCGGCGTGCTTTTCGGCTCGGCCTTGGCGGTGCTGGAAGACCATCTCCAGCGCCCGGTCATCTGGTCGACGATCCAGTTCCTCGGCCCCCTCCGCCCCGGCGAAGTCCTGGAACTGGGCGTCGAGGTCCCCGGGCCCGGACGGACGATCTTGCAGGCGCGCGTCGTTGGGCGCGTGGACGATCGGGAAATCTTCCTGGCCTCGGCGGCGCTGGGCGTGCGCGACGAGCCGTTGGACCATGCCTGGGATCACGCTCCGGAGGTTCCCCCGCCCGAGGCCTGCGAGACGGCGAAGCTTTGGCCTCATGGCCAGGAGCCCGGCACACTGCTGGAGACCCTGGAGATGCGCATCGCACCCGGCGCGTTCGCGGAAGCCGAGCCGACCGGGCGGCTGGCCGACAGCGGGCGAGCGGTCTTCTGGATGCGGGCGCGCAAGGACCTTCCGATGGATATTAGCGTGCTGGCCCTGTTCGCGGACTTCACGCCCTATGCGCTGAGCAAGGCGCTCGGCGGCGGCCTGGGCGGCGTCAGCCTGGACAACACACTGCGGGTGGTGCGTCGCGTCGAGACCGACTGGATCCTCTGCGACGCCCGGATCCAGGGCATCCGCTCGGGATTCGCCCATGGCGACATCCGCCTGTTCGCCCGAACCGGCGAGCTCATGGCGATCGGCGGCCAGTCGATGAACGCCTGGCCGCCGCGCCCGCGCTGACGGCTAGGCGGTCTCGTCCGCCATAGCGATAGCGGTTCGGTAGTCGGCCTTGCCGCTCTCCTGCCGAGGCACCGTATCCACCAGAATGAAGCGCTTCGGGTGCTTGTAAGCCGACAGCGTCTGGGTCAAACCGGCCCTCACCCGGGCCTCGTCGAACAGGCCGTCGGGCTTGAGGATCGCCACGACGATCTTGCCCCACTTCTCGTCGGGTTGCCCGACGACCAGGACGTCGGCCACGCCGGGCTGAAGTTTCAGGGCCTCCTCAACCTCCTCGGGGAAGACCTTCTCGCCGCCGGTGTTGATCGACAGGTTGCCCCGTCCGATCAGGGTGAACTGGTTGGGCGGCATCCAGCGCGCGAAGTCTCCGGGCACGGCGTAGCGCACGCCGTCGATCGTCCGGTAGGTGGCGGCGGTCTTCTCGGGATCGCCGAAATAGCCATTGGCCATCGACCCGCTGCGGGCGATGAAACCCTCGGACGGGCGGTCCTTCGGCATCACTGCCCCCGTGTCCGGATCGATGAGCACCGTCAGGGGCGCGGCGTCGAAGACGCCGGTCTCGGGGATCTTGCCGGCCTTGGCGACGGAATAGCCGAGGCCCGAGGCTTCCGACGCGCCCAGGATGTCGACGAGCGCAATGTTGGGCATGTGCCGCAACAGGCCCGCCTTGACCTCCTTTGACCAGGTCAGCCCCGCAGAACTGATCGCCCTCATGCTGGACAGGTCATAGACGCCCGGCGCGTCGTCCAGCGCCTTGAGCATGGGCTTTGCGAAGACATCACCGACGATCGAGACGCGCGTGGCGCGATGCGTCTCGACGTCGCGCCAGAGCTGGGCGGCGTCGAACCGCTCACCGGACAGGATGATCGCCGTCCCGCCGTTCAGCAGGTCGCCCATGGCCGAGTTGCTGCCCGATCCGTGCATCAGAGGACACGCCGGAATGATGCGGCTGTCGGTGGCGCGCACAACCTCGACATGCTCGTCCATCGACTGCGGCGCGCGCGCGATCAGCGGCGACTCCAGCTGAACGCGACGCGATTGGTCGGTCGACCAATGGACGCCCTTCGGCTTGCCGGTCGTGCCGCCCGTGTAGAGCAGATAGCCGTCGTCGCCCGAACGGGTGATGTCCAGCGGCTGGCCATCGCCGGTCCGCGCCAGGGTCTCGTAGGACAGCGCGCCTTTGGGGGCGGCCTCGGGTGACCGCTCGTTCTCAATGCGCACCCAGGCGCGAACGTCCGGCAGGCGGGCCTGCAGCGGCTCCAGCATCGCGTCGAAGTCCGACTGGTAGAACAACGCCTCCGCGTTGCAGTCAGTCAGCACGTAGGCGATCTCGTCGGCCGTGTAGCGATAGTTGAGATTGACGGTCAGCAGGCGGGCCTTCACGCCGGCTACGAGGAACTCGAGATAGGCGGGATGGTTGCGGCACAGGATGCCGATCCGCGCATCCGGCTCGAGGCCGAGATCGACCATGGCTTTGGCCAGGTTGTTGGTGCGGCGATCGAACTCGCCCCATGTGACGACCACATCGCGCCAGATGAGGGCAGGACGATCGGGCGGGACGGCGCGCGCCACCGCGTCGAAGATGTCTCCATAGTTCCAGTGCACGGCAGCCTCCCGAGGTCTCTTTCCTCGAAGGTCTATGGGGCGGGGGGATCGCCGCCGCGCCGGCCACCACGTCCGGCCAATAAATCACGTGGGTGATGCGCGTGATCCCGGCGCGAACTTTGATGCGCCCACCGATCGCCCACGACTAGTCGTTGCGAAAACTTGGCTGCCCGCCCGAAACGCGATGCTTCGGGACGCCCCATTCGCATCCGGAGGATCGCCGTGTCCGCTTCCACGCTCTTCGCGCCGACGACCGTTGCGGGCCTCGCGCTTCGAAACCGCGTGGTCATGTCACCAATGACCCGTCGCTTCTCGCCCGCCGGCGTCCCGACCCAGGCTGTCGGCGACTACTACCGCCGCCGCGCCGAGGCCGGCGTCGGCGTGATCATCACGGAAGGCGTCGCCATCGACCATCCGGCGGCCGTCGACCATCCGGACATCCCCAACTTCCATGGCGCGGCGCTTGAAGAATGGAAGACGATCGCCGCGTCGGTGAAGGCCGCGGGCGCGGCGTTCATCCCCCAGCTCTGGCACATGGGCGGCCACCGGTCGCTGACGGCGGGTCCGCCAAATCCCGACACCCCCTCGCTCTCGCCTTCGGGAATCTACGAGCCTGGAACCCGGTTCGGTGCGCCGGCGACGGAGAACGAGATCGGCGCCGCGATCGAGGCCTATGCCAAGGCCGCGCGCGACGCGGTGTCGATCGGGGCCAGCGGTGTCGAGATCCACGGCGCCCACGGCTATCTGATCGACCAGTTCTTCTGGGCGGCGACCAACCAGCGCGGCGGTCGCTATGGCGGCGGGATGACCGATCGGCTGCGCTTCGCCATTGAGGTCATCAAGGCCTGCCGGACTGCGGTGGGACCGGACTTCCCGATCTTCTTTCGCTACTCCCAGTTCAAGCAGGTCGACTACAAGGCCCGCCTTTGCCAGTCGCCCGACGAGCTGGCGGCCTTCCTCCAGCCCCTGGCCGACGCGGGGGTCGACGTCTTCGACTGCTCCCAGCGCCGCTTCTGGGAGCCGGAGTTCGAGGGCTCGCCGCTCAATCTAGCCGGCTGGACGAAGACGCTGACCGGCAAGCCGACCATGACCGTGGGCTCGGTCGGCCTGGACGGCGACGTCGTCGCCAGCTTGCGGGACGGCGTCGATGTCATCGGCGCGTCCTCCCTCGACAGGCTCGACCTGATGCTGGAGCGCGGCGACTTCGATCTGGTCGGGGTGGGCCGCGCCCTGCTGGCCGACCCGCGATGGGTGGAAAAGGTCCGCGACGGCGAGACAAACGGATTGGTCGGCTTCACGCGCGCGGCGCTCGAGACCCTCGTCTGATCCATCACCCATGTGATTAGCGCCGTCGCCGACGATCAAATGCCCGCCGCGTCAAAGGGCTGGCGTTTGGTGCCACAAGGAGGACTTCATTCATGCCGCAACTGGCCATGGTCACCGGGGCCGCCCAGGGCATCGGGCGCGCCATCGTCGAGCGCCTCGGCGCTGACGGCTTTGACATTCTGGCGGTGGACGCGGACGAGACCCAGCTTTCGCGGTCCGCGAACGACTGGCGCGAGGCCGGGCTGACTGTCCGGACCGCCGTCGCCGACTGTCGTGATCGCGTCGCGGTCACCAAGGCGCTCGACGGCGTCGAGACTCTAAGCGTCCTGGTCAACAACGCCGGGATCAGCGGCGCCCTTGACCCGATCGGTCAGGTGGATCGCGCCAGTTGCGACCGCGTGATGAGCATCAACCTGCTGGCGACGATCAAGGTCGCCCAGGAAGCCGTCCGCCGCATGCCGAACGGCGGCAGCATCATCAACATCGCCTCGCGAGGCTATCTCGGCGGGGCCGGGGCCGCCCACTACGTGGCCTCCAAGGCCGCCGTCGTGTCGCTGACGCGGGCAATGGCGATCGAGCTGCGCTGGCGCGGCGTCCGCGTGAACGCGGTCGCGCCCGGCATGGTCGACACCCGGATGATCGACGGCTTCGGGGACATGCTGGGCGCGCTGAAAAGGCTGGAACCGACCGGGGCTCCCGCCGATCCGGCCGAGATCGCCGCGATCGTCAGCGTCCTGGCCGGTCCCGACGCCAGCTTCGTCAATGGTCAGATCCTGATGGCCGATGGCGGGAAATCCCTGGGGATGCCGCCGCTATGATGGCCTCGAACTCTCCCATCCTGGTCGTTGGTCGCGGGCCTGTCGCCGACGCGATCGCCGCACGCCTGGACAGCGACACTCCCGGCGGTGTCGTGGCGCTGGCCCGGCCTGACGCGGCGGCGTTGACGGCCCTTGGGCATGGCCTGGCCGGTGCGGTCATCGTCACCCCGCCGGGCCCGCCGCCTTGCCTGTTCCTGGACATCGACGACGCACGACTTGATGCGCAGCTGGCCGATTTTCTGGATGTCTTCGAATGCCTGAGCGCCCTGCTCGGCCGCCTGGATCCCAACGGCGCGATCGTCCTGATCGGTGACCGGGGCTATCTCGGCGCCTGGGGGGCTGCAGACGCCCGCGCCTTCTCGGGGGCCCATGTCGCGCTGATGAGGTGCGTGACCCTCGAGGGATTTGGCGCGGGCCATCGCGCCAACTGCATCGCATTGGATCTGGCCGAAGACGGGGCGAGCACGGCCCCGGGCGAGATCGCAAATCTGGCCGCCTACCTGGTCGCGCCCGAGAGCCAGGCCATCAATGGCGAGATCATTCTGGCCAATCGCGGTCGCAGCCTTCGCATACGCGAGGCCAAGGATCGCCGCGCGGACTTCGCCGCGACCGCCTCCAGCAAGGGACCCACCCTATGACCTTCACCGTCGAGATCATTGGCAAGGAACGCTGTCTGCTGGGCGAGTCGCCGCTGTGGGACGCCGAGGCAGGCCTGCTCTACTGGGTCGACAGCATGGCGCCGGCCATCTGGCGCTATGACCCGTTCACGGGCGAGCAGTCGTCGATCCCGGCGCCCAAGCCCATCGGCAGCGTGGTTCTGGGCCGTCCAGGGGAACTGATCGCCGGCCTCGCTGACGGGGTCTATCGCGTCAAGCTGGACACCGGCGTCTTCACGCCGATCGCCCTGCCCGACACCCTGGCGCCGATCGAACGCTTCAACGACGGCAAGGCCGATCGCCAGGGCCGCTTTGTCACCGGAACGATGGCGATGCACAACGAGACCGGACGGATCGGCAAGCTCTATCGCTTCTCGGCCGGCGGCGCCTGGGAAGTGCTGCCCACCGAACCGATCGAGATCGCCAACAGCACCTGCTTCAGCCCCAGCGGCGACACGCTCTACTTCGCCGACAGCCTGCGCCACATGCTCTGGGCGTTCAGCTATGACGCCAAGACCGGCGCACTGGGTCAGAAGCGCGACTTCTTTGACACCACAGACTTCAGCAGCGCCCCGGACGGCGCCACGGTCGATGCCGAGGGCTATATCTGGCTGGCCCTGGTGCAGGCCCAGAAGCTGATCCGCATTTCGCCGGACGGCCACCTGGATCGGGTCGTCGAAAGCCCCGCGCCCTTCTGCTCGTGCCCGGCCTTCGGCGGCGAAGACCTCGACATCCTCTACGTGACCTCGATCTCCGACAGCGGCGGCCGGCTGAAGACCGACGTCGACGCTTCCGGTCGCCTGATGGCGTTCCACGGTCTTGGCGTGCGCGGCATCGCCGAGACCCGTTGTTTCCTCTGACCCGCGGTGAACCATGAATCTTGACCTGACCCCGGAGCAGTCCGCCTTCCGAGACGAGGTGCGCGCTTTCTTTACCGAAAACGTCCCCGAGTCCTTCAAGAGCCGTGTCCGCGCCGGCATGCGCCTGGAACCCGAGGAGTTCACCCGGTGGCAAAAGCTGCTGCACGCGCGCGGCTGGGGCGCGCCGTCCTGGCCGAAGGCTTACGGCGGCACGGGCTGGGACCCGACGCAGCTCTACATCTTCGAGACCGAGGCCTCGCGCGCCGACGCCCCCGTACAATTCCACCAGGGCCTGGAACTGATCGGGCCGATCATCTTCACGTTCGGCAGCCCCGAACAGAAGGCCAAGTACCTGCCGGCCATCGTGTCGGGCGACGACTGGTGGTGCCAGGGCTATTCCGAGCCAAATTCCGGCTCCGACCTGGCTTCATTGTCGACCCGAGCCGTACGGGACGGCAATGAGTATGTGATCAACGGCCAGAAAGCCTGGACCAGCTACGCCCATGTGGCCAACCGGATGTTCCTGCTGGCCCGCACCGACCCGGACGCCCGCAAGCAGGCCGGCATTTCGCTGTTCCTGATCGATATTGACACGCCGGGCGTAACGATCCGTCCCGTGGTCACGATGGACGAGATCCACCACACCAACGAGGTCTTCCTCGACAATGTGCGTGTTCCGCCCTCGGCCCTGCTGGGCGAGGAAGGCATGGGCTGGAGCTACGGCAAGGTCCTGCTGGACCGCGAGCGCGGCGTCACCGCCGCAACCACCATGCGCCTGGCCCAACAGCTGCGCGGCGCCCGCAAGGTCGCAGCAGAAACTGTCGTCGGCGGACGCAGCCTGCTCGACGATCCCCGCGTCGCCGACCGCCTGGCTCAGTTCGAACTGGAAGTGATGGCCCTGGAAGGCATGGTCATGCGGACCATGGCCGAGGCGACCTCTGGCCAGGATTCCGGGCCCCGGGCCTCAATGATCAAGATCCGCTGGTCCGAACTCCTGCAGCAGATCACCGAGTATTGGGTCGAGCTGCAGGGTTACGGCGCCATGGCCTTTGCGCCGCTCGGTCCGTTCGAGGCGCCCGAGGCCTGGCCGGCCAAGGGGATGATCTATTCCCGGGTCACCAGCATCTACGGCGGCTCGAACGAAATCCAACGCAACATCATCGCCCGTCGGGCGCTCGGTCTCTGAGGTCCCCATGAACTTCGATCTCTACGAAGAGCAGCAGCTCCTGAAAGACAGCGCCTGGCGCTACGGCGCCGACCACGGCGACTTTACCGCCTGGCGCGCCCGGGCCGACCGCGGTGAGGCCTACGACGCGGCCAGCTGGCGGCAGATCGCCGATCTGGGATGGCTGGCCCTGAACGTCCCCGAGGACGACGGCGGCCTGGGCGCGGGCCCGGTGGAAACCATGGTCGTGGCCGAGGCGATGGGCCGTTATCTGATGCTCGAGCCGTTTGTCTCGACCGGCGTCATCGCGCCGGTCCTGCTCGCCGCCGCCACCGAAAGCGTCCGTGCGGACCTCTCCTCGGGACTGATCGAGGGCAAGGTCGTCATCAGCCTGGCCGACGCGGAACCTGGCGGCCGCTTCGACCTTAATCGCATCGCCACAACCGCTGAGGCGGTGGACGGCGGCTTCCGGCTAACCGGCGAGAAGAGCCACGCCCTGGACGGCGGCTCGGCCGACTGGTTCATCGTTCCGGCCCGGACGGCGGGCGCGGACGACAGTGCGGACGGCGTGAGCCTCTTCCTGGTCCCGGCCGACGCGGCGGGCCTGACGGTCATGCGCAGCCGCGCCATGGACAACCGCCACAACGCCAGCCTGAAACTCGATGGCGTCCTGGCGCCCGTCGAGACCCTGATCGGCGGCTTGGGCAAGGGCTTCCCGCTGCTGCGTGACGCCGTCGATCGTGGCGTGGTCGCGCGTCTGGCCGAAGCTGTCGGGGCGATGGACGCCGTCCGCGAGATGACCCTGGAGTACCTCAAAACCCGCAAGCAGTTCGGCCAGACGCTCGGCGCATTTCAGGCGCTGCAGCATCGCGCGGTCGACATGGCGATCGCCTGCGAGGAAGCCCGCTCGATGATGTACCTGGCGACCATCGCCCTGTCCGGAGCCCCCGCCGAACGCCGCAAGGTGATCTCGGCGGCCAAGGCCCGCGTCGGCCAGACCAGCCTCTATGTGGGACGTCAGGCGGTGCAACTTCACGGTGGCGTCGGCTTTACCGAGGAGCTGGCGGTGGCCCACTACCTCAAGCGCCTGATCATGATCGACATGGCGTTCGGCAATGCCGACCACCATCGAACCGAACTGGCGACCAGCCTGAAGCCAGGCGCGATCGCCGCCTGAATCGAAAGCGCGCCGGGGGCTTGATCCGCCTCCCCCGGCGCGCGCCAGATCTGTGATTGTGAGAGCCCTTGCCGGCGTCGGATGATCTCATCCGACGCCGTTGTTTTCAGGACAGCGCGGTGGCCAGACCGCCATCGACGGTGAGCATCTGGCCCGTGACGAAGTCGCTGTCGTCGCAAGCCAGGTAGCGGACCGCCTTGGCGATGTCCTCGGTCGTGCCCAGCCGCCCCAGCGGGGTCTGACCGATCCGCATGGCGATGCGCTCTTCGGAGACCACCCTGCGCACGCCCTCGGTGTCCACCGTCGACGGCGCCACGGCGTTGACGCGGATGTTCATGGTTCCGAGCTCGGCGGCGGCCGCGCGGGTCATGCCGGCGACTGCGGCCTTGACGCCGCAGTAGGCTATGCCGTTCGGGATACCCAGAAGCGCGCTGACCGACGCGATGTTGATGATCGAGCCGCCGCCCGAAGCGGCCATCAGGGGGGCCGCGGCCTGCATGCCCCAGATCACGCCCGAGAAGCCCACGCCGACCATGCGGTCGAGGCTTTCCGGCCGGATGTCGGCCAGGGGCTCGTAGACGTTCCACATGGCGTTGTTTACCAGGACGTCGAAGCGGCCATGCTGTTCATGGATCGAACCCAGGGTCGCGATCAGCGCCTCGCGGTCGGAGACGTCGCAGCCCAGCCCCAGGGCCTGCCCGCCAGCGACGACGATCTCGTCGGCCGCCGCCTGGGCCCAGTGCGCCTTCAGATCCAGCAGGGCGACAAATGCCCCCTCGGCGGCGAGCATGGCTGCAGTCGCCCGCCCCAGGCCCCGCGAAGCGCCCGTCACCACAGCGACCCGTCCTTGTAGGCGACCACCCATCGTTTCCTCCTGCAGCATTTTCGACCGGCGAAGAGCCTGATCGGTCTTGGGCTTCATGATTAGCCCGCTCTCCCCAACCCACCCGAGCTTGCGACCCACGAACCGAAAACATCACCGACGTGATGCGCGTGAAAAAAAGGCGGCGGTCTTTCGACCGCCGCCAGATGTCCGAGGATCCTTTAGGGAGGATTAGAAGGTCTTCTGGAGCGACACGCCAATGATGCGAGGCTCGGTGAAGACCGCGTTGGCGACCTGGCCGAGCGCTTCGTCCATCAGGAACACATCGGTGATCGAGCGCTTGTTGAGGAGGTTTTTCACATAGGCTTCCAGTTCCAGGCCGCGCTCGTCATTGACGACGCGGAACGAAAGGTTGGCGTTCGCCCAGCCCTTGATCTGATCCACTGGCGTGTTGAAGACCCGGGCGTGGGACTTGCCCTGGCGGTAGTAGTCGCCACGCACAGTGCCTTCCCAGCCGTCCAGGACGTCGAAGGAGTACTGAGCGCCGATGGAGCCCGTCCAATGCGGCGAGCCCGGCAGTTGATTGCCCTTCAGCTTGGCCGCCACGCCATCGGTGGGCGTCACGCCGAACGAGGTTGCGAAGCTGCCCGCGCAAGCGCCCAGCAGCGCCGCCGGATTGCCCGAGACCCCGGTAACCGTCGCCGCGCCCGGCGCCTGCTGGATGACCGCCAGCAGGTTGCCCAAGGCGGCCGTCGGCACCACGCAGCCCGCCGCGCCCGAGGTCTTGACCAGGGTCAGGCTCGGATTGTTGCCGGTGCGGTTCATCGGATCGATGGACTCGCCGGTCTTGATCTTGGTGTCGAGCAGACCCAGGGTTCCGTTCAGGCGGAAGCGCTTCACAGGCTGCCAGACGGCTTCCAGCTCAAGGCCCTTGATCTCGGCGTCGATATTCTCGGTGACGGAAATCCGGTTCACGAACTTCGAGATCTGGTAGCCCTTGTAGTCGTAGAAGAAGGCCGACCCGTTCAGGACCAGTGCTCCGCCCAGCAGGGTGTTCTTGCTGCCCAGCTCAAAAGAATTGACGTATTCTGGCTCGTAGAACGGCTTGAGCGTTGCGACCTGGCCGATGTTGTTGGGGCCGCCTCCTTTATAGCCGCGCGAGTAGAACCCGTAGATCAGGGAGTCGTCGGTGAAGCTGAGGGCGGGCTTCCAGTCGAAACCCGCACGGCCGGTGAACTTCTTGAACTGAGCCGTCAGTTGCCGCGGCGTTCCTGGGGTCAGTCCGCTGCCGGGCGTCAGGAGTTTGACGGGGAAGTTGTCCAGCGTCTTCTTGTCATCGGTATAGCGCAGGCCGGCCGTGAATTTCAGCTCCGGCGTGGCCTCATAGTAGACCTCGCCGAACAGGGCGTTCGAGTCCAGGTGATAGGGCTGGAAGCTCAGATAGTTGCCATGACCCTGGCCGGTCGGCACGCGGTCCGGATCGATATAGACGCAGGTCCCGCCCGGGGCGCAGGTCGCGCCGCCATTGGCCACCCTCGCCGCATAGGTGAAGGCGTTCGACATGATGTAGAACGACTGGACCACGTCATAGCGCAGGGCCAGGCCGCCGAGGCTGAAGTTCAGGGGGCCGTCGAAGCTGGACTGCAGGCGCAGCTCCTGACTCCACTGGCGCGAGGGCGTGGTGATGCGGTCCGACACCGACATCCGGTTGGAGGCCCCCAGCTGGGGATCGTTCACCAGGCCTCCGGGCGCCAGGGCGGTATTATTAAACACCGTCGAGGCCTGGAAGCGGTTCATCTCCTGGCGCGCGTCCAGTTCGCCGTCGTAGTACGACGTCAGCGAATTGAACTGCAGGTTGTCATTGATGTCCCACGCGACGTTCAGCGTGAACACGTCTTCTTCGGCCCGGTAAGAGGGGTTCATGGCCGAGTCGATCACGTCCAGGCCTTGGGGCTGGGTTCCGCCATAGACGTCGCCGCTGGTCAGGCCGCGCGCGAACCCGATGATGCCATACAGGGTGGCCAGCGAGTTGGGCGTGCCATAGGCGGCGGCGTTGTAGACCGACGCGTCGGCGCAACCCGCGCTCAGGAACCCGCGAACCGTGGCGTTGGTGATCGCAGTGTTGCCCACCGAGCTTGGGCCATTGTCGCGTGTGCACAGACCCTTGCCCGTGCGCAGACGGGAGTCCCGCTCCTTAAAGTGCTGCCAGACAAAGTTGGCGTCGACGGTCGAGGTCGGGCGCCAGCGCAGGCTGGCCCGGAAGGAGTAGAGATCGCGGTCATCGACCTTGTCGCCGGTGCCCAGGTTGTCGACGAAGCCGCTTCGGTTGAGGGTCGCGCCGGCCAGACGCAGGTCCAGCTTGTCGCCGGCCAGCGGGACGTTGATCATGCCTTTCAGCTTGCGGCCGTCATAGTTGCTGAAATCGGCCCGCAGCATGCCCTCGAACTCGCCGGTGGGCTTGGCGCTCAGAACGTTGACCACGCCACCGGTGGCGTTGCGGCCGTAGAGGGTGCCTTGCGGACCGCGCAGGACTTCCACGCGCTCGACGTCGAAGAACTCAGCTTCGAACAGGCGGTTGGACGTCAGCGGCGCACCATTGAAGTGCACGCCCGTGGAGCTGTCGCCCGTCACGGCCGTCTGCTTGGTGCCGATGCCGCGGATCTGGAAGTTATACCCGCTGTAGAAGCTCTTGGCGAAGGTGACATTCGGAATCGCCAGCTGCAGGTTCGGGCCGCCGTCGATCTTCTGACGACGAAGCATGTCGTTGGAGAAGGCCGAAACCGCGATCGGCACGTCCTGCAGCCTTTCCTCTCGCCTCTGGGCGGTGACAACCAGCTCGTCGATGGTGACGCCATCTTGCGCTGGCGGGGACGCGGTCTGGGCCGCTGCGGGCAGCGCCAGGAAGAAGGACAGGGCGGAAGCGCCGGCCATCAAGGCCGTGCGCCGCAAGGTCTGCGAGATCACCATTTGTTTCCCCCAATAAGCTTCCGCGCGGCGCGGGCTCATCTGTGATTGTTGCGACGCGGCAGAGGCGTCGCCTTAGGGAGCCGTGACCGACCCGATCCGACCAGTCTGGGGACCCATGGCTTTCGAATATCGCAAACGAGATAATTGAGTTCCGGACCCGGCAGCATTGAGCATAGGCTTCGGGCGAGAGCTCGCAGCTTTCAGATCCCGGGTAGATGGCGCTCAGACCCGACATGTCGGTTGCTGGCGAATAACATCACATATGTGCTGGAAGGCTGGACGGCGCGGGAAGGCGGCGATCTAAAGGCGAGTAGTGTCAGAGTTGGCCCATCGCGACCTGGAACCGTTCAATGCGCCGAGAACCGATCAAATCCGCCGCGCGCACCTTGGAGATTCTCGAGCTTTTCCAAGAGCAGCGTTCACCTCTGCGGCTTACCTACATATTCGAGAAGCTGGGCTATCCGCAGTCGAGCACAACCACCCTGCTCAAGAGCATGGTCGTTCTGGGCTATCTGAACTACGACCGCGCCTCCCGCACCTATTTTCCTACCCCGCGCGTGGCGGCCCTGGGCGACTGGGTCAACCATCACCTCTTCGGCTCGGGGGATCTTGATCGGCTGGTCGGGAGCATCTTCGAGCAGACCAACGAGACGGTGGTGATCTCGTCGCAAAACGACATCTTCATCCAGCATTTGCGGATCGTGCAGCCCAGTCATCCCCACAAGATCGCGATGACGGAGGGCAGCATGAGGGTGCTTCCGCACTCCGCAGCGGGCCTTGTCCTGATGAGTCGGATGCCCAGCAAAACCGTCGACAAGCTGAGCCGGCATATCAACGCCTATCTCGGCGGAACGGGCGATCGGATCGACATCGGCCAGCTACAGGAGCAATTGGCCTGGGTGCGTCGCGAAGGGTATAGCCTGTTGGCCGCATTCCCCTTTCCCAATGCGGCGGCGATCGCCATGCCGTTGCCCGCCGCGCCGCATGGTGTTCAGCTGACCCTGGGCGTGGGCGGCCTCAACAGCCGCATCGCCCGAAACAAGAGCGAGATCGTGGCGATCATGAACGCAGGCGTGGCCGAATACGCCGAAAGCCTCAGGCAATATTCAGCCCCCGAGACCTGAGCCGCGCTCTAGACGACCTCGGCGGACGGGTCGAGGTGGTGACGATAGGTCTCGCGCAGCTTTGACTTCAGGAGCTTGCCCGTCGCGGTGTGCGGCAGGGAGTCGACGATCACCACGTCATCGGGCACCTGCCAGCGCGCCACGCGCGAGGCGAGGAACTTCAGGATGTCGTCCTTGTCGGGGACGGTCTCCGGAGCCGGCACCACGATCAGCAACGGACGCTCCTGCCACTTGGGATGCGGCACGCCGATGACCGCCGCTTCGCGAACGGCGGGATGGGCGATGGCGACATTCTCCAGATCGACCGACGAGATCCACTCGCCCCCCGACTTGATGACATCCTTCGAACGGTCGGTCAGTTGCAGGTAGCCATTGGGGTGGATCTTGGCCACATCGCCCGTGGCGAACCAGCCGTCCTCGGTGACGGCCGGCGCTTCGGCCTTGAAGTAGCTTCGCACAACCCAGGGACCACGAACCTGCAGGTCGCCCACGACCAGGCCGTCATGCGGTGCGATCACGCCGTCGGCGTCGACGATCCGGAGCTCCACGCCATAGATGGCGCGGCCCTGAAGGGCCTGAACGTCATAGCGCGCCTGACGATCGAGGAAGGCGTGCTCAGGTAGCGGCGTCCCGATGGTCGCCAGCGGGCTGGTCTCGGTCATGCCCCAGGCGTGAATGACATAGACGCCCAGCATGTAGTCAAAGCGCTCGATCAGGCTGCGCGGCGCAGCCGAACCGCCGACCAGGATCCGCTCCAGCGCCAGGCCCGCCAGGTCCAGATCCTCGCGATGGGAGGCCACATAGTCCAGGAAGCCCAGCCAGACGGTCGGCACCCCCAGGCTGAAGGTGCAGCGTTCTGCCCGCATCAAGTTGAACAGACTTTCGCCGTCGACCGCAGCGCCCGGCAGCACCAGCTTGGCGCCGCACATGGCCGCGCTGAA
This sequence comes from Caulobacter sp. ErkDOM-E, assembly GCF_048541895.1. Taxonomy (GTDB): domain Bacteria; phylum Pseudomonadota; class Alphaproteobacteria; order Caulobacterales; family Caulobacteraceae; genus Caulobacter. The sequence continues at coordinate 1,357,341 of NZ_CP183331.1, read as the reverse complement.
CGGAATGCCCCAGGCGTTGACGTGGAACAGCGGCGTCACCAACAGGATGCTGTCGCGGCGGGAGATCGCCATGCCGTCCGCGCCGGTCGCCACGAAAGCGTGCAGAACCAGCGAACGGTGGCTGTAGAGCACGCCCTTGGGATCGCCCGTGGTTCCCGAGGTGTAGCAGAGGATTGCGCCGGCGTTCTCGGAGACGACGGTCCAGGGCGCGTCTTCGGGCTCGGCCGCGAGAAGGTCCTCGTAGGCGATCAGATTGGGCAGGTTCAGGCGCGGCAGGTCCTGCGCGCTGCACAGGCAGACATAGGCTTCAACCTGCGGCGCCTGGTCGACCAGGGTTTCGAGCAGCCCCCCGAAGGCCGGGTCAAAGAACACGATCCTGTTTTCGGCGTGCCGAAGGATGAAGGCGATCTGCTCGGGGAAGAGCCGAGGATTGACGGTGTTCAGTATCCCACCCGCGCCCGTCGCGCCGTAGTAGAGCTCAAGATGGAGCGCGCTGTTAAGCGCCAGGCTGGCGACACGATCGCCTTCGCTCAGCCCTCGGCGCCGCAAGGCTGAGGCCAGTTGGCGCGCCCGGACCGCAAGGCGCGCGTAATTGCTTCGGGTGACGCCTCCAGGCTCCTTCGAGACGATCTCGACCTCGCCATGAAAACGCGCTGCGTGATCAAGGAGCGAGGACAGCGTCAGAGGCGTATCCTGCATCAGGCCGAGCATGGCGTTTCCTGTGTCCGATGGTCTTTGCGGCGGACCTTAGGGACGGATGGCGCGGCGCCGGGACGCGGTTCGATCCACAGGCGTCTTTTCACATACGCGATACTGGATGGAGCAATCGACGCGCGGCTTTCACCTTCCCTCAGGGCATGCTGTTGTCGCCCATGGCGGACGCTTTGGCGTGCGTCGGACCGGAAAGAACCGCTCAAAGCGGACTGCGACACGCAACCGGTTGGAGGAAATATGGGAACGGGAACGACCCGCCGGCCGACTCAGGCGGCGCCGAATGGCCAAGCCATGCGCTTTGAATTAGCGCTCCGGCGCGGCGTAGCGCAATTGAAGCTGGACTGCCCGCCGCCCTGCAGCTGGGACGCCGCGCATGCCCGCGCCTTCATCGAAAAAATCACCGCGTTTGGCGCGGACCCCGAGGTCTGCGCCATCGTTCTCCACGGCCGCCGCCTGTTCAACGACGTGCTCGCCGCCCAAACCGCGCCCGACGACGCCCGCGCGGCAATCTACGCGGCCGTCGCAGGCTCGACCAAGCCGATCATCGCCGCCCTCTCGGGTCCTGTCACGGGCTCGGGCCTGGAACTGGCCCTGGCCTGCGCCGCGCGGGTCGCCTTGCCTAACGCCACCTTCTCGAATCTGGCGCGCAGCGAAGGCCACCTTCCCGCAGCCGAGACCCTGATCCGTCTGGCGCGATTGATCCAGGTCGAGCGCGCCGCCGACCTGGCCGTCTTCAACGCGGTCTGGGACAGCAAGGCTGCGATCGAGCATGGCCTGATCGATCTTGTCGCCGCCCGCGATCTCGTCCAGGTCGCCGAGAAGCTCGCCTTCAGCTTCGGGAGCGAAAGCAGGATCGCGCTCACCGCCGAGCCGGAGGTCATCACCGCCAAGATATACGGCCTGCGGGCCAAGGTGCGCCGCGAGGCTCCCCAGCAGACGGCGCCGATAACGTTGCTGCGCGCGCTGGAACTGGCCTGGCAGACGCCCTCCCGCCGCGCGCGCGTCGAGATCGATCGCCTGGACGAGACCTTCGCGGCCTCCCCCGAGGCCCAGGCCCTGACCTATGCCGAACACGGCCAGTCCGCCCTGACGCGCCGCGCCCTCCCTGCAGAACTCGCGCACGAGCTTGCCTGGCCTCTCTTGCGTGAAGCCATCCATCTGCTGGACGAGGGCGCCACGCCCGGCCAGATCGACCGAGAGCTTCAGAAGTTCGGCTTCCGCGTCGCTCCCTTCCTGCGTTCGGACCGCGAGGGACTGGAAACCGTGTTCCGGCGTCAGACCGGCCAGACCAATGGCGAGGACTGGATCACCTATTCGCCGACCCTCGATCTCATGATCGACGAAGGCCGTGTGGGCGGGTCCGACGCGCCGGGCTGGTATCGCCATGGCAGCGACGGCCGCTCCACCTTTGAGCCAGAGGTCGAGCGGCTCCTGAAAGCCTCAGCGACCTTCCAGCGTTGCGCCCGCGCGCTAATCAGCGACGAGGTCGTGATCGATCGGTGCCTGACCGCGGCGATCAACGGAACCGCCCATACGCTCGAAGCGCATCCGGACCTTTCGCCCAACCTGGTCGACGCCATCTGGACCCAGCAACTGGGCTTTCCGAAATGGCGCGGCGGCCCGCTCTACATGGCGCGGACCCAGGCCTGCGATCCGCTCGCCAGCCTCGAGCGCTGGGCCAGGGTGCGCAACACGGCCGGCGTCGCCGCTCCAATGCTGCGCCGGATCATCGCCAACGCCTGAGGCGGCCTAACAGTCCTGAAAACAAGAAGGCAGCGTCACCATGTGACGCTGCCTTCTTGTTCACGCAAATGGCTTGTGCGCCGGCGCCCGGTCTCGACCGGGCGCCGATCGCCGCTAGCGGCCCTGGAACACCGGGGGACGCTTTTCGATGAAGGCCTTGACCGCCTCCTTGGCGTCCTCGCTCTTCGACAGCTTCAGCGTGTTGCCCTGCTCATAGCGATAGCCGTCGCGAAGGCTCAGATTGTCGATGACATTGAGACTGTCCTTGGCCGCGGCGACGGCCATGGGGCTCTTGCTGGCGATTTCCCTGGCGATCGCGCGGGCGTACTCCAGGTACTCCTCATGCGGCAGCGCCGCCTCGATCAGGCCCCGGCGATACATCTCTTCGGCCGGCACGCGCCAGCCCGTCAGCACCATGCGGCGCGCGAGGGAATGGGGAATGAAACGCAGCGCGTGTTTTGCGCCCCCGGCCAGACCCACGTCGATCTCGGGAAGACCGAAAACCGCCCGCTCAGAGGCCACAATGATGTCGCAGCTGGCCACAATGCCCAGGCCCGCGCCCAGCGCCGCGCCATTGACCGCCACAACGACGGGCTTGCTGCACTCAACCATCGACCAGCTCATTTCGCGCGCCATGCGCTGGCGGACGAAGGCGGTGCCGGCCGGGGCGTCGGGACCAGGGCGGTTCTTCAGGTCGGCGCCCGCGCAGAAGGTCTTGCCCTCGCCCGTCAGCAGAACCGCGCGAACATCGGCGCTCTCGTTGAACGCGTCGAACGCCGCCGTAAGCTCCAGCATCATGTCGACACTCGCCGAATTGACCGGCGGATTGGCCAGCGTCACCGTGGCCACGAAGTCTTCGACCTCAATCTTCAAGCACGACATTCTTTGCTCCTTGCCAGTCGTCGGTCACGGACCGTCTCCTGGACTTGGTAGCCCCTCTCGACTCCGGATCTTAGTCCGGTCGGACAGTGCGCATCACATCACATAGGCGATATTCGACAGGCGCGCGGGCGCCGGCATGGCGCGCCGGAGGGCGCTGTTAGGGTCCGTCAGATCCGCAGCGGCGCCCCCGCATCACTCAGAGCACAGCATGACCTCCAAGACGCCGTCGCGAGTGGTCCTGGTCACCGGCGGGGCCGACGGGATCGGCTGGGCGGCGTGCCGGCGCTTTGCTCAGGCCGGCGACCGGGTGTTGATCGCCGACCGCAACCTCGAACGCGCCCTGGAGCGCGCCGCAAGCCTGGGCGCCGACCACCACGCCATCGCGATGGACGTCTCCTCGGAAGCCCAGATTCGCGAGGGCTTCCAGCGCGTGGCCCGCGAATTCGGGCGGCTCGACGTTCTGGTCAACAACGCCGGCGTGACCGACCCCCAGCCTACCGCGACCCTCGACCAAACGGCCGAAGAGGTCGCATGGCTGCAATCGATCAATGTCACGGGCGCCTTTCTGGCCGCGCGGGAGGCGGGACGCCTCATGACCGCCCAAGGCCATGGCGCGATCATCAACCTGGCCTCCGGCGCGGGACTTGTCGCCCTGGCCAAGCGCACCAGCTACAGCGCCAGCAAGGCGGCCGTGATCTCGCTGACCCGCACCCTGGCCTGCGAATGGGCGGCTCAGGGTGTCCGCGTCAACGCGGTGCTGCCCGGCTACACCCGCACCCAGATGGTGCAGGACCAGATCGACGCCGGCCTTCTGAACCCGTCAACAGTGCTCGCCCGCATTCCTCTGGGTCGCATGGGCGAGCCCGAGGAGATGGCCGAGGGTGTCTTTTTTCTGGCCAGCGAGGCGGCCAGCTACATCTTGGGCGCGACACTGGTCGTGGACGGCGCCTACACCGTCTATGGCGGCGCCGGCCCGGCTTCGACAGCGCCCGCGCCCAGCGTTCCGGCGCCGTCCCCCCGCGTCAGCGCGATCACCGGCGGCGGACGTGGGATCGGCCGCTGCGTCGTGGACCTGTTTCACGCCGCGGGGGATCGGCTTCTGGTGATCGAGCGCGACCCGGAGAGCGCCAAGGCGTTGGCCGAAGCGCTGGGTGAGGGGCATCTCGTCGTCCAGGCCGACATCACCGACATCCCTGCGGTCGAGGCGGCCTTCGCCCAGGCCACGGCTCGCTGGGGACGCCTGGACGTTCTGGTCAACAACGCCGGCGCCGCCGACGTGTTCAAGCCCACCCTGGATCAGACCGTCGAGGACTTCACCAGCGTCTACGACTTCAATTTCAGCGGGCCGCTGGCGACGGCCAAGGCGGCAGCGCGCGCGATGGGTCAGGGGGGCGTCATCGTCAATCTCGGCTCAATCGCGGGCCTGGGCGCCCTGCCCCGGCGCAACGCCTACTGCGCGGCCAAGGCGGCCGTGACGATGATGACCCGCAGCCTGGCGTGCGAATGGGCCTCCGCCGGCATCCGTGTGAACACGGTCGCACCCGGCTATATCGAGACCCCCGCCGTTCTGGCCCTCAAGTCCGCAGGGCGAGCGCAGTTCGACTCTATCAAGCGCCGCGCGCCCATCGGGCGCCTCGGAGACCCCATGGAGGTCGCCCGAACCATCGCGTTCCTGACCTCGCCCGCCGCCAGCTACGTCACGGGCGCCACTCTGAGTGTCGATGGCGGCTGGACCGCCTTCGGCGACGCCGGCGACGCCAGCGACATCCTGTAACCCCAGTTCATTTCACGAGACCTCCAGATGGCAGACCAACCCAATCTCCAGCAACTCTGGGACAGCGAGCAGATCCGCCAGTGCCTGTACCGCTATTGCCGGGGCATCGATCGCATGGACGAGGCGGCCCTGCGCTCAGTGGCTTGGCCGGAAGGCCCTGACCAGCACGGCGCGTTCAAAGGCACGGCGTCGGAGTTCGTCGACTGGGCGCTGACAGTCCTGCCTCACATCGAGCGTGCAGTGCATCAGGTGCACAACGTCATGATCACCTTCGAAGATGGGTCGGCCGCCGCGGTAGAGTCCGTGTTTACAGCCCTGCACCGGCAACCTGATGACGACGGGTCGCTGGTCGTCCTGCACATGTGCGGCCGCTACCTCGACCGGTTCGAAAAGCGCGACGGCGACTGGCGCATCGCCGCGCGTCAGGTCGTCTTTGACTGGATCGAGAAGTCTGCACCGACACCTGGCGCACATCCTGACCGGTTCGCGGCCCGCACGCCCGTGGGCGGCCGTTTCCCCGACGATCCCCTCTACGCATTCCTGAGTCGAAACGGTTAGCGGGTGGCGGGTGCGGCCCTAGCCGCGCCCGCCTTCCTCGCCCTAACCCGGGCTGCGCGCCGTGAAGTGGCACCCTTCGTAGCCTGCCGCCGCGACCCCGGCGCAGACCTCGGCATAACGGTTTAGGCCGCCGGCGAAGACGAAGAAGCCGCGCGGCTTACCCTCGATATTCGTCCCGGTGTACCAGGTGTCCGCCTTCACATAGAGGGTGCGATCCGCGATCTCGCACACGGTCTGGCCCCAACGCGCTTGCGCGTCGGCCGTGGCCTCAACGGTCGCCAGGCCCTGGCGGCGCATGTGCAGGATGCAGTCCACCACCCAGTCGACGTTCATCTCGTCCAGCCGGATGTAATTGGCCAGAATCGACGGTCCGCTCGGGCCGCCGATGATGAACAGGTTCGGGAAGCCATGCATCAGAAGCGCCAGGTAGGATTTTGGCCCATCGCGCCAGGCTTCGCTGAGCTTCAGCCCGTCGCGGCCCGTGATGTCGATGGCCAGCATCGGGCCGGTCAGGGCGTCATAGCCGGTGGCCATGATGATCACGTCCAGCGCGACCTCGCGCCTGGCCGTCCGCAGACCCGCCGGGGTGAACTCGACGATCGGTTCCTCGAAGCAGTCCACCAGCGAGACGTGCGGCGCGTTGAACGTCTCGTAGTATTGGGTGTCGAGACAGGGCCGGCGCGCATAGATCGGATAGCCACGCGGCTTGAGCTTCTCGGCCGTCACCGGGTCCTTGACCGTCTGGCCGATCTTGTCGCGCACGAAGTCTGCGACGATCTCGTTGGCCGCGGCGTTGGTCAGAAGATCCGAGAACAGGCCCAGAAACTGCAACGCCCCCTTGGCCCAGGCCTCCTCCATGAGTTCATTGCGCTCCTCGACGGTCACGCTGAACAGCGGGCGGGTTGAGAGCGGCCGGACACCCCCGGTGAAGGTGGTGCGGGCCACAGCCCGCAGGCCCGCCATGTTCGCCTTCAACTGTGCGGCGTAGACCTCCGAAATGGCCGTGTTGCGCATGGGAAGCGTGAAGCTCGGCGTGCGCTGGAAGACCGTCAGCGACTGACAGGTCTCGGCGACCACGGGCGCGATCTGGATGCCGGAAGAGCCGGTGCCCACCAGGCCCACCCGCTTGCCCCGGAAATCGACCTCGTGATGGGGCCATTTGCCCGAGCGATAGAGCTCGCCTTCAAATCGGTCGGAGCCTGGAATATCGACGGGCTTGGGCAAGGACAGCGGGCCGGTGGCCATCACCAGGTAATCGGATTCGAACTGGTCGCCCTGCTGGGTGGTAATTGTCCAGACCCGCCGCTCATCATCAAAGGCGATGGCTTCCACCCGCGTGTCGAAGAGGTAGGCGGGTCTGAGGTCCAGGTGATCGGCGACGAAATTGGCGTAGGCCAGGATCTCGGAGCCGGCCGCGAAGGTTTCGCTCCAGGTCCAGGCCTGCTCGATCGCCTCGGAAAAGGCGTAGCTATAGTCGATGCTGGTGACGTCACAGCGGGCGCCAGGGTAGCGGTTCCAATACCAGGTTCCGCCGACATCACCGCCCGCCTCCAGGCCAATCACCGACAGGCCTTCGCTCCGCAGCCGATGAACCGCGTACAGTCCGCCAAAGCCTGCGCCAACGACAATGGCGTCGGTGCGGCGCGCCTGCGCTCGGCGTGAATCAGCGATCGTAGTGGTCATTGCGGGGCGGCCCTACCAGCGAGGCGGCTACTGGTCGGCGTGGCGCATTCCGTTCTCAAGCCCGGCGCTCGTACAAAGGAACAAGATCACATAGGCGATATTGAGCGCCTTCAGCGGCAGCGAGGGCCCCACGGTCTGAGGCCCCCCATAGCGTAGGGATCTGACAAGCAACGAGCAGGTCCATGGCTGAAGAGACATCTATCGGATCCCCGACCGAGCAACCGGCGTGGTCCTCAGGCTATCGGCGCTACGCCTTGGTGCTGTTGATGCTGATCTACGCGCTCAACATGCTCGATCGGCAGATCGTCACGATCCTGGCCGAACCGATGAAGGCTGAACTGCACCTCGCCGACTGGCAGATCGGCGCGGTCAGCGGCCTGGCCTTCGCTCTCTTCTACTCGGCGGTAGGCCTGCCGATGGCGCGCCTCGCCGACCGCGGGGACCGCGTTCGGCTGATCGCGATCTCGTTGGCCGTCTGGAGCGCATTTACCGCAGTCTGCGGCTTGGCTCGCTCTTTCCCGCAACTCATTCTGGCGCGGATCGGGGTCGGCATCGGCGAGGCTGGCTGTACACCGGCGGCTCATTCGCTGATTTCCGAGTTCACACCGCGCGCCAAACTGGCCTCGGCCCTGGCTTTCTATTCTCTTGGAATTCCCCTCGGATCGCTTTTGGGCTTGGCGATAGGCGGACTCATCGTCGACAGCCTCGGCTGGCGCGCGGCCTTCATGGCCGCCGGATTGCCCGGGTTGGGCGTGGCGGTCCTCGCCATTGTCACCCTGCGCGAGCCGCGTCGCCTACGCCCCGCGCTCGCCATGCAGACCAAAGGTCTCCAGTCCTTCAGGGCGGCATTCGCCGAGCTGAAGGGCAAGCCCGCATTCTGGCTTATCGCCTTCGCCGCCGCGCTGACGTCATTTTCCTACTACGGTCAGTCTACGTTCTTCGGATCCCTTTTCCTTCGCAATCACAGTGAGGCGCTTACCCTGCTGGGGGCAAAGCTTGGGTTGGGTCCTGCAGGCATGGTCGGTTTGGCCCTCGGACTCATCATCGGCCTCGGCGGCGGCGCGGGCACGTTGATCGGCGGCAGGCTGGCCGACCGGGCCGCCCGCGGCGGCATCGCCGGCTATGCTCGACAGCCGATGTTTGTCCTATTGGCCTCCACGCCGTTCCTGGGCCTGATGCCTTTCGCGCCAAACCTTGCGCTGGCCCTGGCCGCCCTGATGGTCGGCGTTTTCCTGCACGCGATGGCCTATGGACCGACCTTCGCCTCGGTTCAGGTTCTGGCAAGCCCCAACGTCCGCGCGACCGCCTCGGCGATACTGTTTTTCCTGACAAGCTTGATTGGTCTGGGTCTTGGGCCCCTAGCCGTCGGATCGGCCAGCGATCTCCTCAGCCAGAGATTTGGGCCGGTCCAAAGTCTGAACATCGCCTGCGCAGGCGCTTCGGTCGCCATGTTGGCGTCAGTCATCTGTTTTGGCCTGGCGGCGAAACGCATGGCGGCCAAACCGGCGGTCGCGACCGAGGCCGCAATGGGGATGGCTTGACCGCGCGTTGCCTCCAGCGAGACCCTGATGACTGCATCAAGCTGGGCCGCGACGGCGCGCCTCGATCTGCGCGGAGACGACAGGAGCCTTAAGGGATTAAAGACTGGCGCAAGGTCCCTGATGAAACGCGACATGGGTTGCCGCGTCGCTGCCACAGCCGCATAAATCCTTATGGCTCCAAGCTGGGCGCGTTGGTTCAGGATTCCCCTATGCAGTTTGACGACGTTATCCTGGGTCGCCGAAGCATCCGCGGTTACAAACCCGACCCCGTTCCCCGGGCCCTGATTGAGGAGATCATCGGCCTGGCGATGCGTGCGCCATCGTCGATGAACACCCAGCCGTGGAATTTCTACATCGTCACGGGCCAGCCGCTGGAGCGGATCCGCGCCGGCAACACCGAGCGAACCCTGGCCGGTGTGCCGCAGTCCCGGGAGTTTCGGACAGGCCAGACCTTCGCCGGCCAGCACCGCGACAGACAGGTTGGGGTCGCCAAGCAGCTGTTCTCGGCGATGGGGATCGAGCGCGAAGACAAGGATGCCCGACAGGACTGGGTCTTGCGCGGCTTTCGCCAGTTCGACGCGCCGGTCTGCGTGATCGTCACCTATGACCGCGTCCTCGACGGCAGCGACGACACGCCGTTCGACTGCGGCGCGGTCGCCACCGCCCTGGTCAATGCCGCCTGGTCTCGCGGCCTTGGCGCGGTGATCAATAGCCAGGGCATCATGCAGTCACCGGTGGTTCGCGAGCATGCCGGCATTGCCGACGATCAGGTGATCATGAAAAGCATTGCCCTGGGCTGGCCGGATGAAAGCTTCCCGGCCAATGCCGTGGTGTCCGAGCGCAAGTCGGTGGCGGAAGCGGCGGTGTTTGTCGGCTTTGGCGACTAGCGGCGGTGGCGGAGGGACTTCAGACGCCGGCTCGCCGGGCTGATGGCGCAAACAGCGGCCAAAGGCCCCTAGGAACTTGGAGCTTGGCGGCCTTTGCCCTGCCCTGCGTTCCTGTGGCGGCGATGCTCATGCCCGTCGTCGTCTATCTTCCCAATTACTACGCCACAGATCTGGGCGTCAGTCTGAGTGCTATCGGACTAGCCTTCGGCATCGTTCGACTTTTCGATTTGTGGCTGGATCCGACCCTCGGGTTCCTGATCGACAGGACGAACACGCGCTTTGGCCGGTTCAAGCCCTGGCTGGTAGGCGGCCTGCCCATTGCCGTCCTCGCGGTCTGGATGCTGTTCATGGCGCGCCCGGGCATCGACGGAAACTACATCCTGTTCTGGCTGGTCCTGGGGTTTCTGGGCCAGTCCATGGCGACGATGGCGCACGTCACCTGGGCGGCCCGACTGGCTCCGGAATATGGGCAGCGCGCGCGCGTCTTCAGTTGGTGGCAGGGCTTCACCGTCGCGGGCATGCTCATTGTGCTCGCCATGCCGCCGCTGATGAAAATCGGTTTCGGGCTCGATTACGGGCAGGGCGTGCGGGCCATGGGCTGGTTCGTTGTGTTGAGCCTGCCCGTGGCCATCCTTCTGGCGCTGCTTTCAATTCACGAGCCGGAGTCACCGCCGAACACCCATTCTGCAACCTGGCGCCACTATCTGGATTTGATGCGCCGGCCATCGATCATGCGTTTGCTGGCCTCGGATATTCTTCTCGGCACGGGCCCGGTCATCGCCGGCACACTGTTCTTCTTCTATTTTGACGCCATCCGCGGCTGGGACCGTTCCGAAGCCGGCCTGCTGCTGCTGCTCTATTTTATCGGCGCACTGCTTGGCGCGCCGCTTTGGGGGCGGCTGGGACAGGCCATGGGCAAGCATCGCGCCTTGGCCATCGCCGCAGTCGCCTATGCCGTCGCACAATTGGCGGTGTTGATCGCGCCGGAGGGCCTGGCTTGGGGGATCGTGACCATGATCCTTGCCGGCCTGCCCTACAGCGCGGGGCCAATATTGCTGCGCGCCATGATGGCCGACCTGAGTGACGAAGAGCGCCTCAGGAGCGGCGTGGATCGCAGCGGTCTGATGTTTGGTTTGCTGAGCGGGGCCGTAAAGATCGGCTCTGCGGTCGCGGTTTTTGCTTCCGTCAGCGCGCTGGAGTTTTTTGGGTTCAAGGCTGACCTGGGGGCCGAGAATGCGGCTCTGGCACTACTGGTTCTCTCGGTCAGCTTCGCCGTCGTGCCCGCCCTTTTGGCGCTTGCTGGCGCTGCCCTGATAGCCGGCCACACCATGGACAAGGCTGCGCATGATGAGATCCGCAAGGCGCTTGAGGCGCGCGATGCTGCGCAGACCTCACGCGCATCGGCGCTTGGATCGCCGCTCTGAAGGCGCGCGCTCCTGAGACGATCGGGGAGCTGCCAGCCCAAACTTTAGTCGCCCGGGAAGACGGTCCGAGCCTCGCGCCTGGCCTGCAAAATCGACCAATCCGTTCCGCTGGTTTGACAGCTCGCCCGTCGCCCGACTGACTGGGCCCCAAAGCCCTGACATGACGGGAGCCCCTCCCCGTCTTCCTGGCCGAGCGCTGACCTGAACGTCCGCGAGCCAGCCCGGAGCGGCAACGTCGCCTTGCGATCACACACCACCCGACACTAAGGTCTGCAATTGCGAGGTTCCGAGAATGGCCGACCTGAAGAGACGCGGCTTGATCATCGCCGGAGCCGGACTCGCGACGGGTCTGGTCGCCCGTTCCGCCGCAGCCCGGGATCTGGCGGTCTTCGCAAACGGGCAAGCCGGGCGCGCCACGGTGGACCACGCCGCCTTTGACGCCCTGCTGGCGCGTTGGGCCCATGATTCAAGCGACGGGGTGGTGCGGGTCAACTATGCCGGCTGGCGTCGCTCCAACCCTGACCGCGACGGGTTGGGCCGCTATATCGATCACCTGTCGGCCCAGGATCCCCAAGCCCTGAGCCGGCCAGAACAGTTCGCCTTCTGGGCCAATCTCTACAACGCCCTGACGCTTCGCGAGGTCATCGACGCCTGGCCGGTCAAGTCGATCCGCGACATCCGCTCATCTCTGCTGGTCGCCGGCCCCTGGAAGAAGACCCTCGCCCGGGTTCACGGCGTCGATCTTTCGCTGGACGGCATCGAGCACGGCATACTGCGCAAGGGATGGTCGGATCCGCGCGTCCATTATGCGGTCAACTGCGCCTCGTTCAGTTGCCCCAATCTGCCACGGAAAGCCTGGCGGGGTGCGGGACTGGGTCCGACGCTGGACGCCGCCGCACGCGCCTATGTCAATCATCCCCGCGGCGTGGCCTTCAAGGGCGCGGCGCTCACGGTGTCCTCTATCTACAAATGGTATTCGAGCGATTTCGGCGGCTCTGACCGACGCGTCATCGACCACCTCGCCGGCTATGCGGCAGCGCCCCTCAAGGCCCGCCTTCTCCAGGTCGACCGGATCGCCGGCGACACCTATAACTGGTCGATCAATGCCATGGAAAACCGCTGATGAGCCTGCTGAGACGCTTTCTTCCCTTGTTGCTTCTCGCGGTGTTGGTGGTCGCCGTGTTTGCCAGCGGCGTGACCCGCTACCTCAATTTCGAGGCGCTGCGGACCCATGAGGCGGCCTTGCGGGCCTTTGTCGGCGACCACCTGATCCTGGCCCTGCTCAGCTTCATGGCCGTCTATGCCGTGGCCACGGCGATCAGCCTCCCCGGGGGCCTGGTCCTGACCCTCACGGGCGGCTATCTGTTTGGCCCCTGGGTCGGTGGCGGCGCGACCGTGGTCGGCGCCACGATCGGGGCTATTCTGGTGTTCTATGCGGTCCGCACCTCGCTGGGCGAGGTGTTGCGCCGGCGCGCCGAGGCCTCAGGCGGCACACTCAAAGCGGTCATCGATGGCGTTCAGGCCGGGGCCTTTGGCTATATCCTGACCCTCAGGCTGGTGCCGCTGGCCCCCTTCTGGTTGGTCAATATCGCCGCCGCCCTGGCCCATGCGCCGCTGCGGGCCTATGCCCTGGCCACCTTCCTGGGCATCATGCCCGCCACCTTCATCTATAGCGGCATCGGCGCCGGGATCGGCGATCTGATCGCCCGCGGCGAAACACCGAACGCCGGCGCGATCTTCGAGCCCCGCGTCCTCCTGCCCCTGATCGGGCTGGGCCTGCTGTCGCTGGGCACCACCCTCTATCAACGCCGCCGCGCCAGAACCGGAAACGCCCTGTGACATCCAAAACCCTAAAGGTCGACATGGTCGTCATCGGGGCGGGCTCGGGCGGCCTGTCCGTGGCTGCTGGGGCCGCTCAACTGGGCCTCAAGGTGGTGCTGTTCGAAAAGGGGGAAATGGGCGGCGACTGCCTCAACTATGGCTGCGTTCCCTCAAAGACGCTGATCGCAGCCGCCGAAGCCGCCCATCAGGCTCACGCCGCCTCGGCGCTCGGCGTCCGGGTCGGCGAGTTGTCGATCGACTTCTCCAAGGTCATGGCCCATGTCCACGCCGCCATCGCGGCCATCGCGCCCAATGACAGTCAGGCGCGCTTCGAAGGGCTGGGCGTGCAGGTGGTGCGCGAGGCCGCCCGCTTCGTCGACGATCGCACCGTCGCCAGCGATAGTGTGCGCGTCAGGGCGCGAAAGATCATCGTGGCCACCGGCTCCCATGCCGCCGTACCGCCAATTCCCGGCCTCGACGCCGTCCCCTACCTGACAAATGAAACCCTGTTTGGCCTGACGACCCTGCCCGAACGCCTGATCGTGCTGGGCGGCGGCCCGATCGGCGTCGAGCTCGGCCAGGCTTTCCGCCGACTGGGCTCAGAGGTGGTGATCATCGAGGCCGACACCCTTCTGGGGCGCGAAGACCCGGCGGCCGCCGCCGTGGTTCTGGCCCAACTCCGCGCAGACGGCGTCGAAGTCATGACCGGCGGCAGAGCCACGCGGATCGCGTCCGGTCCCGTGGTTGAGGTGGAGACCAATGGCCAGACCCGCACGGTCACGGGCTCGCACCTTCTGGTCGCCGTCGGGCGTCGCCCGGCCCTGAGCGGATTGGATCTCGACAAGGCGGGCGTCGAGACTGACCGCAACGGCATCATCACCGACAAGTCCCTGCGCAGCAGCAACCGGCGCGTCTATGCGGTCGGCGACGCCGCCGGTCGCGGGCAGTTCACGCATCTGGCCGGCGCGCACGCCTCGCTGGTAGTGCGCCGGGCGGTCTTCGCCCTGCCCGTCAATGCCGACGCCCTGCAGACGCCTCGGGTCACCTATTGCGATCCGCAACTGGCCGCAATCGGGCTGGGCGAATCCGAGGCCCGTGCGATCCATGGCGATGACCTGCGCGTCGAGCACTTTGACTTTGCTGAAAATGACCGGGCTATCGCCGAGGGCGACACGCGTGGCTTCGGCAAGCTGATCACGACGAAAAAGGGCAAGATCCTCGGCGTTACCCTCGTGGGCCGTCAGGCCGGAGACCATATCCATCTGTGGTCCCTGGTGATGTCGGCGGGGCTCAAGCTCAGTCAGATCACCAGCATGATCGCGCCCTATCCCACCCGGGGCGAGATCGGCAAACGTCTGGCCGGCCAATGGTACACCCCGGCGCTGTTCTCTGACCGCACACGCAGGCTGGTGGCGATCCTGAAGCATTTCGCCTGAGGGAAGGGCCGCAACCGCGCGGCTGTGGCTAGGGCCTTGAAGCCGGCGGCGCCCGCATGCGCCGGATAAAGCCGAGATCGAGATAGCGCTTCAACCACAGCGCGGCCCGGCCCAGTAGCCAGAACCGGCCGCGCACCGCCAGGCCCCGACCATCGCCCAGATCCATGATCGACAGCCAGCGGGTCTGCGGCTGGTAGGGCCGGGTGGGCCGGTCATCGCCATGGGCCGCCAGGTTGTTGAGCAGAACCGGCGCAGCGCGAACGCCGAAAACGCCTGCAGCCGGCCGCGTGTGGCCCTCGATCACGGCGCAGTCCCCGACGGCGAAGATGGCGGGGTCGCCGATGGCCTGCAGGGTCGGCGTGACCCGCAGCCGCCCCTGTCCGTCCAGCGGCAGTCCGAGTTCGCCGATCAGCGGCGGGGCTGAAAGCCCGGCCGCCAGAACCAGGATGTCACAGGGCTCGAGCGCGCCATCGGCCAGTCGACAGCTGTCGACGGTTCGACCCACGACAAGGCCGGACCGCAAAACGGCCCCCCGCTCAACCAGGGCCGCCGACAGCCGAGACCAGGCGGCCGGCGGAAGACCCACCCCGTGGCGGGGCGCGATCACCGTGACCTGGGGCCGACCGTCACCGCGCTCGACCAGGCCGCAGAGGCTTGCGGCGATTTCCAGCGCGCTATGGCCGCCCCCCGCGACCACGATCCGCGGCGCCGCGGCGCCCGCCGCCGCCTGCGCCTCGATCCGGGCGCGCAAGGTCAACAGCTGCGACAGAGGCTTGACCGGCCAGACCCCGGGGCCGCCGACCAGGCCGTGAGGATCAGCGGCAACGCTGCCGATGTTCAGCGACAGGCGGTCATAGGTTTCGGTCTTGCCATCGGCCAGGGTCAGGATGCGTGCCGCACGATCGACCGCCACGACGGACTGGGCCAGATGGCGGACGCCGAATGCCGCCGCCAGGGCCGCCACATCGATCTGGGCCTCATCCAGCGCCAGCGCGCCGGAGAGCACGCCGCTGGCCAGCCCCGAATAGTGAAACAGCTCGGGCGCGATCAGCGTCACCGTCAGCCCTGCGGCCCGTAGCCGGGCGGCTTGCCGCACGACGTGCAGATGCGCGTGGCCCGCCCCGACCAGGGTCACCGACCGCGCCGTCATGCGAGCCGCGCCGCAAGAACGCGGAAGGAGACGCCCTGTCGTGGCGCGCGCTTCAGGTTTTCAGTCCTGCCGAAACCCGCGCCAGATAGGTTTCAATACGTTTGGCGTTGGCGCCCAGATCGCTCAACCCGACGCGCGAGATGGATCGCACATCGACCCTGGAGCCCTGCCCCCCGGCGCCCGAACGCACCCGCACGACGACATCATCCTTGAATCCGAACCAGAAGGTCCCCGCCGTCGCCTCAATCACGCCGGCCTGCGGGTCCTGGGTCACCACAGTCCAGCCCATGCCCTGGGCCGCCTTGAGCGCTGCGGTGAAGGCCTTCGTCGGCGCCGCGTCGAACGCGGCCGTCCGTAGCCCTGGATAGGCCTCATGACCGACCTGCCCCAGGCTCTTGCTGCCATATTTGGCGAACCGGGGATCGCGGTAAGGGTCTGCGGCGGTCAGGGGCGCCCTCAGGTCCCCCACGGGATTGGCCTCCGCCGCCGTCCGGAGCGACAGCAGGCTCGGGCTCAGAGCCGGCGGATCGGCAATGTCGGTGGCGACGTCGTGGATCGGCGGGATATCGGCCGCCTGGGCCCGTACCCAGCCCAGATAGCCCAGGCCGGTCGCGGGGATGATCAGGGCGACGAGCGCCGCAGCCCATGCGGCCCGGGGACGGCGGATCAAGACCAGGATCAGGGCGACGAGGGCGATCACGGCCGTGGCCAGCAGCAGACGCGGTCCCCACTGTATGATCAGCACGCCAAGCCCGATACGCCAGGACCAAAGGCCAAACTTCACCCCAAGGGCGGAGACCAGGAACCAGACGGGGACCAGCAGGGACAAGGTCAGGGCTATCCCGGCGAATTTCGATCGCGTCAGCATGATGGTTCTCCTGTGTATTGCGACCGTTCCACGAACCTCGCCAGGACGCCAGAGTTCGATTTCCGGACGGTCCGATGAAACCTTTGCACCCATGGGGCCGAATCTGGTCGGTAACCTCGCTCGGCGCTGGGACGATCGGCCCGAAACTGACACAAAGGACGCCATGACGTCGACCGCTTCGCCCTTCGCAACCCATCGCGCCGCCGCCGGGCCCGGCCGCTTCGTGGATCCTCTCGTCACGGCGGACGGATCGCCCCGCGCCCGGGTCGCCCAGACCGCGCTGGAAACCCTGTGGTTCAACACCGGGACCCTGTGCAACATCGCCTGCGTCAATTGCTATATCGAGAGTTCACCGACCAATGACGCCCTGGCCTATCTGAGCCTGGAAGACGTCGCCCGCTATCTTGTCGAGATCGCCGAGACCGGCCTGCCGACCCGCGAGATCGGCTTTACCGGCGGCGAGCCGTTCATGAACCCGGACATCCTGGCCATGCTCGACGCCGCCCTCGGTGCGGGCCATCAGGTTCTGGTCCTGACCAACGCCATGCGCCCGATGCTGCGATGGGGCGCGCGCCTGGGCGATCTGGCCAGGCCGCATCGCGACCGCCTGACCTTCCGGGTCAGCCTCGACCATCACACGCAAGCGGTCCACGACGCCGAGCGCGGGACGGGATCCTGGGACAAGGCCTGGGAGGGTCTGGACTGGCTGGGCGAGCAAGGCCTTCGTGTCGCAATCGCCGGTCGTCGACTGGCCGAGGAAAGCGAGGCCGCCGCGCGGCAGGCCTATGGCGACCTGTTTCACGCGCGCGGCCTGGCCGTCGACGCCGAGGACCGGTCGACCCTGGTGCTGTTTCCCGAGATGGAAGCGGACCGGGCCGTGCCGGAGATCACCGAGGCCTGCTGGCAAATTCTCGACCGGGCGCCCGAACAGATGATGTGCGCCACCAGCCGCATGGTCGTGCGCCGCAAGGACGCGGCCGAGGCCGCCGTCGTCGCCTGCACCCTGACGCCGTATGATCCCCAGTTCGAACTGGGCCAGACCCTGGCGCAGGCCTCCGGCGCCGTTCAGCTCAACCACCCTTTCTGCGCCCAGTTTTGCGTCCTGGGCGGCGCCAGTTGCAGCGCGCCATGATGTCACCCGGCCCTGGGCTGGAGGACCTCTCAGTGATCCTGCCCGTGCTCAATGCCGGCGAACGCCTGGCCCGGACCCTGGTCGATCTGCCTGCGGTGCGCGAGGTGATCGTCGTGGATGGCGGCTCCGTCGATGACACCGTCGCCCGCGCAGCCGCCCATGGCGCGCGGGTCCTTCACTCTGTCCCGGGGCGCGGCCATCAGCTCGCCCTCGGCGCCGAGGCCGCCAGCGGTGCATGGCTGCTGTTCCTGCACGCCGACACCCGGCTCGACGCGGCCGCCTGGACGGCCCTGGCGAACCATATTGCCGCCCCCCACAGACGGGGATGGGCTGGAGCCTTCCGTTTCAAGCTCGACGACCCCGCCTGGCAGGCGCGGCTGCTGGAATGGGGCGTCAGCCTCAGGGTCGCCCTCCTGGCCCTGCCCTATGGCGACCAGGGCCTTCTGATTCATCGCGACCTCTATGCCGAGGTCGGGGGATTTGCGGCCCTGCCCCTGATGGAGGATGTCGACCTGGCCCGCCGCCTGGGCCGCCACCGTCTTCGCCAGCTGCACGGCGCCGCCCTGACCTCCGCCGAGCGCTGGCGTCGCCGCGGCTGGGTCCGCCAGAGCGCCCTGAACCTGCGCTGCCTGGCGCTTTATTTCCTGGGCGTCGCCCCGGCCCGGATCGCGGCGCTCTATGGGCGCTGATCCAACCCAGCAGCATCTGGTGCTGTTCAGCCGGCAGCCGCGTTACGGCGTGGGCAAGCGCCGGCTCGCTGCGGATGTCGGGGACCTGGAGGCTGTGCGGTTCGCTCGGGCGGCTTTGGCGCGGCTGCGTCGCACCCTGGGCCGCGACCCGCGATGGACCCTGTGGATGGCCGTTTCGCCGGACCGGCCGACGGACTGGGCCGCGCCGGCGCGCGTGATCGCCCAGGGGCCAGGCCATCTGGGTGAGAAGCTGGAACGGGTCGTCCGCGCCCTGCCGCGCGGACCGGTGGTCATCCTCGGCGCCGACACCCCGACCGTGACACGTCAGGACGTGGCCAAGGCCTTCGCCGCGCTCGGCGCCCACGACGCCGTGTTCGGCCCGGCCCGCGATGGCGGCTATTGGCTGATCGGTCTTCGCCGTCGGCCACGGATGCATCTGCCGTTTGAGGGAGTCCGCTGGTCGACCCAACAGGCCCTGGCCGACACTGTAGCCAACATGGAGACCCGCCCGGTCGCCCTACTAAGGCTGCAGGAGGACGTCGATGACGGGGCGTCGCTTCGGCGCTATCTCAGCCAATCGCGCTGGGGCTGAACCGTCTCGGGCAGATCCCCGCCAGCTTGCCTGCCAGCACCGGATCCCATGACGCCGGATCGGTAACGACGGCATAGTCCAGGCCTGTGTCGATCGGTGAGGCCGGCCGGTCCTGCGGCAGGCCGCGCGCCAGTTCGGTCAGCATCCTGCGCGCCGCCTCGGCATTGGCCTTCATGGTCGCCAGGATCCCGGCGACCTCGACATGGGCCGTATCGGCCCGCCAGCAGTCATAGTCGGTGACCATGCAAACGCTGGCATAGGGTAGCTCCGCCTCACGGGCCAAGCGGGCCTCGGGCATCGCCGTCATGCCGACGACTGAACATCCCCAGGCGCGGTAAAGCTCACTTTCAGCGCGAGTCGAGAACTGCGGGCCTTCGATGGCGACATAGACGCCGCCCTCGACCGTCACGGCCCCTGCCGCGCGCGCTGCGTTCGCCGCTGCGGACGACAGGCTCGGACAGACCGGATCGGCCATCGAGACGTGGGCGACGAGCCCCGGACCGAAGAAGGAGGCGGGCCGCGCGACGGTCCGGTCGATGAACTGATCGACCACAACGAAGGTCCCGGGCGGCAGCTCTTCCCGCAGCGAGCCGACCGCCGAAACCGAGACAAGGTCGGTACAGCCCGCCCGCTTCAGAACATCGATATTGGCGCGGGCATTGATCGCGCCCGGTGGAATGCGATGGCCCTGGCCGTGGCGCGGCAGGAAGACCAGGCGAACCCCTTCAAGGGTTCCGGTGACCAGCTCGTCGGATGGCGCGCCCCACGGCGACTCCAGGCGGAGGGTCTGCCGATCCGACAACCCGTCCAGGTCGTACAGGCCCGAACCGCCCATGACGCCGATCACCCAGTCCTTCATGCCGTTCCTCTCTGAGCCCAGGCTCCCTTGATACGTCATCCGGGGGCGATGGGACAGGCTGGCCTTGCAAGCCTAAGGGGCTGCGACGACATCGAAGCGGTCGTTGACCGGTTCGAGAGCTCGGGCTTCGCCCCGCGCCACGACGTCAACATTGCCCAGGGGCTGGGCGTGAACCCCGACAAGGACAACGCCGAATGCAAGATGAGCGGTCCCGAGGGCGTGATGATCGACGTCTCGGAAAGCGGTTGGGCCGGCGCCAACACCGACAAGGGCAAGCCTTCGGCATGACGGCCTCCAGCTTTGCGCCTATAGCGGGGGCCATGTCAGACTCTCTCTCCCGCGCCGCCGCCGAGGCGATGGACGCCGCCGATCCGCTGGCCGCCTTCGTCGCCGAGTTCGCCCTGCCCGAGGGCGTGGTCTATCTGAACGGCAACTCGCTGGGCCCCGCGCCCAGGGCCGCCCTGGCGCGCGTCGCTCAGTCAGCGCAGGAGGAATGGGCCGATGGCCTGATCACCAGCTGGAACAAGGCCGGGTGGTTCGCCCTGCCCTATCGCCTCGGCGATCGTCTGGCCGGCCTGATCGGCGCGGGTCCGGGCGAGGTCGTGCTGACAGACGGGACCAGTCTGAACCTTTTTCGCGTCGTCTCCGCCGCTCTGGCCCTGCGCCCGGATCGGCGCGTGATCGTCATGGAAGGCAGCAACTTCCCGACCAATAACTACATGGTTCAGGGGCTGATCGAGTCCTTGTGCAAGGGTCACCAGATCCGCTTCGCCGAGAAGGACGCCATCGACGACGCCATCGACGACGATGTCGCCGCCGTGGTCCTGACCCAGGCCCACTACAAGACCGCCCACGTCCTCGACATGGCCGGGA
This sequence comes from Caulobacter sp. ErkDOM-E, assembly GCF_048541895.1. GTDB lineage: Bacteria > Pseudomonadota > Alphaproteobacteria > Caulobacterales > Caulobacteraceae > Caulobacter. The sequence continues at coordinate 1,336,715 of NZ_CP183331.1, read as the reverse complement.
TCACAGCCAAGGCCCACGCCCACGGCGCGCTGGCGATCTGGGACCTGTGTCACAGCGCCGGCGCCATGCCGGTCGACCTGAACGGCTGCGACGCTGACTTCGCCGTCGGCTGCACCTACAAGTACCTGAACGGCGGGCCTGGCAGCCCGGCCTTCCTGTTCGTCGCCAGCCGCCACCAGGGCGCGGCGGCACAGCCCCTGACCGGCTGGTGGGGCCACGGCGCGCCGTTCGCCTTTGACCGCGACTATCGTCCCGCCGAGGGCATCGGCAAGATGCTGACCGGCACCCAGCCGATCCTCAGCATGGTCGCCACCGAAGCCGGGATCGATATGGCCGAGCGAGCCGGGACCACGGCCATTCGCGCCAAGTCGCTGGCTCTGGGCAAACTGTTCCAGGATCTGATGGCGGCGCGCCTGCTCGACGCGGGCTTCGTGCTCGGCAGCCCGGCCGATCCCGCTGAACGCGGCGGCCACATCGCCTATGACCACGCCTCGGGCTATCCGATCATGAAGGCCCTGATCGCGAGCGGCGTGATCGGCGACTTCCGCGCGCCAGCCACCATGCGTTTCGGCTTCGCGCCGTTGCACCTGCGCTTCGTCGATATCTGGGACGCGGTCGACCGCTTGGCCGTGATCATCGACAAGCAGATCTGGCGCGAGCCGGCCTACGCGGCCATCGACGCCGTCACCTGAAGACGAGGCGGCGCCTGGCGCCCTCGTCCGCTCGGGCCAATGCGGTGTGACAGTTCGTCAGCCCGGCCTCGGCGCGCCTCACAGCGGCGGCTTGCCAGCGCCGTAAGTCAGTCCGTCAGCACGATCGGCACCACCGCTTCAACCCCGTCGGGGGCGAAAAGCAAGGTGGGGCGGCCGCCAAGGTCGGCCGCCAGGCCGCCGTCCAGCAGTCGCGAGCCAAAGCCCTTGCGGATCGGCGGCGAAACCGGCGGACCGCCATGCTCCTTCCAGCGCAGCTTGACGTTTCGCCCGTCTTCGCTGGGCTCCCACACGATGTCGACGCGGCCCTCACAGGTCGAGAGCGCGCCATACTTGACCGCATTGGTGCTCAGCTCGTGCAGGGCCAGGGCGAGCGCCAGGGCGGCTGATGGCCCCAGGCGGCCGGCTGGCCCGCTGACGTGAATGCGCGCGGCGTCCGGGCCGACAAAGGGCTGGATCGCGCCGAGGACGATATCGTGCACCGCCGCCCCCTCCCAGCTTTCGCGGGTAAGGATATCGTGGGCCACAGACATCGCCATGATCCGATCCAGCAGCAACTCGCGCGCCGCGCCGGTGGTCTGGCCCTCGCGCAGGGTCTGGCGGGCGATCGATTGCACCGAGGCCAGCGTGTTCTTGACCCGGTGATTGAGCTCGTTGATCAGCAACCGCTGGCGGGTCTCGGCGGCGCGCAAGTCAGTCAGATCGATGGCCAGGCCGACATAGCCAAGAAAGCCGCCCGTGGGGTCAAAGCGCGGCTTGGCGCTGACAAACATCCAGCGACATTCGCCGTCGATCCGCTGGAAACGCGCCTCGAACGTATAGGATGACAGGGTCTCGCGGGCGGCCATGCGGGCCCTGGCCACCTGGATCAGGTCGTCAGCATGGATCAGCTGGATCCAGACATCGCCCAGCAGGCTGCCGGCCTCTACGCCCGCGATCTCGACAAAGGCCTGGTTGACGAACTCGATGCCGCCATCGATGCCGGTGATCCAGATCGGCGCGGGCGCGGAATCGGCCATGCCTCGAAAGCGCGCCTCACTGTCGCGCAGGCGGTCCTCGGCGGATTTGCGCTCGGTGACATCAACCAGCACACCCAGCAGGGTATGGCGCAATCCGGTCGAGCCCAGCTTGATCTCGGCGCGCAGTTGATACCAGCACCAGGCGCCATCCAGCCGGCGATAACGGAACTCGACCTCGAGGAAACGCTCGCCGCGTTTCCAGGCCGCCTGGGCCGCTCGCGCGATGCAGCCCACGTCTTCAGGCTCGAATCCGCCACGCAGCGCTTCGAGGCTGGGCTGTGCATCCTCGGGAAAGCCCAGCAGGCGATAGAGTTCAGGTGAACCACTCACGCACTCGGTGGCGACATCATAGTCCCACACCGCCATGCGGCCGGCGTCCAGCGCCAGTTGCAGGCGATCGCTGGCCCGGCGCTCGGCCTCCTCCAGCCGCTTGCGCTCGGTGACGTCCTGCAGCGAGCCGATATAGCGCACCGCCCGCTCGACACCCTCGACCTGAGCGAAGATCGTTTCACCATGGGCGACCACATTGCGCACGGCTCCGTCGGGCCGAACGATGCGATACTCGTAGACCACCTGTGTGCGGAGCGCCGGATCCAGGGCCTTGGCCGCCATGTCAGCCGCGTGACCGCTGTCCTCACAGTGGGTTAGGGCCCGGACGTCTTCGATGCTGATCGCCTGGTCCAGATCGAAACCGCTGATGACGCGCGCCACCGGCGAATAGACGATCTGATCCGTCAGCAGGTCCCAGTCCCATATGCCGATGCCGGCGGCGCGGGTGGCGATTTCCAGCCTGATTTCACTGTCGTTCATGCGGCTCTGGTGGCTTTCCGACGTCGCGGCGCTCGACAGAATCGATGATGACCGAAGCGATGCAAGGCGTCACCCCGCGCCCTGCACAAACCTTGCTCACCCAAGCCTGCGGTCGGTCGAGGATTGAGATTGCCGAGCCCGACGGCTCGTTTAAGGTTCGCCCCATGCAAACGCACCTTCTCCCCCTCCTCGCCCTGGTCATGTGCGCCTGTGGCCCCGCCCCCGACGCCCCAGCGGCTCAGGATGGTTCGAGCCCGCCGGTCGAGACCCGGGCCGCCAATGCGCCCGACCAGAAGCCCGCCTTCGCCGGCCAGACCCGCGCGCCCAGCCAGGCGCTCGGCGTGACCTATAGCGTCGAGACCGTGGTCGGCGGCCTGAACCACCCCTGGGGTCTGGCCTTCCTGCCGGACGGGACCAGGCTGGTCACCGAACGCGCCGGACGACTGCGTCTGGTGAGCGCCGGTGGCCAGCTGTCGACACCTGTGGCCGGCCTGCCTGCGGTCGACGCCAACGGCCAGGGTGGCCTGCTCGACGTAGCGGTCGATCCGAACTTCGCCAGCAACGGCCTGATCTACTGGACCTACGCCCAGGCCGGCGACGGCGGCAATGGCACGGCGGCGGCGCGCGGCAAGCTGATCAGCGGCCCCTCCCCGCGCGTCGAAGGCGTGCAGGTGATCTGGAGCCAGACGCCCAAGCTGAACTCCAGCCTGCACTTCGGCGGCCGCCTGGTCTTCGCCAAGGATGGCACGCTGTTTATCACCACCGGCGATCGCTCCATCCAGGAAGGCCGCATGCAGGCCCAGCGCCTGGACGGAACCCTGGGCAAGGTGATCCGCATCAAGTCCGACGGCTCGATCCCCTCGGACAATCCCTATGTCGGCAAGGCCGGCGCAAAGTCGGAGATCTGGTCCTCGGGCCACCGCAATCTTCAGGCCGCCGCGCTGGATCCCCAGGGCCGGCTCTGGACCGTGGAGCATGGCGCCAAGGGCGGCGACGAGCTGAATCAACCGGAGGCGGGCAAGGACTATGGCTGGCCGACCGCCACCTATGGCGAGGAGTATTCCGGCAGACCAATCGGCGACGGGATCACCGCCAAGGCTGGCACGGAACAGCCGGTCTATTACTGGGATCCGGTCATCGCCCCTTCGGGCATGGTCTTTTATCAGGCCGATCTGTTCCCCGCCTGGAAGGGCAGCGTGCTGGTCGGCGCGCTGCGTGGGCAACACGTCGCGCGCCTGACGCTGAAGGATAACAGGGTGGTCGGCGAAGAGCGGCTGTTCGAGGAGCTCGACCAGCGGATCCGCGATGTTCGCGTCGGTCCCGACGGCGCGCTCTACCTGCTGACAGACGCGGACGACGGCAAGCTGCTGCGGGTCGTCCCCAAGCCCTAGGGTCTGGGGCACGATCGCTGACGAGACGGCGGTGACGCGGGGCTTTCCCTGTGAACCCGCCTGCTCGGCCCACTCTCCAGGCCCTAGAAGGCCGGCACCACCGCGCCTTGGTACTTCTGAGCCATGAATGCAGCCACTTCAGGCGTCGTCAGGGCGGCGGCCAGTTTCTGGACGCGCGGATCGTCCTTGTTGTCGGGACGGCCGACCAGATAGTTCACATAGGGGCTCTTGCTGTCCTCGATCAGCAGGGCGTCCTTGGACGGGTTCAGCTTGGCGTCGAGGGCGTAGTTGGTGTTGATGATCGCCAGGTCCACCTGGTTCAACACGCGCGGCAGGGTCGCGCCTTCCAGTTCCTTGAACTTCAGCCCCTTGGGATTGGCGGCGATATCCTTGAGGCTCGACAGCGGATTGGCCGGATCCTTCAGAGTGATGACGTTGTTGCGCGACAGCAGCAGCAGGGCGCGGCCCTCGGTGCTGGCGTCATTGGGAATGGCCACGGTGGCGCCCTGCGGCAACTCGGCGATCGACTTGTACCTGGCCGAATAGGCGCCGATCGGCTCGATATGCACGCCCTTGATCGCGATCAGGTTCGTGCCCTTGTCCCTGTTGAAGGTCTCCAGATACGGCAGCGTCTGGAAATAGCTGACGTCGATGCGCTTCTCGGCGACCTGGGTGTTGGGCTGGACGTAGTCGTTGAAGACCTTGATCTCGATCTTCAGGCCCTGCTCGGCCAGCTTGGGCTTGATGAACTCCAGCACCTCGGCGTGCGGGATAGCCGTGGCGGCGACGGTCAGGGTGTCGGAGGTGCTTGAGGAAGCGGCGGGCTTCTGGCCGCAGGCGGCGAGAGCCCCAAGGCTCAGCACGGTAGCGGCGAGGCTGAGGGCGACAAAAGCACGACGGGCGACCATGAACGGCTCCACAAGACGATAAATCGAGTTGGGTTTTGCCCCGTTTCGATCGCCTTATGAAATCAGATTTCCTGATCAGGGTGGGAGAGTCTTGCCCCTCCCCCACCCTGACGCTCTCGTCAGCCCAGCGCTGCCTTGTTGGCCAGCAGGAAGTCGCGCACCGTCCCAGGCTTGCGCCCGGTCAGCGCCTCGACGGTCGGCGTGAGCACCGCATGATAGCCCTGAGCGGCGGCGACATCGAAGTCGATCAGCATGTCGGCCACAAAGTCGGGCAGACCCGCGCCGGTCAGACCACCGCGCAGTTGTTCGGCGGTAAGGCCGATATGGGCGACGGGACGCCCCGAGACCTCGGACAGGAGCGCGGCAAGCTGGTCCTGAGTGATGGCTTCAGGCCCGGTCACGTCCAGAATCTGGCGCCCCTTCGCGTGCAGCAGGGCCGCGGCGTCGGTGCGGGCGCAGTCTTCACGGGTGACGTAGGAGCGACCAAGGCCGCCCGTGGCGGTGAACAGCTGTCCGCTGGCCACGGCCTGCGCCGCGCCCATCAGGATCACCTCGGCATAGAGGTTGTGGCGTAGCAGGGTCCAGTCCAGACCCGAGGCGATGATCGCCTGCTCGGTCCAGAAATGGTCGTCCATGACGCCGCCGCCCGCCTTGGGGGTCGGAGCCGGGGCCGAGGTGTAGACGATGTGCTTGACGCCCGCCGCCACGGCGGCGGCCACGGCGGCGCGGTGCTGGCCGATGCGCTGGCCCGGCTGACCCAGGGCGTCGGTGCTGATCAGCAGCAGTCGGTCGACGCCGGCGAAGGCCGAGACCAGCGAGGTGGGGTCATCAAAGTCGGCCTGGCGCGCCTCGGCGCCCTGCTCGACCAGATCGGCCAGCTTGGACGGATCGCGCGACGCCGCCACCACATCGGCGCCGGCTTGCAGCAGCAGTTCGACCACGCGACGGCCCAGTTGGCCGCCGGCGCCGGTCACGAGAAGCTTGGGAGAAGAAGCGCTCATCTTGAAAATCCTGGTCTCGAAATGAGACCTGCACTACATATGAAACCACCTCAGCTCCGTGAAGGAGGCAGTTTCGCGGGACCAGGTATGCAAAAGGGAACCGCCTGATGAGCGCTCAACAGCTGATCGAACGCCTGAAGCAGTGGCAAGGCCAGGCCGTCCCGGCCGGCGCCTGCCCGGTTCGCGACGTCATGGACCACCTGGGCGACAAGTGGAGCACCCTTCTGATCACCGTCCTGGCGGACGGTCCGCAACGCTTCAACGCGATCAAGCGCGCCGTGCCCGATATCAGCCAGCGGATGCTGACCCAGACCCTGCGCGATCTGCAACGCGACGGCCTGATCACCCGCCAGGTGTTTCCAACCCTGCCGCCCAGCGTCGAGTACCGTTTGTCGGGCATGGGCGAGAGCCTGCTGGAGCCACTGGCGGCCCTGATCGGCTGGGCCGAGGCGCATCATCCGGCGATCCGCGAGGCGCGGGCGGCCTATGACGGCCCAGTCGTCGCTTAGGGGTCGTCGCCTAAGCGAGCTTGACCCCCGCCCCGAACAGGCCGCCTGAGTGGCGGATGGCCAAGGAAACCGTCTACATCGTGCAAGCCTATATCGCCGGGCGCGGCAAAGGCTTGAAAGCCGAGCAGCAGATCGGCTGCAAGGACGCCGCCGAGGCGCGCCGCAAGGCTGAGCGCCTTGCCCCGCTGCGCGAGGGCGTGGTGGCCTTCGCCGCCTCGGCCGATGTCGAGCTGGGCGACTATGACGAGAACCCCGACATCCTGTTCAAGGCCGGGCGACTGCCGTTTCCGTTCGACCAGGCCTAGTCTTCGTCGTTGGCGGGCTCATCGGGTGATCCGTGGATCGCCCAGTTGACGACGAAGTCGGGCGTATCGCCCTCGAGACTCGTCACACCCGGTTCGGCGGCCAGGATATTGGATGTCTGCGGCGGCAGGGCATAGGTGTCGCCGTCGTGTTCGCCCAGCAGATCGAGCAGGATGCCGTCATGGCCGTCAGCCTCGATGACCACGCCGAAGAACTGCTGGCGCTCGGTGACCTCGCCCTCGTCGTCGAGAAAGGTCAGGCCGACCAGCAGGGTCTTGCTAATCAGGGCCTTGGCGAAGGCCTCGTCCCAATGCTCTGGGGGCGGTTCGGACAGGATGGGGATGTCGTTATCGGTCATGGCGGTCTTCTAGCGATGTGAAACCCGGCGCACCACCGTGTCGCCGACCATCTGCAGCGCCTGCACCAGGATCAGCAGCAGCACGACGGTGACGACCATCACATCGGTCTGGAAGCGCTGGTAGCCGAAGCGGATGGCCAGATCGCCCAAGCCCCCTGCCCCGACCACGCCGGCCATGGCGGTGTAGGACACCAGGGCGATGGCCGTCACCGTCGCGGCGGCGATGATCCCCGGCATGGCCTCGGGCAGCAGAGCCCCCAGTACCACCTGCCGACGCCGGGCGCCCATCGCGAAGCTGGCCTCGATCACGCCCTTGTCGACTTCGCGCAGGGCCGTCTCGACCAGTCGCGCGAAGAAGGGCGCGGCGCCGGCCACCAGCGGCGGGATCGCGCCCTGCACGCCCAGCGACGTGCCGACCAGGGCCACGGTCAGCGGGATCATCACGATCAGAAGGATCACGAACGGCACCGAGCGCAGGATATTGACCAGCAGCGACAGCAGGCCGTTGGCCGCGCGGTTCTCCAGCATCTGGCCCTTGCCGGTCAGGAACAGGATCACGCCCAGCGGCAGACCCAAAATGACCGTCAGGACCATCGAGCCGCCCAGCATGGTCAGGGTGTCGAGGGTCGCCTGGGCGATCTCGGACCAGTCTATGTTCGAGACGCTCATCGGGCGGTCTCCCCGGAAAGTTCATCCACGCGCACGCCCTCGGCCTGGAACCGGGCGATCGCCGCCCCGACGTCGCCGCCGGTCAGGGCCAGGGTCAGCTGGCCATAGGGGGTCTCGCGCAGGCGATGGATGCGCCCGCCCAGGATGGAATAGTCGACGCCCGTGGCGCGGGCCACTTCGCCCAGCACCGGCTTGTAGGTCGCTTCGCCCTTGAAGGTCAGCCGCACCACACGACCCGTCAGAGCCGCGTCGGCGGCGGGCTCGCCGTCCGCCTCGCGCACGAAGCGGCGGGCCGTGGCGCTGGCGGGATGCAGGAAGACGTCCTCGACCGGGCCGGTCTCGACCACGCGCCCGGCCTCCAGCACCGCCACCCGGTCGCAGACGCGGCGCACCACATCCATCTCGTGCGTGATCAGCACGATGGTCAGGCCCAGTTCGCGATTGAGGTTGGAGACCAGGTCAAGGATCTGCTCGGTCGTCTCGGGATCCAGGGCGCTGGTCGCCTCGTCGCACAGCAGGATCTTTGGACCGGTCGCCAGCGCCCTGGCAATGCCCACGCGCTGTTTCTGGCCACCCGAAAGCTGGGCCGGATACTTGTCGGCGTGATCAGACAACCCCACCCGCGCCAGCAACTCGGCGGTGCGCGCCTTGACCTCGGCGGCCGGTCGCCCGGCCAGCTTCAGTGGGAAGGCGACATTGGCGGCCACGGTCTTGGACGACAGCAGGTTGAAATGCTGGAAGATCATCCCCACCCGGCGACGCAGAGCGCGCAAGCCCTCGACGCCCAGGGCGGCGACATCGTCGCCATCCACCACGACGCGGCCCCCGGTCGGCTTTTCCAAGCCGTTGATCAGCCGGATCAAGGTGGACTTGCCTGCGCCCGAGGCCCCGATCACGCCGAACACCTCGCCGGCCTTCACCGACAGCGAAACATCGCTCAGGGCGGCGTGCCCGCCTTTTGCATAGGTCTTGGAAACAGCCTCGAAGGCGATCACGGCGTCAGGCATCCCGGGCTGGCGGCTCCATGGCGGAGCGTTGGCCCGTAACTAGCGATCCTGACGCCGTTTTCCCAGAAGTGTCTCAGGGCTGGCGCACCACTGCCCCGCCCTTCATCACGAAGACCGGCTTTTCCAGCGTGGTCACGTCGGTCAGCGGATCGCCATTGACGGCGATGATGTCGCCGTAGCGACCCACGGCCACCTGGCCCACGTCCTTCTCCTGGCCCAGGGCCTGGGCGGCGTTGACCGTGGCCGACTGGATGGCCTGCAGGGGGGTGGCGCCATAGCGAACCATCACGGCGAACTGCTTGGCGTTCTGGCCGTGCGGATAGATGCCCGCGTCGGTGCCCAGCACCATTTTCACGCCCGCCATGATCGCCTTGCGGAAGTTCTCGCGCTGCACGTCGCCGATCTCGCGGTCCTTGCGCAGGTTGTCCTCCAGCACGCCGTTCTTCTTGCCTTCGGCCTGGGTGTAGTCGGTGTTGTAGATGTCCATCGAGAACCAGGCGCCCTTCTGGACGGCCAGCTTGATGCCCTCGTCATCGACCAGGCTGACGTGTTCGATGGTGTCGACGCCCGCTCGGATGGCGTCCTTGATGCCCGCCGCGCCGTGAGCGTGAGCGGCGACCTTCAGGCCCCACATGTGGGCCTCTTCGACGATGGCGGTCATCTCGGCCAGGGACAGCTGCTGCTGGCCCGGCTCGGTGTTGCGCGAGAAGACCCCGCCGGTGGCGCAGATCTTGATCACCTGGGCGCCGTACTTGCGCACCTCGCGCACCTTCTTGCGCCCCTCATCGGGACCGTCGGCGACATAGGGGCCCTTCTGGGCCATCGAGGCCGGGAAGTAGGTCGAGTCGCAATGGCCCCCCGTCGCGCCGATCGCATAGCCAGCGGTGACAATGCGAGGGCCAGGCACATAGCCGCCGTCGATCGCCTCGCGCAGGCCCACGTCGTTGAAGCGGTCGGCGCCCAGATTGCGGATGGTGGTGAAGCCGGCTTCGACGGTGGCCTTGGCGTTGGCCGTCTGGACCACGCTCCAGAAAGCGTCGCTGTATTGCAGGCTGTTGTAGCCGCCAACCTCCGCCAGGCTGTCAATATGGACGTGCATGTCGATCAAGCCCGGCAGCAAGGTTGCGCCCGGCAGATCGATCAGCTTGGCGCCGGCGGGAACAGCCAGCTCGCCCTTCTTGCCGACCGCCGTGATGCGACCGTCAGTGACGATCACCATCGGATTTTCGACATACTTGCCCGACGCCACGTCTAGCAGCCGCGCCGCGCTGACCGCCTCGATCTGCGCCGCCTGGGCTGAAGCGCCGGCGCAGAGCGCGCCCATGATCGCCAGAGCCTTGATCCCAACCCGCATGTTCCGTCCCCGTCCATGATTCAGGACGGCGACGCTAGCATGGGATCGCCCGGCGTCGAGGGCCGATCAGCGGGTCTTCGGCGGCATCTGGATGCTTTCCAGATAAGCGATCAGATCCTTGACCTGATCGGCTTCCAAAGCGATCTGCGGCATCTGCGGGTGACCCGTCGAGATCCCTTCAGCGAAGGCTTCCTGCAGGTTGGCGACCGGATAGCGCTGGCTGAGGGTTCGAAAGGGCGGAGCCGGCGAAAGGCTGCTCTCCCCCGAGAGGCCGACGGCATGGCAGGCCGCGCATCGCGTCTCGACCAGTGACCGTCCGCGCGTCACCGGATCAGCCGCCACGGCCGGGGGCGCGGCGGCAGCCGCGGGCGTAGGCCCGGGCGAACCGGACGTCGCGCAGCCCGCGACAAGTAGAAAACTCACGATCAACAGGCGGCGCACGGCGGTCTCCGGGACAGGATGCGTCAGCCACTATTCGGAATGACGACAGGCAGGCTTTGATCCTGCTCAAGGCGAGGTTAGCACGCCCGCTTTCGTCCCGGACCGCCATTCGCGTCCGTTATTCACCGACTGCTGCGCCCTGCGCTCTCGACGGGGAAACCCCAGTCGCGCAAGGCCGTTCCGCTACCCAGGGATATGGCGGGATGCTAGACGCGCCGGACTTAAAATCCGTTGGAGAAGAACAATAGTCATTTGTTTTCCTTGATCTTTTTTCTCGAAAATTCGGAACTGTGGCCAATTTTGTGACCGAGAGCGGCAAGTAGGTCATCCCGATCGGGGTGGGCGTAGCGCATTGTCGAGACGATCGTAGCGTGCCCCAAAAGGTCCTGCGCGGCCTTCAAACCGCCGCGTCGGGTGATCTCCGTGGCGGCGTGGTGGCGCAGGTCATGAGCCGGTCGGGCGTCTGCAATGCCCGCCCTGTCGAGCGCCTTGCGCGAGGCCCAGGCAAAGCCGCCGTAGGTGATCGGTCGCAGGCTTCCGTCCTTCATCTCGCGAAGCCACGGCGTGCCGACGTCGGCCGCACGAGCCCGACCGATCCTCGCTGCCAAGTCGGAGACATCCTCGGGCAAGAGCGGCAACACATGGTCGTCGCCGGCCTTGCGGGCGCGAAGAACCACCTCGCCCCGTTCCAGATTGACGGCGTCGCATCGGAAGAATGCCTCGCCCAGGCGAACGCCATAGCGCACGAAGAAATCGAAGACCGGGCGATGCCAGACCGGCAGGTTCGCACGCCACGACGCCAGCTCCTGCGTCGTAAACGTACGCGTTCTTCCCTTGGGTTCGGGAAGCCGCAGTTCGCGCCATACGATCGGCCGGATCGGGATTTCCAGATTGTGGGCGGCGAACCGCAGCATCGGTCGAAGCGTCTGATCGATCAGATCGCGATTGACCGTCGAATTAGAGAGTGGCCCGCCGCGCCTGGACGTCTCCATCCTGCGAGCTTGAATGGCCGCCTGAATGACCTTCGGCCCGATCTCGCTGACAAGCGTCTTGCGACCGATAAGGCGCACCGTCGTCGCTAGCCTCGCGGCGATGTCATCAGCTGATTTCTTGTCGGCGCCGCGCGCGGCAAAGAACAGGTCCGAGACGGCGCCTAGAGTCCAGTCTTCTTCCTGGCTCTGTGCACCTCCCAGCTCAGCCTGCCGTCGCACGCGCCCTTCAACGAGCTTCGCATCACCTTTGAGTCGGCAATGGGTCGAGCCGCGATAGCGCTCACCCTTGAGCGTGAAGCTGTAGTGCCAGACATCGCCGCGTTTGTAGAGGGACAATCATACCTCCCGAATTTTTCGAAATCATCAGAACGAATGCGCCATTGATGGCCAGCTTTGAACGCTGACAATTGACCTGACCTAATCAAATTCATGACTGTCTTTTCGCTAAGCTGAAGAGCTATGCAAACCTCGGAAAATGTCATGAATCTAAGATCAGAGGCCATCAGATTTTCAACCATTCCATTTCAATTTTGCTCATCAAATTCTATAATTAATCTAAAACTTTTGAGATGCTGAATATAATTTGTATCGAGAATTCGCTATTCGCATCCCGAGGGAAGCCAAACCAATAATAGAAAATGACGTCGAAAATCCACCATGCAAATATATGTCATTCATTTCAAATTTATCCATATCATTGAATAAAACGGAACATTCTTCCCCATCAAACCCAGGCCTATAGAAAATCATAAAACTAGCCCTCTGCTCGAAGCGGAAAATAGAATATATACAATCCTCCATAACACTATTAACATTTCTAGATATTACCGCCCCGCCACCTTCCGCTGCGAAAGCATCTATTGATTGGACCGCGAAGAACCATGTTTTCGCATCCATCGACAATGGAAGACCGGCATCGCTAAATGCCTTCAATAGAATGATCGCCGCCAGTTCGATCGGCGCGTATCGCACCCTTCCATTGACCGCCTCGCCGCCGATGATCTTTCGGCGACGCCAGTCCCGCTGAACAATCTGACTCACACCGGTGATCGCCTCAGCTTCAGCGGCGCTGAACGAGTGGATTTTCCATGTGATGCCTGCTTCGGCCATCTGACGGGAGATGTTCATGCGTGAGATGTCTCACGCATGAACATCTAGGTCAAGCGTCCGCTGGAAGACGTTGTTCATCCGCAGAGGTTGAACGGGTGATGCGAATTCAGACGGAGTGTCAGCCCCACCTAGAGCGCAAGGATGGAGTCCACGGCTGTCGCTGCGTGATAATATGAATGGCTACATGCGCTCAGGGCACATTCACCAGTACAAAGATCAGCATACCCAAGGCTGTTAGCAACGCAGAGCTCCAGATCAAGCGCCGCATCGCGCGTTCAAATTGTGCGCCAACACGGTCATAGGAGGCCTCAAGCTGTGCGCTGAGGCGATCAAAGGTGGTGTCGATCATATCGCCTGGGGCCCTCTGGCCCTCCGTCGCTGTTAGGTCGGAATGCTTGTCGGTCATCTCTCGCTTCTCCCTCACAGCGCGGCCGCCGCCCAGCCAGACCGCGACCTTTGAACCGCCTGCGCGGGATACAGAGACCCCGGCCAGTACGAGGCTTCGACTTTGACACGCCGCTTCTGATGCCGAACCCCCAGCAGCTCAGGGGCGATCTGCAGGATGTTGATCCTGCGCAGACCAGGCTCTGACGGAGCCTCCGGCATCGCCCGGCTACCATAGTAGATCCAGAGCCGCCTGTGGCCCGCCGGGGCGCGGCCCAGCTTCACCAGCGACCTTTGCCGCCATGAACTGTCAATCTCCATGGCGATGCTGCGCTGGTCCTGCGGGTGGCTCCAGACGACGTCGAACAGGCCCTCGCCGTTGCGAGCGATGTAACCCGCGCCAACCTCGATCCTGGCGTCGTAGCCCAGACGGGTTCCCAGGTGCGCCACCCGCTTCTGGACGAGGTTGTGGCGCTGCAGCTTCGAGATATCGCCCGGCAGGGGCTCGGTGACCGTCTGCTGGATGATGGCGATCAGCTCACCGGACAGGCGCCAGTCGGCGTCGGGAGCGGGCCAGAGTGTAGGGAAAACTTCCATCGGGGGGTCCTTTCAAAAGCGCGATTGCGCTCTCCCCCTCCCTCACCTTCTCCTTTCCCTGCGGCGCCTCGGTCACATGCTGAGGCCGTTGTCCCGCTGGTTCTCGATTACCCGCTTCAGCTCCATGCCCAGCACGCGTGGCGACCCTCCGGCCTCACGCAAGCCAAGCTCGGGGCGACGCGCGGCCAAAGCAGCCAGCAAGGATGGATCGCTCTCCAGATCCTTGATCAATTTATTGATCACCACCTCGACAGCCATCATCGGCCGCTCGTCGATTTTCTCCGAGAGCACCGCATGCTCTTTGCTGAGGCGTGACCACTCGACGACAAAGTCGTCGGTCCGCTTCTTCAGCTGCAGCTCGGCCCCGATCGCAGCGCGCCTTTCCTGGACTTCACGACGCGCTTCGTCGGTGACGTCATCAGTACGGGCAGCTCGATCTGGCGCTTGGGGGAGCGGCGGGCGCTGGTCAACCACCCGCCCCTGGTCGATCGCTTCGCGCAACTGCCCCGCGCGTTGCCAGAGCTCCCAAATGGATGAGACGACCTCCTTGACGATGCGGATCGGCTCGGCCGGCAGCCAGCGCCGCTCGGCGAACGCCGCGGCATAGTCCAGCGTGGTGTCCTTGGAGCGATCGCGGCCCAGCGTTCGCACCAGCTCATCGCGGCTGCGGAAGTCGTCGGCGCCATAGTGCATCGTCACCGCCTGGCGATGCCGGCTCAGCCCCACATAGGCGGCATGACGATCCAGGCCGTCGGTCGCCAGCAAGTGCGCCCGATCAACGGTCATGCCCTGGCTCTTGTGCAGGGTCACCGCATAGCCGTGGTCGAGATGGTTGTAGGCCTTCAGGTCGACCTCCAGACGACGCCCCCCTTCGTCCAGACGCACGAGCACCCTGTCGCTGGCGATCGAGACCAGGGTCGCCAGAGAGCCGTTCTTCACTCCCAGCGAGCGCTCATTGCGCAGGAACATCACCCGGTCGCCCTGGGCGAATGTCCGCAGACCACGATCGGTGACCACGGTCTCGCCCGCGCCCAGAGCGCCCGCCTTGGTCAGCACCTCCCGCGCCAACTCATTGAGCCACGCCACATCGGCTCGGGTGTGGGCCAACATGATCTGACTGGGCGCGGACGGCTCTAGCCGCTCCCGGGCCCAACCCTCCACCAGAGACTGGCCCGCCGCTTCGCGCGTCGCATGCCCCTGCACCATCCCGGCCGCCTCATAAGCCTCAAGCGCCTCCACCGTGCGTCCTGTCGCCAGCGCCTTGGTCGCCTCCTGCTGCCAGACCTCCCGCTGACGCTGGATCTGGGTGATCTCCGCCGCGCCATGGCGCTCGGTTAGGGCCCGGAACGCCGCCCCGGCCTCGATGGCCTGCAGCTGCTCGGCGTCACCCACCAGCACGACCTTGGCCCCGGCCTTGCTGGCCTCGGCCAACACTCGCTGCATCTGGCGCGAGCCGATCAGACCCGCCTCATCAATGACCAGCACATCGCCAGACACCAGCCGCTCGCGGCCCTGCGCCCAGGCATGTTCGAGACTGGCGATCGTCCGCGAGGCAATGCCCGAACCGCTCTGCAGCCCCTCGGCCGACATACCCGACAGGGCCGCGCCCCGCACCCGGTAGCCCTGCTCGGTCCAGGCCCGCCGCGCCGCGCCCAGCATGGTGCTCTTGCCCGCTCCGGCATAACCCACCACCAGGGCCAAAGCCTCAGGCCCGAGGACATGGGCAAACGCCGCCTCCTGGGTCTGACTCATCGTCACGCCTGCGACTTCACGCGCCTTGAGGGACGCCAGAGCCGAGACCCGGTAGCGCTTGAGCTCGGCCAGACCCGCCGCGTCCTGCTCAAGGCGGCGCTCGATCTCCACCATCGCGCGGCTGGTGTAGCGTTCGCGCCCTGCCCCATCCTTGCCCAGCGCGATCAGGTTGGGCGCGGCCTTCACCGCCCGCACCACCTTCTCGAACTGAGCGCGGTCATCACTTTGACGATGGGCAAGCCGCTGCAGATCCCGCTCGGTGAAGGTGCTCTGCTGCTGGGTGATCGCCTCCAGCGCCAGATCCGGATCGGCGATCAGCCGCTCGCCATTGCGCCGGGCAATTTCGCGATGGTCGCGCGCTTGGTCGGCCGCCTCCCCTCGCGCTTCCCGGCGCGCGCCCGCGGCGCCGATCTTATCCTGGGGCTCAAGATCCAGCCCCTGCGCCTCCAGGCTCCGGTGATCGACGCGCGCATCAATATCGAGCTCAGCCAGGCGCTCATTGACGTGGTTGGCCCAGCTCTCGCGCCAGGTCTCCAGCAGCCCCCGGGCGTTCCATTCGCGGACCTTCAGCCCAAACCCCTCGACCCCAGCTTCCCGCAGGCTCAGCATGACATGGGCATGGGGTTTGGCCCGACCTAGCTCGTCAAAGTCCCAGTGCACGTTCAGATCGGCGACCATGCCCCGATCGACGAACTCGCGCTGCACGAATGCTCTTGCCAGGGCCACGCCCTGCGCCTGATCAAGCTCGCGCGGGAGAGCAAACTCCACCTCCCGCGACAGCTGCGCGTCGTCACGCGCCTCGCACTTTTCGACCTCATTCCAAAGGGCCTCGCGGTCACTCCAGCGCGCCGGCGATCTGGTCGGAGCCAAGATTTCGGAATGCACTACGCCGGTCTTGTTGCTGAAGTTATGGGTTCGGCCGAGGCGCAGATCGTACAGGGCCGACGCCGCGCGATAGGCGGCCGCCGCCACGGCGCTGCGACCGGTGGAACGGCTGATGATCTTGACGCTGAAGTGATAGAGGGCCACCTCTGAACCTTACCTCACGAGCCACGTTGCGTCAGCAACGTATAAGCGCGCACTCAAAATAGATTTTGGTGTTGCCCGTTAACGATCTAGCTTCAGGAACAGTTATCCCCGCGCTCGATAGGCTGCTGCCTCATCGTCAGATCAGGAGTCCCGGATGGCCAAGACCGAAGCCGAAAAACTGGAAAGGCATGAGCGTGTGGCCGCTCAGAAAAAGGCTCGAGCCGTCCTCACCACCAATCGGCGTGACGGGCGCGAGCGGAAACTGGACACCCGGCGCAAGGTCATCCTGGGGAGCCTGCTGGTCGATGCAGCACAGTCGGATCCGCGCTGGCGCCCCCTGCTCGATCAGCTGATGTCGCGTGTGAACCGACCGCAGGATCTTAAGGCGTTCGAGGGGTGGGGGCTGGATGTCGGTGACGGCTAAAGCGGCACAGAGCCGCCTCGACCGGCTCGGCAGATGTCCAGGAATGAGCTCGCGCGGTTGATCTTTAAGGTTGACGGGTCCTTGGTCAGGGCCTCGCACAAGAACTGGTCGGGCGTTTGAGATCTTCGCTATCAGCGGTGGCGTACAGCGGCGCCCGTTGTTGTGCCCTAGATGGGATCTCGACCTGTGACCCACCTATGCAACGCAGCATTACGACAACCTTTGCCGCCTCGGAGGGGTTGTTTGTTAACCGGCGATTGCGATGGCCATATTCAAACTAAGCCGAGAAGCTTGTCATCATAACGTGCGCGGTATTGATGCGTACGCTTGCGATAAGCCTGTCGAGGAATCGCTGTACGAGGAATAGGCAAAGCGGAAAGCGCCACGCCTGCGATCGGGTCATTGGCCATGTGAACCTTGAGGTGGCTGTGCAAAGAACCTAGCACCCGCATAACATCGGACTATTCCCGAGCGCCCCTTCTCGGCCGGAAAGGTCAATGGCGCGGGCACCAGGCAAAAACCTTGCTAGACCCTCGGCTTTGGGCTCGCCGAGCGATAGCTAAAAGCACTATCTGCCTGCCGTGGAGCGATGGTGGGCGACTTTCGAAACGGGGATAGCATGACAAAGACTTCGACGGCCGATCAGGCCTCGGCAGCGACCGCGCTGGTTGGGCAACGAATTCTCATCACGGGCGCATCAGGGTTCATCGGAACCCATCTGGCGAGACGCCTCGCAGACGCCGGTGCCGAGCTTGTCTGCCTTGACCTGAAGCCCCCTCGCGTCGTGATCAGCGGCGTCAAATATGTCAAGGGCGACGTGCGGGACATGGCCGCGCTAGACCTTCCTAAGATCGACCGCATCTTCAACCTCGCCGCCGTGCACACGACGCCCGGCCATCCCGATCACGAATATTATGACACCAACGTCAACGGTGCTCTGGAGGTCACTAAGTTGGCGGAGCGCGACGGCGTCAACCACATCACCTTCACCAGCTCAATCTCGGTCTATGGCCCCTCTGAAGAGCGCAAGACCGAAGCGAGTCTCCCCGCCCCCGTTTCGGCCTATGGCAAGTCAAAGCTGATGGCGGAGAAGATACACGAAACATGGCGCGCTAACGGAGAAGGTCGCAAGCTTACCGTGGTCCGGCCCGCCGTCGTGTTCGGCGCCGGCGAAGGCGGCAACTTCGCGCGCATGGCAGCCCTGCTGAAGAAGGGCTTCTTCGTCTTCCCCGGACGCCGCGACACCATAAAATCCTGCATATATGTCGAGGACTTGCTAGACCTTGCACTACTTGCAGGCAACACTGACAGTTCCTATGAGCTCCTGAATGGAGCATATCCTGAGTGCCCGACACTTGAGACAATCGTCACCAATCTGCGCGATCAATATTTCCCTAAAGCCAAGCTCTATGATGTACCTCAAGGGCTGGTAATGAGCGCAGCTAAGACGCTGGCCACATTCAAAGGCTTCGGCCTTGGCATCCACCCCGACCGGGTTAACAAGCTATTGCGTTCTACAAATGTCTACCCCACTTGGGCCGAACGTCGGGGCCTCCTATCCCAAACCGCTTTACATAAGGGCCTAGAACGATGGGCTGAAGCGACCAACCACAGCTTCATATAGGCGCATCGCACGTTGAAATGAGCGGCTGGATAAGCGCTCAAGGCAGCACAAGCATTGAAAATGTCAGATCTATAAATTTCTAAAAAACAACTCATCAATTTTGCAACTACCGTATAGACGATGAAATGAATATAATTGTTTACAGAAAATGCCGAATTTGCAATTCTATTTGCGATGATGGGTATTTTCTAAATATTTTACTGAACAAAATGCTGTAGCTATGACGTTTCTGGGTGAGTCATGTTGAATCGAGGGCGAAATTTTGTCGCGCGAATAGCGTATAGCCTTGCCAACGATGCCACCCTTCGTAAATTGACGGGCAAGGGAGGCCCTGCGCTAATCATCAAGGTTACGACTGCGGGCGTGACCTTTGCTATGTTCGTGCTCTTGGCTCGATGGCTTGGACCGCTTGAGTATGGCCGTTACGCGACCCTGTTCACACTGGCGACATTTCTGGCGTTTCTAGTCGTCGGAGGGTTCCACACACTGGCGCTGCGCCAACTCCCCGCACTAGAGCACAGCGACCGACCCGACGAGGCGATCGCGCTAGTGCGCGACGGATACATCGCTATCCTTTTGATGGCCGCCAGCTTGGCCTGCATTGCCCTGGCGGCAGGCGCAGCCCTCTCCGGATTGGCCGGCCCAGCCGCCTGGGTGCCACTTGCAGCGCTCGGGCTTGCTACACCACTTGCCATCGCTGAGTACCAGAGCAACGTACTCCGCGGATGGGGCTCAGTGCTTCTTGCCCTTCTCCCCCGGGATGTCCTTTGGCGGCTTCTCGTGCTGGCAGGAATAGCCGTCCCGGTACTGCGAGGCCATTCGCTTGGTGCTGGGGTCGCATTTGCAATTACGGCTGCCATACTTCTCGCCCTCGTGGGCGCCCAGTTCTTCCTTGGCCTACGGCGCGCCCCTAGCGAGGGGTTTTCAGAAGCTCATAAGCATCGTCCAGCTCCGATTACCCGACTAGCCGAAGCACGCTGGCTTTGGGCCGCCGCCCTTTCCGGTGCGCTGGTACCGCAGTTGGGCGTCGTCGTGGTTGGCGGCCTTCTCAGCCCGACGGACGCAGGTGTTCTGTTCGCTGCGCAGAGGACAGCAGCGCTTCTGTCCTTGCCGCTTGTAGCAGCAGAGATCATTGGAGGACCGATGATCGCCCATGCCTGGGCGAAGAGCGATCCCAAAGAGATTCAACGCATCTGCAAGCTGATCAATTTGATACTATTCGTTCCGGTGTCACTTGGAGCAATCGCGATGGCGGCGCTATCGGGGCAGATCCTTTCGATCTTTCGCCCGGAATTTTCGCCCTACGCCTATGTTCTAATCATCCTTTCGCTCGGGACACTCGCAAACGCATTATGCGGGCCGACAGGGTTCCTGTTGCTCATGACGGGCAATGAACGGCAATTTGTTCTAATTTACTCTTCAGTTCAAATAGTAGGACTTGGACTCGTCGCCGCCTTCGCGGCGTATTCGGGATTAATTGGCGCGGCGATTGCAAGCGCTGTATCGATTGTCGCATGGAACGTCATCGTAGCCTTATGGTCGCGGGCAAATCTTGGCATAGACCCGACCATTCTGGTGTTTGTATTTCCAGTAGTAGAGAAACAGCCGTGATCGGGCCTGTCTCAGCAATAACGCCGCCGAGTGCGCTCTGAGCGACATCGCTTTGGCGCGTAAATCCTTGACGCGATGGCGCGGGTAACATCAGCCTGCTCAATAGGTGGCGGCGCGAGGCGTTGGCCGCTCAGGCTGAAGGCGGCTTTGTCCCGACGGTTGTCGTTGATGAAGCCGCCGGCGCCGCTGCGGCTGCGGCCGCGAGCCAAGATCCCGCCACCGTCGTCGAACTGCACCGGCTCGCGGGTGATGTTCAGCGCCCGCACGCCCGCAGCCTTGGTCACCGCGACGCTCCGGGCGCTGCGGTGACCAAGGCTCGATCAGGCGTGCAAGTCTGGAGCCAAAGGCCATAGAGATTTGCGCAAGGGCTCGCCCGGACCCTGCTGGTCCAGGAGCACCCGAAGCGCGGGCCCCATGCCTGTGGCCTGCTGGTGTTCCGAGGTCGTGGCGGCGCCCTGTTCAAGCGATGGCCCGGGCCTGTGCGCTAAGCCAAGCGACTGGACCACGGCCGATTTGTTCGGCCGGCCGCAGGGGGCGGCGCTGCCCCCTGCCCCTGCCCCTGCCCCTGCCCCTGCCCAGCTGGGCTACATGCTTTAGGGATAGACTGGCGCAACCCTCAGCGCCCCTCGCGCTGCCCCTCCGGATAGAGCCTGGTTCTCTTTTCGGCACCTGGGTTTAGGCCCCCCGCGCAAGCACTCAGAAGTATAATTCCATTGGCTTGTTGACGCTCAGATCGATGACCTCTCGGACAATATAGCAGCCGGGAAGCGAGCGCTGAAGATGACGCTCGTCAAATCCGGTGAGGCTCATGACAAGGCGGCGAGCGCCGAGTAAAAGCACTTCGATTTCACGGCCGAACTGGCCGTGGTCAAGGCCTAGGCCGAGGCCATGGCCAATTTAAATAGAGATCTGGCGGGCGGAACTTTAGAGGTTGACCGCCTGCAATGAACTAGTCCGCGCCATTCGATAGGCCTTGAGAACAAGGCGCTGTCCGGGAAGCTCGATGAACTTGAACATCAGCCAAGCCGCGATAATGGCGCTGATGCTGACTATAGTCACCGCAACGAAATCCGACGCCCCCATGTCCTTGAGAAGCCGTATTCCGGTCACGCCAAGGTTCTGATGGATCAGATAGAGCGAATAAGAGATTCGACCGATCCAGGCGAGCGGACCCCATTTCATGCCAGGTCGCTTCAGCAGCAAGGCAAAAAGTGCGCCGATACTGACGATCAGGAATGAGTGCCTGATCAAGTGCGACGGGCCAGCCTCTTCTGGACGAAATGCCCCGGCAACATAGAGCGCCACGGCAACCGCCAGCAGAATGAGGCCGCTGCGATCCTTATTCATCAGGAACCAAAGCGAGACGCCCGCGAGGAAGAAGGCCGAGTACTCCGACAGCATCAGCGAGCCGATCTTCGGTGACGCAAAGCTGATCAGAAATCCGCAAACAGCGACAACGATCAAGCCGATCCAAAAGCGCTTCTTGAATATAATCCAGCAGATCGCCGTCCAGCCATAGAAGAACAGCTCTGGCGCGAGGCTCCAATATGCGCCGTCAACGGGCTTGGCCCCGAGGGGGATCGGCAACATTGTCAGGTTGATCAGAAAATCCCGCGCGCTGACTTTGAATCCCAAGGGATCTCCGAAAACGAAGATCAGCGTCGTTGCCGTGGCGGCGAACAAAAACGGCGGGTAGAGCCGCGCCAGGCGCTTGACGGCGAAGTCAACAACGTCATGCGATCTGAGGATTGTCATGGTGATGACAAGGCCAGAGACGACGAAGAAAAGTTGAACGCCAAGGCGTCCAACCTCCATCCATGCCGGATAGGATTGGGTCAATCCCGCCAGGTTCTCAGGCGAAAGTGGCGGCGTCCACCGCAGGAAATAATGAAAGACCAAGACCGAGAGTATGGCGATCCCGCGAAATGCGTCTATCGTCTGGTCCCGCTGAATCTCGGTCTGCATTTCTTACCCCAATTGCGGGATGACGATGCACAATCAGCACTTGGCGCGCAAGCCTGGAGCGCCAGACCGCCATGGTTTGACTTCTATCAATCACCGTGGTTTCGCTGGCGCATGGACCTTAAAACACAACCGCAGCGCTCCACAGACTTTGACTGGCGCTTGAACCTGCCCTTCCTCTTCTATGCGCTTGGATGCGCCTATGTCGCGCTCTTCCAGCGCTCACAGGCCATCGGCGGCGTTATCCTGATGGCGCTTTTCGTCTACAGCGTGGCAGTCAATTTCAAACTGTTGGTCGCCAATCGGCCGACACTTAACAGGTGGCAGATCCTGCTATTTTCCGGTCTGGGCGTCGTGCTCCTCCGCGATGCGATCTGGGTAGTTCTTGGACTGACGACAACCTCTAATTTCTTCCGAACCGTAACACTAACGGTCAACATGATATCAATACTTCTGTTCGTTATCGCTAGGCCCGACAGATTTCAGGACTATTTGAAGGTCATGTTCGCGTTAGGTGCAGCCCTAAGCGCATGTCTTCTTGCCAATGTGATCAACATAAACCCACACGATGCCGTCATGGCGATGGCCCCCTGGGTGATCTTCGTACTCGTGAAGCGCAGACGAATTGGCATAGTCATTTTGGCCGTCTTCTCAGCAATCGCTTATGCGCTTGTCGTCCGAACGCTGCTTTACGCGATTCTCGTTACGGCCGCTTTTGTCCTACTATCAGACCTCGTCCCCAGAGCGCGCAAAGCGGTGGCGTCCGCGCTCGTCGTCGCGGTTGGCCTTTGCGTGATTCTCCTAGCCACCCCGATCAAGAACAACGCCTATGACGATGGCCTCAATGACTGGCTGACCTACAGGCCCGTTCTCTGGTCCTACTACCTCACCAAGGAGCGCACACCTGTCGAGTTCGTACTGGGCGTGGGAGATGATAACCCCATGAGCCTGCGGGAGCTGAAGGGCCGGGTTGAACTTTACCGAGGGCGGGGTGCGGTGAACTATTCGCCTCACAACATGGCCCTGAACTTCTTCACTGAAGAAGGGGCGATGCTGCTAACCGTCGTGATCCTAAGTCTGCTGATGATCAGCGCAGGCGGCGGAGCATTTGGAGGGGCATCCGCCATTTTGCTGGTATTCGTCGGGCTTCTCAACTCTGTCGAGTTCGGGGCTGCCAATCCCTCCCTCATCGTCACGGCGTTGCTGTTTCTAATGCCGAAGCCGCGTAAAGACGTTCCTGGGTGAGCCTGACAATTGCCAAACCCGTAAAATTGACCTTCAGCTTACCGTCTACGGCGTTGCGGTATAGCAGAGGACCCCTTGTGGGGAGAGACGGCGTAGTGACCGGCACGAATATTGCCGCCGATGAAAGAACAACTTTCTTGGATCGAAGGCTATTTTCATCATAACAGACCGCTGAAACACCACATAGCCTGCCTAGACGTGGGGCAGCATTTTATGTCATTTCGTCAGTGCGGCCTCAACAATAGCACAATATCCCTCACTGCAGAAAAACCCGGAGCGCGCAAAGCAAGCCTCGCGGGTACTCGGCGCTTTGGAAACGTAAGGATTAGAGCAGCTAAAGCGTTCATGTTGAGACGACGCTCTTCATATCGACGCGGTGACCAAGCCATCAGAAACCCAGATCGGCCGACCTCTTCGAGCGAATGGGCCATTGCGAAGTACGATTGGGCGACAGGATCAGGATAACACGAAAGCATCAAGACCGCTTCGCCTCTGAGAAGGTAGTCGAGCGCAACAGTGGATGGCGAAGTGATGATTAGAGCTCCGCGAGTGTCCGCATCAATATCGCGCGCTAACCGCACGAACTGGACATTTGGGAAGCGGCGCTGAAGCTGCCTGCGAAAGCGCGTCTCCGGCACAGAAGCACCTAAGATTGAAATCCCATGCGCGGAACAGAATTCGATGGCGGCTTCAAGCGCCTCAATAATTGCAGCTTCCGGAACATCGAGACGCGGGTCGTTGCCGAAGACAAATAACGCGCTACGCAAATCTGAGACAGCGATTTGCCGCTCAACGAGATCGATTTTGCGGGCCGCATGAAAAGGATAACTTCTAGCCATGACATAAGTCATGTCTTTCTCATTCTGCAAAATCACAAAGCAATCGCCATTGACGTTGGCGTACAGACCACCATCATGCCGATTGATACGTTTGCGGGAGTTTATCTGCGTAATAAACCCATCCGCAACGCGCACGATGTAGGGCCTCTTTCCGCTGGGCCTCGACTGAATCCAGTCAAGGAGCGGCGACCAGGGTAGCGGCGACAAAATTACGTCTTCGGGTTTCAACCGGAATATGTTCGAAATTCTTAGTGGGCGAGCCTGGGCGATGACATCCTGATCTACCGCAGCCAACAACCGTTCTGGCCTGCCAAAGGTTAAGATACGTCCTAGTGGCCTGAATTCAGCGCCAAGCTGATTGTCGTGCGCTCGCGTCATGATCATCCGAACTTGGAAGAAGCGCCGTCGCCATAGACCGCGTTCGTGCCTCTCACCATTTCAGACACGGTGAACCTTGTTGCGAGTTCGTGCGATCTCGCGCTTGCAGCCTCAAGACCCTTTGCATCGAGAGACATCCTTACTATCTGCGCGCCGATAACTGCCGATGATGCGTCGCACTGGAGGATAACCCCATTGCGTCCAGGCTCAACCACTTCTGCCGCCCCCCCGACGTCAGTGGTGATGATTGGCAGGCCCGCGGAAAGGGCCTCGAGCAACACGTAAGGCATGGCTTCGTAGCGACTGGTCATAGCCAACAAGTCCAACGCAGGCATCAACTGGCGTGCATCTGTCCAACCTGTGAAGCGAAAGCCGTCGCCTGCGGCCAACGCCCGAACCGCGTCGCCGAGCTCGCCGTCACCGATCATCACGCCAATGATTTTTGGGTTGGTTCGGCGAGCGTCCAGAATTGCATGAACAAACCGTATCGGATCCTTTTGCGCCGAAAATCTACCGATGAAGCCCACTGCGACCTCATCGAGCGACAATCCAAGTTGGCTGCGAGTATGGTTGCGTGGAGGCGCATCAACGGTATCGACGCCATTGATCACAGTTGTTAGCTTGTGGATGTCGATACCCAACGTCCGGGCATGGCTCCATTCCGCGCTGCTGACTGTGATCAAGTTACTGCCAAGCAAGCTCAGCAGGCGCTCGACGCCCCCAAAGGCGATGCTCGCCAACTTGGATATATTTGGGTCCATCGTACGAAAAGCATGAGGTGTGTATACCCGCGCGCCGGGAATGCGGCAGGGGAGTAACCGCACGAGAGCGCCGGCCTTTGAACTATGGCCATGCAACACGTCATAGGGGCCCGTTTCTTCAACGAACCGGCTAAGCGAGCGCCAGCTTTCGAAATCATGGCCGCCGATAGACCGGTGCATTGCGATTGGAACATTCTTGAGTTCATTTGTTGCAACCAACGCCTCGACCCATCGGGGCTCCGCCCGCACCGGTGACCAGACCACAGTTACATCATGCCCAACCCGACTAAGGCCGCGCCCTAAATCCAGAACGTGTCGGCCCGAGCCTCCACCTGAAGGCTCTGTTACAAGAAGAATACGCAGCATCTAAATCGCGCCCAGCCAAGTGGATGACAATAAGTTTAAGCTTTACTTCCATGCCCAATTCTAGTCCAACTGTGGATAAGATTTAGACTTGGATTCACGACAATCGATCAACCACAATTGGTGCCGCTTGCACTCCCCTTCAATAATCCCTTCATTTTGAAAAATCATTGGACCCAAAAACCTTCTCAATAGAAGATTCAGTTTTGATACGTTTAACTGGCTCAAAATTGTACCAATTTATTGAAACAACCGTACTAAGGCATGATCCTATGAAAACAACTCTGTTAGCGACCCTCCCCGTTATCTCGTTCATTATTGGCTGCAGCAATCCGGAAATGCCGCAAAAAACTTCCAATGAAGAAGTCGGCGTAAATTACGGGGAAATTGCACTAGTGGAGCTTGCTCACAGACATTTCGGAGAAGAATCTACCTTTTTCAATGAAAAAATTAGCGATGCTGAAGGCATAGTCAAAGCATGCGGAGAATACTACACTTCCAAAGACACGTCACAACGGCTACTATACATATTCTCTGTCGAAGAGCAGAAAACCCTAAAGACCAACAAACTCCCGGAGTGGGAGCGGAAGTGTAAGGGAGGATGGAAGCCCGGAACCGGACGGTGAATATTACTACACCACGCCACGCCGTATAATGTCATGCATCTGAATTACGCCGATGGGTACATTGCCATTCGTTATGAAGAGTGTCGTCACTGCCGGGCCGACATCAGTCATGAGGCGTAGCGCCTCTGACGCCATGCAAGATTGCTCTACTACACGGCCACCGGCCGTCATCACTTGTGAGGCCGTCTTGTCCAGCAGGCCATCCATATGCCTCCTGAGATCTCCATCCGAGATCACACCCAACAGAGCGCCTTCGTCAGAGGTTACTCCCAAAATACCGAAGGCTTTGCTCGTCATAACTAACAGGGCATCTCCCATTGGGCAGTCATGTCCCACAAGTGGCACCTGATCTCCACGGTGCATAATGTCGCCAACCGTAAGC
Organism: Caulobacter sp. ErkDOM-E; assembly: GCF_048541895.1. Classification (GTDB taxonomy): domain Bacteria; phylum Pseudomonadota; class Alphaproteobacteria; order Caulobacterales; family Caulobacteraceae; genus Caulobacter. The sequence continues at coordinate 1,310,156 of NZ_CP183331.1, read as the reverse complement.
AACATCGCGCCTAGCTTTCCACCAGGATGGAAATTGCGGAATTGAGTCGAAGTGAAACCCTTCCTTTCCAGCAGCGCCACAGCGAGAGCGTCACCGATTGCGATTTGCAGACTGGTGGATGTGGTCGGCGCACTCACGCATGCTGTCGCTTCAGGCACATTCGCCAGCAGGATCGGGATGTCGGCCGCACTTCCCAAAGCGCTTTCCAGCGCAGCGGTAACTGCAATAATCGGAATTCCAAAACGCTTCGCATAAATGAGTAGGTCTGATAGTTCCTTCGCTTCTCCCGACTTGGACAGAAGCAGTAGAGCGTCGTCCCCGCCGATCATTCCGAGATCGCCATGACTGGCCTCTGCAGGATGCACGAAAAACGCAGGAGCCCCGGTCGAAGCAAACGTTGAGGCTAGTTTCCGCGCAACATGACCAGACTTGCCAATGCCACTGCAGACAATCCGTCCCTTTAGGGAGTGCAGAAGATTGACGGCCCGCGAAAAGTTCTCATCTAGAAAGCCAGCTTGGGCCGCAAGAGCATCGGACTCCAAAGTGAGCACTCGACGCCCAACCTCAAGATTGTTGAAGCTATCTACTACGTAATCCAACTTATCGATTCCCTGTTTGCAGGCGATCATATTCACGCCGCGCCAATTCAAGATCTTCAGCCGTGTCAACCGAGATCGGCACCCCCTCGACCTCAGCTGCCCGGATACGCATACCTGCCGAAATTGCCCTCAGCTGCTCAAGCGAATCGCGCCTCTCAAGAGGACTCGGCTCCAGTTCACAAAAACGCTCCAAAATAGAGCGCTTAAATCCATATATTCCCACATGTTTGAGTATGGGGGTGCCTTCATAGATATTGCTGCGGGTGAAATAGATCGCTTCAAAAGAACCGTCTTCATCCGCGCTGGAGAGTATGACCTTCACTGTATTGGCATTTTCCCCGGCACCGGCGCTATCATCCCTAGCAGCCGCCGTGGATATGTCGCAGTCAGGACGTAGAAGAAGCTTCCCGCAAATGCCGACGACGCCCGGATCAACAAAGGGCATGTCGCCCTGGACGTTAACAACCATCGAAAATCGACCATTCGGATCAAAGGCTTGAACCGCGCTCCAAACCCTGTCCGTTCCCGAAGGCAAAGCAGGGTCGGTTAGAATCGCGGCCCCACCGAACGACTCAACAGCATCAACAATTTCCTGATCGCCCGCAGCAACTATAACGGGCCCCAAGTTCGCCGCTACAGCTTGACGCCACGCATGAACAATCATCGGCGCATCACCGATAGTCGCCAGCGGCTTGCCTGAGAGCCTGCTGGCGGCAAGTCGAGCCGGAATTACAACCAACGTGTCGCTAGGCATGGACTGGTTACGCTCCAGCCTTGGTCAGGGCGTCATATTCCAGCAGGTTGGCGATCAGGGCCTCGAACTGGCTCATCGGCACCATGTTAGGACCGTCGGACGGGGCGTTGTCGGGGTCGGGGTGAGTTTCCATGAACACGCAGGCTACGCCGATCGCGACAGCGGCGCGGGCCAGCACCGGCACGAACTCGCGCTGGCCGCCCGAGGAGCCGCCCAGGCCGCCCGGTTGCTGCACGCTGTGGGTGGCGTCGAAGACCACCGGGCAGCCGATCTCCTTCATGATCGGCAGACTGCGCATGTCGCTGACCAGGGTGTTGTAGCCGAACGACACGCCGCGCTCGCAGGCCATGACGTTGGGATTGCCGGCGCCCGTCACCTTGGCGATGACGTTCTTCATGTCCCACGGGGCCAGGAACTGGCCCTTCTTGATGTTGATGGCGCGACCCGTATTGGCGGCGGCGACCAGAAGGTCGGTCTGGCGGCACAGGAAAGCCGGGATCTGGATCACGTCGACGGCCTCGGCGACCGGGGCGCAGTGGCTGATCTCGTGGACATCGGTCAGGGTCGGCAGGCCGGTGACCTCGCGGATCTCCTGGAAGATCGCCAGGCTGTCCTGCAGGCCGATGCCGCGCTGGGCGTTGGCCGAGGTGCGGTTGGCCTTGTCGTAGGAGGTCTTGTAGATCAGGCCGACGCCCAGGCGGTCAGCCATCTCGCGCAGGGCATGGGCGGTCTCCAGCGCGTGCTGGCGGCTTTCCATCTGGCAGGGGCCGGCGATGATCGACAGCTTTTCGCCGTTACCGATGCGAACGGGCTTTCCGTTCGCGGTCTTGACCTCAACGACGGCGTTTGGTGCGCTCATGATATCCCCACAAATAGTAATACTGACATGCGCTTGCTATCTCGATGGCGATCATGTCGTCATTAGAACGCCTCTCAAATATGAGAGATAGAAGCAAGATTTATGAAACGAGATGATGCTTTTTTTAGGAGTGGGCGTCAAAAAGATGCAGAGTTTCTGACGAGGAAATCATAATAGAGCGAAGCTCACCCTTCGTTCACATTCGATTACCCTCTTGAACAAAACAATGGTATCGACTCGGGAAAACACCCCTCAAAACAACAATTGAAAATTGTTGTTAGATTTACTCGACAGAGCAAGGCCTCTTGAAAGCAAGTTAAATTCAAATAATTCTGATGCACTCTGGCAACTAGCCAAGCTGACGCCTCGGATTATTCCCATAGGAACTTTTAACAAGTGAACAACGTTATTGTGGCCGGCGGCGCTGGTTATGTCGGCTCACACACCTGCCTGACCCTGGCGGCGGCGGGATTCACCCCAGTGGTGTTCGACGACCTGTCCAACGGCCACCGCGAACACGTCCAGTGGGGTCCGCTGGAAATCGGCGACATTCGCGACGCCGCCCGGCTCGACGCGGTATTCGCCGCCCACAGGCCCGTCGCCGTCCTGCATTTCGCGGCCCGTATCGAGGTCGGCGAGTCGGTCAAGGATCCCGGCGCCTTCTTCGACAACAACGTGGCCGGAACCATCAACCTGATCGAGGCCGCCCGCCGGGCCGGTGTCGAGACCATGGTCTTCTCCTCGACCTGCGCCACCTTCGGCGATCCGGTGACGCTGCCGATGGACGAGACCCATCCGCAGAACCCGCTCAATCCCTATGGCCGCAGCAAGCTGATGGTCGAGCAGGCCCTAGCCGACTATGGCCGCTATGTCGGCTTCCGCTCCACGGTGCTGCGCTATTTCAACGCCGCCGGCGCCGATCCCGAAGGCCGGATCGGCGAGTGGCACGAGCCCGAGACCCACGCCATTCCCCTGGCCATCCAGGTGGCCCTGGGCCAGCGGTCGCACTTCACGATCTTCGGCGACGACTATGACACCCGCGATGGCACCGCCGTGCGCGACTATGTCCACGTGCTGGACCTGGCCGATGCTCATGTCGCGGCCCTGAACCGCCTGCTCGATGGGGCGCAGAGCACCAGCTACAACCTCGGCACCGGCCACGGCACGACGGTCAGGGAGCTGATCGCCGGCGTCGAGCGCGCCACCGGCAAGCCCCTGCCCGTGCAGATGGCGGCCCGCCGCCCCGGCGACGCGCCCATCCTGGTCGGCGACAACGCCAAGGCCCGCGCCGAACTGGGCTGGGCGCCGTCGCGCGATCTCGACGCCATTCTCGGCAGCGCCTGGCGCTGGCATCAGACGCAAACGTAGCAAGCGCCTAGACCACTAAGCTCACATTGGCAGCGTTTCAATAGAGCTGCAAAGGCTGCAAAGGCTGCAAAGGCTGCAAAGGCTGCAAAGGCTGCAAAGGCTGCAAAGGCTGCAAAGGCTGCAAAGGCTGCAAAGGCTGCAAAGGCTGCAAAGGCTGCAAAGGCTGCAAAGGCTGCAAAGGCCTCTATAGAAACTAAAGAAATCAATAATTTTATGATTGGGCGGAATTTTCGACCGATTACTTTCTCGTATTTAAAGTAGGGACGTTCGGCACAAATTGTCCCCGCTCATGCAGCGCACAAAGTCCCGCTTGATGCTCTCCCCACTGCCTGGCGGACAGTTGCTTTGCCCCCCTCACAAGATTTCGGCAGCGCTCGCCAGCCTTTGTGGGCGCTACGCAATGCGCAAGTCCTCCCGAGGCCACCCACATCTCATAGTCATCCACGCTGATCCCGAAATAGCGAGCGGAGAAGACCTTGGGGTCGGCCATATAGGCGACCGCTTGCTCAACATCGAGCGGGACGGTTTCGCTGCCGCCAGGGACGTCGAGGGAAGCGCTCAGGGTGATCCCAGCCCAGGCCAGCCGCTGAACGACATCGCGGTCTTCAGCGCACATGAGCAGCTCCTATCGTGGTCGGGGATTCTACGATCGTTACCGACAATTGGCCCAGCAGACCGCCAAGTTCGTCGCGGAGCTTGCCGGCGGCAAAACTGGTTCGAGGGATTAAGGCTCGAGACGAGGAGGACCAGGCGCACGGCGCGAGGTAGCTCATGGCCCAATCGGGGCCTTTGGCACTAGCGATGGCGTCCCAGACGTCCGCTGGCCCTCGGAAGGCCACTATGGGGCGCTCACCGCTAGCAACGGCTTGGGCTGACGAAGGCGCCCCATCCGCCCAACACCCCCTGTTGAGCCAGTTCGTTGGGGATTTGATGAACTGTGGCGAGCAACCCCGAACCGCTACGGCATACCGTTTTACGCCTTCGATCAGCGCATCGACAGAGGCGTCGCCCCGGCGGATCAGGTTTAGGAAAATCGTCCTGGCTCCCCGCTCCTCCACCTTCCGCGGGTAGGCCGACCAAAACTCGGCGAACCGCGTCTCGTCATTCGTCGCCTTTGGCGCGTCTGGTTCATTTACAGGTTCAGTTACAGGTTCCTCTATATAGGCGAGCGCCAATTTGGCGGGTGTTCCTGTCGAAATTGGCGGGTGATCGGCGCCAAATTGGCGCAGCACGGGGCGCTGAGTGGCCGCCATTTTGGCGGAGTTTTGACCCGTCTGGAGGTTCAGATCGAGGACAACTTCGCCACCAATCTTGGCCTCAGCGAGATGCAGCGTGTAGAAGTAAGCACTTCCGCCGTGGCGACGATTTTGTCTCACTTCGCGACTGATCCAGCCCTCGGTGATCAGCCAGGCCAAATGCCGCTCGGCAGTCCGTTCTCCCTGAGCAGTCAGTTCTGCGAGGCGCTTGACCGAGGGATAGCAGGTCCACTTGCCGTCGCCGGCGTCGCGCGCGTGCTCGGCCAGGGTTACCAAGAGGAACTTGGCGCCGGCATTTCCGATGGCCGCACTGTACGCCCGCTTGATTGCATCGAGGCACATCCCTAGCCCCTCCGGGAGAGGCAGAGGAAATCAGGGCGCGAGATCATAACGGGAACGGACTGTGGTCGATTCTGTGTCACACCCGTTCCAAAGGGCTCCCCAGGTTCTCGGATCGTTCCCTTTCTCACATCGGCAAACGCCTTGTGATTAGGGCCGAAAACCCTTACGCCACGGGCTGCGGGGACATGGCGGAATGGTAGACGCGCCGGACTTAAAATCCTATGCGCACCACCGCCGAAGCTAAAAAATCCGTAAAAACAACAACGACTTATCGACGCCGTGCAGCGACGCCTAGCACAAAGCTAGCACAACACAGTCTTTCCCACTCCCAGACCGCCCGTGACGATCGCTACCTGCTCATGGACGGCAGGGTTCAGCTGTACCTGCGAAACGGCAGCCCAAACTGGCAATGCGCCTGCTCCGTCGACGGACGGCAGCACCGCGCCAATACCCGCGAAGACGGCCTCAATCGTGCGACAGCGTTCGCACGGGACTGGTATCTGGCGGTGGCGAGCGATAGCGGCGCCGTGGTCAATTCGGAACCTGTGCGGCACCCGCAACCGTCGGCACGACCGCGCGCCAGCCAAGCATCGCCCAGCGCGCACAAGCAGACCTTTCGCGAGGCAGCCAACCGCTTCATGGTCGAGTTCGAGACCCTAACCCGTGGTCAGCGCAATGCTGTCTATGTCGAGGGACATCGGCGGCGGCTGGCCAACTACCTCGTTCCATTCTTCGGCGATTGCACGGTGGGTGAGCTCACATCGGGCGTGATTGCGGACTATCGCATCCACCGAATGAACGGAGGGCGGCATGGCAAGCAGCCCGCCCGCAGCACCTTGCACCAGGAGATCGTCTGCCTGCGCCAAGTGCTGAAGTCCGCCATTCGCCATCAGTGGATCAGCCACTTGCCCGACCTCTCGGCGCCCTACGGCCAGTCAGGAAAGATCTCCCATAGAGCCTGGTTTTCACCCCAAGAGTGGAAACTGTTCGAGGCGGCCGTTCGCGAGAGGGCCAGAAACCCGCTCAAGGAAAGGTGGCGCAGCGCCAGCGAGAATTTTCGCGATTGCGTGCTCTTCCTCGTGCACACGGGTTTGCGGCCCGACGAAGCTCTTCGGCTTGAGCATCGGGACGTCACCATCGTGACAGACGAAGGCTCCGGCGAGCGCATCTTGGAAATTGCAGTGCGTGGCAAACGCGGCGTCGGCTGGTGCAAAAGCATGCCGGAAGCAATCACGCCGTTCAGGCGGCTGAAGGCTATGAACGTGAGCGGACCAACCGAACGTCTTTTCCCATCCCTCCAACACGAGCTGTTCAACGCCATCCTGGGCGAGCTGGACATGAAGGTTGACCGTGAGGGACAGCGTCGAACCGCCTATAGCCTGCGCCACACCTACATCAGCAGCCGCTTGATGGCCGGCGCCGATATCTACCAAGTGGCAAAGAACTGCAGAACCAGCGTCGAGATGATCGAGACCTACTATGCGTCGCACATCAAGAACGTGATCGATGCATCTGCGATTAACGTCCGCAAATCCGCGCCCGTACGTGCAGCTGTCCGAGGATCTCGCTCCCGCGCCTAACCGAATGGTCGCCAAAGGCCGGAACCGGCCGACGCGACCATTGGCGAAGGGATGGACCGAACGGTCCATCCCGGTGGCGTCCGCGCTCCGCACGGAGCGCAGCCATCGCCTTGACGCCGCCCTAACCGTGTCCACGCCGTCGCGATCAACCGCCCCCTAATCCCAAGCGAAAGGCCCCCGCTAACCTTTTGCTGGCAGCCTCCCGCTCGAAAACGTGTGGAAGCGAGACGGCAATGGCGCGACACGACCTCATGGACGGGAAGGTGCAGGTCTATAGGCGCTCCGGCAGTCCCTATTGGCAGTGCGCCTGCTCGGTCGCAGGCCAGCAACAACGCTCGACCACCCGCGAAGAGAGCTTGGCGCGCGCCAAGGACGTCGCGAGCGACTGGTATCTCGGCCTGCTGGGCAAATACCGTTCCGGCGATCTAAAGCCCGGCAAGACCTTTGCCCAAGTCGCCGATCGCTTCGTTGATGAGTTCGCGATCATCACACAGGGCGATCGCAGCCCGATCTATGTTGAGGGCCATCGGAAGCGCATCAAGAACCACCTAAACCCATTCTTCGGAAAGATGGTGGTGGGTGAAATCACTGCCGGCACGGTGCAGGATTACCGGGTTCATCGCATGAAGACCGAGCGCAACGGCAAACCTCCCGCTCGCAGCACTCTGCACCAGGAGATCGTCTGCCTTCGCCAGGTGCTGAAGACCGCTCATCGCCATCGCTGGCTGGAGCAACTCCCAGATCTTTCGGCGCCCTATCGGGCGTCGAGCAAAATTTCCCACCGCGCATGGTTCTCGCCGGAGGAGTACAAACGCCTCTACGAGGCCACGCGTGAGCGCGCCAAAAACCCCAAAGCGGCGCGCTGGCGCGCCGTCGGCGAAAATCTGCACGACTTCGTCCTGTTTATGGCCAACACAGGCCTACGCCCCGACGAGGCGCTGAGTTTGGAATTTCGCGACGTCACGGTCGCGGTTGATGAGCCGACCGGCCAGCGCATTCTGGAAATTGCTGTCAGAGGAAAGCGCGGGGTGGGGTGGTGCAAAAGCATGCCAGGCGCCGTGACGCCGTTCGAGCGCGTTCAGTCACGTAGCGACGGCCAGCCGACGGACCGACTATTTCCACAATTCCCCCGGCAGCTCTTCAACACCGTTCTTGAGGAGCTGAACCTGAAGGTGGATCGAGAGGGTCAATCGCGCACCATCTACAGCCTGCGGCATACCTACATCTGCATGCGCCTGATGGAAGGCGCTGACATCTACCAGGTCGCCAAGAACTGCCGAACGAGCGTCGAGATGATCGAGACCTATTACGCGGCTCATATCAAAAACATGATCGACGCCTCGGCGATCAATGTACGCAAGACGCGGCCCTCGCCGACCCGATCGGCGAACACAGCCGTTCGGCATGGTCTTTCTCGCGCACGCTCGAAGCCCTCGACGCCCCGAACCTAGCCGACTATAGCTCGGCTCGGTTTAGGCGGGCGTGGCGGAACTGGTAGACGCAACGGACTTAAGCCAAGGATTGAGTGCGCCAGGGGAAACTCAGGACGTAGAACTGCTCAAATTCGGGGAACCCTGTCAGATGGCAATCCCGAGCCAAGCCCCTCCAGGGGAAGGTGTAGAGACTAGACGGGCAGCACCTAAACTCTGGCGTGCCAGAGCAGGGTGAAGGGATAGTCCAGACCACGAACGGCCCGACCAACGGACCGGCGGCTAAAGCCGAAGTGGTACGAAAATCCGTCAGCCGCAAGGCTATGCCGGTTCGATTCCGGCCGCCCGCACCAGCTGCAGTAAGGCCCCAATTGAGGCGTCCCTGATCCTCTCTCGTTTCAATGGACGCCCATGCTAGCTTTTTGGGAGCTGGCCTTCTGCTTACGCAGGCCGTGCCCGTTCGAGCGATCCAGAACACCCCGTCAAGCACCAGGCGGTGATCCCGGGGCCGTCGCCCCCGACGCGGCCCCTTCTCAATCACGAAGGGTGCGAAAAAGGGGGTGTTGATCGAGCGCATGGCGGCCCGGATTTCCTAGCTTGAAGCCTTGGTGGGCAAGTCTCGCAAGACCTCGACCTTGTGGGAGGAGAGCACTGATCCTCCCCCGTTTCAGTGGACATCCATCCTAGGCGGTGTGGACAAAGTGCCTGAGCCACAGTCGTATGGATGCGACGAGAATGAAGCCGAGGAAGCTGCCGGCTGTCTTGTCGTATCGGGTAGCCAACCGTCTGTTGTTTTTGAGCTTTGAGAAGCAGCGCTCGACCAAGTTTCGCAGAGCGTAGATGTGCCCGTCGATGACGGGCTGAACCTTGCGGTTTCGCTTGGCTGGAATGACAGCCGCGACGCCCCTTGTCGCCAAGTCGTCGCGGATGGCCCACTCATCGTCCGACATTAAACCGCGAACCAAGGCTGCTCTCCCCAAAGAACAGCCTTGAATCAGTGATCAGCCGATTTGGGAATCCACTTTGTCCACACTGCCTAGCTTTTCGGAGCTGGAGAGGAGCGCCTGATGAGCGTGAAGCGTCGAGTCTTTCCGGAGACTTTCAAACGACCGTGTCGCCAGCAGCGGCCTTTCGGCTGGCGCGGTGGCTCGGGAGTTGGGCCTGCATGAGACGGTCCTGCGACGATGGATGATCCAGTACGGGACGCAGGCGACGGGGCTGGCGAGGCGCCCCCACACGCAAGCGCAGGCCCGGTCGCCGTCTGATCTGGCAGCTGAGAACGCCCGCCTGCGCCGCGAGAACGACCACCTGCGGATGGAGCGCGACATCCAAAAAAAGGCCGCGCTCGGGCCCCGGAACGCTCTGGCTGCAATGACCTCCAATATCGGTCGCCCTGGCGTCCTCCAGATGCGGCCCAGCTGAACCTGAGATATTCCCCGCGAGCGGCGCGAAGGACGCCCGCGCACACCCGGCGTCAAGCCACGACCCAAGGCCGCTCTGCTCAGAGAGCGGCCCTGAACCAAGAATCAACGGATTTGGGAACTCGCTTCGTCAACGGGGTCCAAGACGAGGTCAGAACCGTCTCAGACGCGGAGCACTCAGCTTACCTCAAGGCGCGGGCGGCGGACAAATGTTCACACGCTACTTGAACTGGGGATCGCGCTTCATGCGCATGATACAATCGCCGATTTCATTTGATTTCTTCTCAAACGCACCGTGGTCAAGATCCCGATTTGCCTCGGCGATCTTTCCAGAGTTGTACATCATCATGATATCGTACGCACATTTGTGGAATTCAGAATGAACCTTTTTGAACTCTACAAATACCGGCACTGACGAAAATTTGCTGCCACCCTCGCCGTATATCCATTTGCCCACCTCGCAGACATCGTCACGCCGGATGGTCGTTGGCTCGATATTTTCCTCTCCCTTGATAGCTTTTCTGAGCCTGCTTTTAACGGCAGAATGGGTCATAAACGCTTTGTCGAGAAACTCAGACATAGAATACCCCTGTATATTTTGATTGAGATTCAGGATTGGAATTAAACGCGGTCAAGACCGTCGTTTAACTTTGTGCGCCGCTCTCGAGATCTTCGACCCGGTCGCTGAGGGCCTTGATCAATTCGCGAACACGCTGTTCGGAAAAGCGCCGAGTGATGTGTTGGGGGCAGTTCCAGTCAAAGCCCTCAATCTTTACCGTCCAGTAGCGCTCAACCCGGCGCCGAACATCGTCGGTGACATCGACATAGCCGTCAGGGCGCTCCTGGCTGACCGAGGCCAGCCCGAGGATTTTCAAACGGGCCTTGCGCTCGTAATCCATCAGAAACAGGCAGGCCTTGGGGCCCGCGCCGACATTGCCAAGACTGATATATTGTCTGTTGCCGCGATAATCCGGAAACACGAGGGTTTGCGCGTCCACAGGCTGGAGGAACCCCGGGGGTCCGCCCCTGTGCTGAATATAGGGCCAGCTCGTCTCACCCACCGTGGCCATGTAGAAGCTGTCGCGCTCGAGGATGAAACCGACTTCGTTGCTGTCGAGCGCGTTATTGAAAGCCGGCCCGGCGTCAAACCCTTCATAGGCCTGGCGACTTCCCTGGGCTTCCTGCGCGGCGACCACCGACGGCGTGAAAGCCAGCTCCATAAACCTATGCCCCACTTGCCACCCTCCCCATCTCCAAGATCTCGCTCAACCTAGAGACCAAGATCGGACAGGCTGGGGTAGTCGTCCGGACGACGTCCCTGCGGCCACCGAAACAGCCGATCCTGCTCAAGGATTTTCAGATCATTGATGCTGGCGACGCGGTGACGCATGAGGCCACCGTCATCGAATTCCCAGTTTTCGTTTCCATACGAGCGCCACCACTGTCCTGACCCGTCCAGCCATTCGTAGGCAAAGCGGACGGCGATGCGGTTTTCCGTAAACGCCCAAAGCTCCTTGATCAGACGATACTCGAGCTCGCCCTGCCACTTGCCGGTCAGGAAAGCCACGATCGCTTCGCGGCCGCTGAGGAATTCAGAGCGGTTACGCCAGACACTATCCTCGGTGTAGGCCATGGAGACCGCGCTCGGGTCGCGCGAATTCCATCCATCCTCCGCCAATCTCACCTTCCTGGCGGCGGTGTCGCGATCAAAAGGCGGGAGCGGAGGGCGGGCCATGGACGTCAACCTTTTGCGGAACGAGAACCAGCCGCCGCGACAGTGACGACCGGGAGACCCAGCCGACGCAATCGTCAGCGAAACTTCCGCCGGCGATCAGGCGGCCAAAACCGTGTCTGGATAATACATCTTGTCAGCAACAATCAGTTTCAGTCAGTGAAACGGTGAGGATGTCGTCCTGTATTGGCTCGCCCGCCGGTCGGCCGGACACTGAACGCTTGAGCAGTACCCGCGCAAAGGTCTGACAGACGGCTCGCGCGCCACGCGCTTATGCGCGGCTCCTCGGTCTAGTCGGCGCCCTCACCGCTTCGATCCGTGATGGGCGTGAAACAATCAATTGCACGCGACGAGGCTTATTCACCGGGGGCCGGTCCCATACCTTGGCGTCGGCATACGGAGACCCGTCTCCAGCCCCCTCGCGTTTCCTGGACCCGGCGCAACTCGCCGACCGACACAATTGGAGAACACCATGTCTTTTAAAGCCACGCGCGCCATCATCGGCGCGGTCAGCCTGATGATCACCGCCCCCTTGCTCGTGACGCATGCTCACGCCATCGTCCCCACCTCGGCGGCGGCGGTGAACACCGACGAGGCCAATCTGGCGCTGCGCGGTTATGATCCCGTCGCCTACTTCAGCGCCGGCAAGCCGAGCATGGGCGACGCCCGCTTCTCGGCGAAGTTCAACGGCGCCACCTATCACTTCGCTTCGGCCGCGAACCTGAAGATGTTCAAGGCCACTCCGGCCGCTTACGCGCCGCAGTACGGCGGCTTCTGCGCCATGGGCGTTGCACTCGAGAAGAAGCTGGATGGCGATCCGATGGTCTGGAAGATCGTCGACAAGAAGCTCTATCTGAACGTCAATGAAGACGTCGCCGTTGCCTGGAACCGCGACATTCCCGGCAACCTGGTGAAGGCCGAAGAGAACTGGCCGGAGATCAAGAACAAGACGCCGGAAAGCCTGTAATAGGCTTCGGCGAGATCTTGCCGGACACGCTGCGGCTTTCCATCCCCACCCGCCCGGAAGCCCAGTAGGGGAGCTTTTCCACCCCTGCTCCCCCATCGTGTCCCGGCAGGCGCCCGGCGCCCCTCCCCCCGCTCGCTTGCGAGCGCCCCTGGGAGGGGCGCCGGGTTTGCTTTTTCGGCATATTCAGTGAACAGATTCCATGAAACGCTTTTGCCTCTCCCCGAGCCTCGGAGCCCAGCTGGCGCTGGCCTTGCTGGCCCGGTGCGTGTGTCCGCAGACCAGAGCGAAGGCCGAGCAAGAGGCCCGCTCAGCGGGATTGACGGGCGCGGAGATCGACGCGGCGTGGGCTGGTCGAAGCTTTGACGTCAAGGCCTCTGCGGCGATCACTTTCGCTCTAGCGGTCCGCTCGTTCAGCGAGATCGCGATCGCGGCCAGCAGGAGCCGCGCCCTGCGGATGGGGTTGTCGCCCCAGGAGCTCGAGCTTGTGGAGGCTCGCGCCCTTGAACTGACCATGCTTGAGATTACCGCCGGCTCGCGTCCGGATTTCTCGGCCCCGTCGAAGGCCGTGCACTAGGCCAGGCGCCCCGCCCCCGTCAGCCGCCGCCGGAGCGCGTCCGGATGGACTTTGCGGCTTTCGCAGGTACTCTTACGATCGCAAGATTCGGTGAAGAGATAAGTCATGGCGCGCCTCCAGGCTATGCAGGTATTTGTCCGGGTCGCCGAAAGCGGTGGTTTTGCCGAAGCCGCGCGTCAATTGAATATGAGCCCGCCCGCCGTCACCAGAGCTGTCGCTCTGCTGGAAGAGGGCTTGGGCGTCAGACTGTTCACGCGCACGACACGCGTGGTGCGGTTGACGGATGTTGGCCAACGCTACTTTGACGACTGCCAGAAAATCCTCGCCTATGTCGAGGAAGCCGGCGCGACGGCGTCGGGCGCCTATACCGAGCCCAAGGGCAGTCTGACGATCACGGCGTCGGTGCTGTTTGGGCAGATGTATATCATGCCCATTCTGCAAGAATATCTGGACCAGAATCTGCAGGTCGTCGGCAAGTCGCTGTTTCTCGACCGCCCCACGAACCTCGTCGAAGAGGGTATCGACGTGGCCATTCGGATCGGACATCTCAGCGACTCTGGGCTGTCGGCGATCCGGGTCGGCCAGGTGCGCCGGGTGATCTGCGGCTCACCCTCGTATTTCGAACAACACGGGGCGCCAAGCATCCCCCACGATCTCGTCAACCACCGGATCATCGCGGCGACCAGCGCCTGGACCAACCTTGAATGGCGGTTCGGTAGTGAGCGGAAGACCTCGGTCGTCGTGGAACCCAGACTGTTCTGTAACAGCAACCAGGCCGTGATTGATGCGGCGCGCGACGGCTGGGGCCTGACACGCGTTCTCTCCTATCAAATTGGCGAGGAGCTGCGCGAAGGGACGCTGCAGATCGTTCTGGCCGACTACGAAGAAGAGCCCCTGCCCATCCACGTCGTCCACCCCGAGGGGCGGCGCGCCTCGGCCAAGGTTCGCGCCTTTGTCGATCTCGCGGTCGAGCGCCTGCGCGCCAACCGCTTGTTGAACTAGCCGAGCCCGTCGGCGGCGGCCGGAGGCGCGTTCAGCCCCGGGCGAGCACCGTCTTAGCGACAACCGCGCGATAGGCCCCCCTATCCCACTCGGCCGCGCGGGGCAGACGCGCAACCTCGCGACCCTGGCGATCTATCAGCACCGAGAATGGCAGCCCCAACGCCCCATACCCGTCGGTGAGCGCGCTGTCTTTGGCCAGGTAGGGCTTCAGGTGCGCAAAGCGCTCTCCCCAGAATTCGTCGACTGCGGGCCAGCCCCGTCCGTCGAACGATACCGGGAGCACTGTCAGATCGCCGGCGAACGCGCCCGCCAGACGATCCAGGCTCGGCATCTCGATCCGGCACGGCCCGCACCAGGTTGCCCACAGGTTGACCAGCACCACGCGCCCGCGAAAATCGGAGATCCCTTGCTCCCGTCCCCGGCGATCGGTGAAGGCCCCGGCCACTGCGGCGCGCCCCGAGAACCCGTAAACCAAAGGAGGTGTGCCCAGGCCGTCCCGGCCGGCCTGGGCCCAGGCCGAACCCGCGCCCGCACCCGCCGCCAGGCCAAGGCTCAGAACGGCGCGACGACTGACGGGCGCCGGGCTCATCGGATAAACCGCTGACGCAGAAGATGGTCGACCGAGATCGCCCCGGGGCCCCAGGCCAGAATGGCGACGGCCATCGCAAACCATCCAAGGTGCACGCCCACGAACGCATCGGGATAGACAAACAGCTGGATCACCAGGGTCATACCGATGACCCCGACGGCCGACAAACGGGTCGCCAGGCCGACAAAAAGGCTGAGGGCGAAGGCGTGCTCGGCGTAAGTGGCGGCATAGGCCGCAAGATCGGGATTGAGAAGCGGGACGCGATACTCTTCGGCAAAGAGATATTTAGTGCCGTCCGACACCGTCATAACGCCTTCGACCTTGGTTCGCGCGGAGGTCCAGAACACCCCTGCGAGCCCCCAGCGAAGCAGAATCTGCGTCAAGCTGTTGGGCGTCCGATCGAGGATGGAAACCAGCCGCAGATAGGTCCGCGAAACGAGCGTTTCGCCTGAGTTTGTCAACTTGTGCATGTGTGTGACTTTCATTTGGAAATCGACAGGGCTTGCAGGTCGAGCAAGCGACGAAAGGCATGAGCTGCGGCCGGCGCTGCATCGGACCCAAGGGCCTCCAGCGCCGAGATCAGAGGGGATGCTTGGCGAAACACGTCCGCGACGATGGCCTCGGCCACGTCGAGGGCGGAGGCGCCGACATTATGCGCCTGGCGGGTGATTAGGCCCGTCTCTGATCGCCAGTCGACGCCCTCCAGAGTCTCACCAGACTTGTGCGCGCGCCAGATCGATACGATCGGATAGGCCGACCTGACCACGCGGGTGGACGTTCGCCACTTCAGCCGGCTCTCCAATCCGATCGTTGCCAAATCGCTCGGCGGATCATCGGCGTCATCGGCGGCGTAGAACGCCTGTACGAGGCCATATTCCAGCTCGGCGACATCAGCGAGATAGGGGACCGCGGCGGCCGGGGCGAAAGCGCGGACAAAATCGGAAAAGGTCGCGCCATAGTCCCTCAGGTAGCGCGAGGTGGGCGGTGTGGCCTCGACATACTCCAGGGCCATGGCGGCAAAAAAATCGGGCCCGACCAACTGCTCGACGGTCGGGAAGCTCTGCGTCAGCGCACGGGCAAGACCTTGCCGATAGTTGTTGCGATAGATTTCAAAAGCCGGACCCGCCTCCGGCGCGGAAAGGCCGCCGGACAGCACGGCTTGTGCGATGCGCGCGACCTCACCCACGGCGCGCTCCGATCGCGCCCATCAGCCGGCGGGCGTGGCGCAGCTCCGCCAGGAGTTCATCGAAGGCGGGGACGTCGTTGTCCCGCTCGATCAGGGTGGGCAACCGTCCGGTCCGCGCCAGGAGGTCGGCATAGAGTTCCCACACAGGATCAGCGACCGGCGCGCCGTGACTGTCGAGCAGCTTGCGCCCCTCGAGTTGGAGCGTAACGGACTCATGTCCGGCAAGATGAACTTCGCCGATCCGATCAACAGGAAAGTCCTGCAAGTAACGCGCGGCGGAAAAGCCCAAGTTTTGCGCTGAGATGTAGACGTTGTTGACGTCGAGCAGGAGCCGACACCCCGTGCGCTCGGCAAGGCGATGCAGAAATTCCGTCTCCTCGAATTCGCCGCCCGCCAGAGGATAGTAGCGGGCAGGATTTTCCAGGAGGATCGCCCGCCCGATGAGGTCCTGAACGGCTTTGACGTGGTCGCAGACCCGATCGAGTGCGGCCCGACTGTAGGCGATCGGGAGAAGGTCGTTGAAATAGATTCCCTCGTGCGCTGACCAGGCCAGATGCTCGGAGACGGCTGCGGGCCGAACGCGCTCCACCAAAGCCCTCAAAGCCTCCAGGTGGGCGCGATCGGGCGGGTCCATGCCGCCAAGCGACAGCGCCACGCCGTGGAGGGAGATCGGATAGATATCCGCCAGCCGCTCCAGCAACTCCAGCGCCGCGCCGCCGGCGTTCATGTAGTTTTCCGCGTGAACCTCAAGGAAGCCGACATCCGCGCATCCCGCCAGCAACTGGGCGGCGTGCTCTCTTCGAAGCCCCAGGCCCACGGCGACGGGCAGCTCGCCGCCGCCCGTCGCGCGCCCTGGCGCCGCGGCCTGGATCTGGTCCAGGGGTTCTTGAGGCGCGGACGACAAGACCTAGGCCTTGGGCTTGGGCTTGGCAGTGAAGGCGGCGAGCTGGCCAAAGCCCGTCGACGAAGTCGGCGACTTCATCGTCGTGCAGGTGCCCTTGGGAACAAGCGTCCACGCATTGCTCTGATAGTCGACCTTGGAGGTCCCGGCGCAGGAAGTTCCCGGCCCTGCGGCGCAGTCATTGTGGCCTGCCACCGAAATGCCGAAGCACTTCTCGCGGGCCGGGCGCTCGGCGGCGTCAGCGACCATGGGGGTGAGAGCGACGGCAAGCAGGCCGGCCAGGAAGGCAGAACGGTTAATTGTCATTACTAAGTCTCCTTCAATTGAATCAGCATTTGCGCGTTCGGCCCAAGGCCTTCGCGGTGGCGCAGAAGCCATTGAGAAAGGTCTTGCCGCCTGGGCCGGACGTCCCGCCGAAAAATGGGGATCAAACCACGGGTCGTCCGTTTGCCGTTCGCGCATAAACGTTCGGTTGTACAACCTGCCCGCAGTGTCTCCACTGCAAGGCTCGCTGTTCAATCCTCTGCGTTTGACGAGCCCGGATCGCCGCAAGATATCTTGCCGCCGCCCGCCTCTCGTCCAACAATACCCTTCTCATCTGGCCTCTGCGCCGAGACGGAAGATAGGTTGCAGACCCCGAGGCGATAACGTGCTCACAAAGACAGGATCTGTTTCACGTCGCGCAACGGTGGCCAAAGCCTGCGGCGCCCAACGGACCCCGACCCGTGCTAGCGACGCCTCCACACCTGCAGGAATCCGATCACCCGTCGGCCGCCTTGGTCGCGAAGTCGCGCCATTCGACAGTCGACGACGTCAAACCGCCCCATCGACAGCTGGGTGAGGTAGGCCAGGCTGTGGCTGAAGCGTCCAAATCCGAGCCACGCCCAGTCGTCCTCGCCTCGCTCGACGCTAAAGGCAAAGTAGCCGCCCGGCGCCAGGACGCGATGGACATCCGCAAAAAGGCTGTCGAGCGCGCCAAAACGGTTGAAGACGCCGGCGGCGACCACGAGATCAAAGCGGGTCCGACACCGAAAGCAAAACTCTGAAATGTCGTCGTGAACCAGCGTGTTGTAGACAGCGCTCGCCCGTGCGGCCGTCAGCATCGCGCCTGAGATATCCACACCCGTCGCCCGCGCGACCTTGTCGCCCAGGGCCGCGGCCATCAGGCCCTCGTCACAGCCCAGATCGAGCATCCGCGCAGAGGCGCAGTCGCCGAGCATGTCGGCGAGATGCTGCGGGATATCGTATTCGAAGTCGTCGACCACCTTGGCGTCGAGATCTTTGGCCAGGCCATCAATCGTGGCCAGCGGCTCATCCGCCGGCGCGCGGTCTGGGTCATGCGAGGCCGGCAGGCCGATCCTGGGGTGGCCAATAACGTTCCTGGCCTCCGGGGCCAGAAGATCCCCTCCAACAACGGCCGCCGCTTGGCGACGCCCGACGTGCGCCGGACGACGGCAGGCTTGATGGAGAACCCGGATCATCACGGCTCGGGCGTCGCCGACCCAGGCCAGACACGCCTGCGCCTGAGTTTTGGCGGGCCCCTTGACCGCGTCGCCCAAAAGCCTGGCCGGCGGTGGATCATCCGCTTGATGGGCCTGGGCCAGCGCCTGCCTGGCCTCGCCGACCCGGCCGATGCTGAGAAGCGCCGGGCCAAGCCCCGACCATGCCGCGCTCGCGCTCGGATCTATCCGCAGCGCCTCACGAAACGCGGCGACGGCGCCATCGGCGTCCCCCACCGCATTGGCCTGGAGGCCTTTCTCAAGCCACTGATGGAAACTCGCCGCCATCGCTCCACACCGCAAGCCTGCCACGAACGGCGAGTCCGCGAGGCGGCGCGCTCGCGGCCAAGCGTTCAAAACCGTTCGCAGGCTGCGGCCCCGGGCGCGTTCCAGCCATCCCGGATTTTGAAATAGTGTGTTCCGGATTAACGCTGCTCTGGCCGATGCCTGTTCCTGACAATACTGCTTCGGCAGGCGCTGGCTTAGCGGCCACCTCTACAGACAGCCTGCTCACTACAGCCTTGCAGTTGGCGCGCCGATTTTCATGTCGGTTTCGCGCCATAGACAAAGCAGCGCCCCCTCCGGGTCGCCCAGCGCGGTCCGGTAAGTTTCAGGGGCGTCCTAACGCGGAAGGTGAACTGTGACGCGCGACCAGCTGACCGAAAAGATATTGGACATCAAACGCCAGCGTGGACTGACATGGGGTGAGATCTATGCTTTCGCCCTGCCGCTCTCTCCCGTTTTAACTGTGGGCGCGCTGCTGGGGCAGATGCGACTGGCGCCGCGGGCGGCCGCCGAGGTCGGCCAGTTCCTCGGGCTCAACGCCGAGGAGATCAAGATGCTTGGCGAAATCCCAAACCGCGGGACGCCGATGCCGCCCAGCGATCCATTGCTCTATCGGTTCTATGAGCTTTTGATGGTCAACGGTCCGGCCTGGAAGGCGCTGATCGAGGAGGAGTTTGGCGACGGCATCATGTC
This sequence comes from Caulobacter sp. ErkDOM-E, assembly GCF_048541895.1. Taxonomy (GTDB): domain Bacteria; phylum Pseudomonadota; class Alphaproteobacteria; order Caulobacterales; family Caulobacteraceae; genus Caulobacter. The sequence continues at coordinate 1,291,119 of NZ_CP183331.1, read as the reverse complement.
GGCCATTGATTTCAACCTCGATCTGGGCCGCGAGATTGACCCAAAGGGCGATCGGGTCCGCATCACGATGAGCGGCAAGTTTCTGGCCTTCAAATACTACGAGTGTGATCGCGACGCTGCGTTCGCCGTGTCGAACGAGTAGGAAATCGTCGTGGCGCAGCCGTTGCAGAAGGTCCGGGGTGGGGTCGCAGGGTCCAACCTTCCGGAAGACCGTGTCGCCGAGTGGCGAGGCTTGCTCGGGCGCCTTACAAACCAGGGCGCGCGCCTGAGGTTCTTCCCGCATCGCGCTGTCATGTTCCTGGCCCTGGCCGGCGCGCGCGAGGGCGCGGCGCGGTCCAGCCTCATCGATCGCGCGCAGGCGACCCTCGACGACTTTGACGCGCTGGTCAGGGGCTTCACCACGGACCCCAGCGTCTTTGGCATCGAGCAAACGCTTTTCGCTCATCTCTCCCAGTTTCTCACGCCCCACGCCTCGGTCTTTGACGAGACCGCAGGTCGCTTTTCCAGGGAGTGCGCTCAGGTCGTGCACGCCATGCGCATGGGCGTGGGCGACGATGAGGCGCTGTATACGCTATCGGAGTTTGTGGCCGTAACGCTGCTTGAGCGGATGAACGCCCTCGTCGAGCAATTCACCGTGGAGCTTTCTCGTGTATCGGAGGAGGGCAATGCACGGCTGACGGGCTGGCTGTCGGACTTGGATCGGCTCAACAATTCCGTCTACATGATTTCAGTCAACGCGGCGATTCAGGCCGCGCGCTCGGGCGAGTCCGGGCGCGGCTTCGCGGTGATCGCCAACGAGGTCAATACCGTGAGCGGGCAGGTCAAGAGCATCACCTCTACGATCCGCCGCAATCTGTTTGGCGGCTAGCGCGGGTCATGGCCTGGTGCGGCTCCACGCAGACAGGCATAGGCCTCGACGAGATCGTCGAGGCTAAAGGCGCGATTGCGCCCACTGGGGTTGGGCAGCACCCAGGTCGCGGCGCCTGAAAACGTCTCCTGCTGGGGGCCCCACGCGAGCGAGCGTTCACCGCGTATGGCGCCATAGGCCGCCTTGCCCAGGAAGGCCACGCATCGCGGCCTGAGCCGCCGCACCTGGTCGGCCAGGGCCTGGCCGGCCCGCGCGAACTCCTCGCGCGCCACCGCTTGCGCGCCTGCGGTCGGTCGATCAACGACACAGGTCAGACCCAATCGGTATCGGAGGATCTCACGGTCCTGCTCTGGCGTCAGGCGCGTCGGCGTGAGCCCGGAAAGGTGCAAGACCTCCCAGAAACGGTTGCCGCGCCCGGCGAAATGCCGGCCCGTCGCGGCCGCCACGAGACCGGGATTGAGTCCGCAGAACAGGATTTTGAGATCCGGGCCGACGATGTCGGGCAAAGGCTTTGGCATCAACGCACCGGTATGGGCGAAAAGCGGTTGTCGGCGCCCGCCCCTTGCATGACCAGCGGATCGCTGATCGCAGACGGTTTGCGCCCTGGCCGGGCGGGTGGCCGATAGCCGGCTATCACCGGGGAGAAACCGCGTCCCGGGGATCGTAAGCCTCCTCCTTGAACGCCGCTGCGCACCGGGCAAGCCCCCCATCGTCGCCCAGACCAGATCGTGAGCACCGCATGAAGCGCCCCTTCCCCGCCGGCGAGCGGCGGGCGCCAAGTGGCCAAAGGGGATCGCCGAAGCTTGAGCCACCGCTAGACTGCGGTCGCCATCGCAGCGCCGCCGATCGTTCTCAACAACAGGCTGGCGTCGATCGGCTTTGCAAGAAAGGCATGGAAGCCAAGATCGGAGTAGTGCTCCATGTCGCCATCCAGGACATCAGCGCTGAGCGCGATGATCGGCGGAGCCCCCCAGCCGCCGGGCGGCTCCTGGTGAATGATGCGAGTCGCGGTGATCCCATCCATGATCGGCATGCGCAGGTCCATCAGGCATACGTCAAACGGCTGAGCGCGCATCATCTCCAGGGCGACCGCGCCGTTGTCTGCGACCGCGCAGACATGACCGGCGCTTTCCAGGATCGTCTTGATCAAGCGTTGCAGCATCGGATTGTCCTCAACGATCAACACCTCAAGCGGTTCGTTTTCAACCCGGACGAGCGGTTGAAGCTGAGCGATCTTCACCCGACAGGTTTCTACCGGAATTTCGAACCAGAAGCGCGCACCGCCCTCGGGCCGGTTTTCCGCAGCGATCTCGCCGTTCATGGCCTTGATCAGGTGGGCGCTGATCGCCAGCCCCAGTCCGGCGCCGTCGTGCAGGCGCGTGGCGGAGTTGTCGACCTGTTCGAAGGGATCAAAGATCCGCTCGGCCAACTCGGCGGGAAAGCCTGGACCGGAGTCGATCACGTCGATGCGAAGCCGGCCTCCGTCTCTTGGGCCGAGCCAGGCAGCCTCAACACTCACCTCGCCAACTTCGGTGAACTTCAAGGCATTGCCGACCAGATTGACGACAATCTGCCGAAGGCGATCAGCGTCGGCGACAATGACCTCGGGCACGCCCTCTGCCAATCGAAGCGACAACGCAACGCCCTTCTTGGCGGCGATTGGCGAGAGCAGCCGGATTGTCGCAGCAAGAAAATCGGCGGGATTGACCGGGGCCGGACGAATAACGGGATTGGCCTCGGCCTTCGCCAGGCTCAGGACGTCGTTGACGATTGCGTGCAATGCGCGGGCCGCCTCCAGCAGGGAGGCGACGTAGTCCTGTTGCTTTAGATCCAATGGCGTCTGAGCCAGTAGCTCGGTAAGACCGATCACGCCAGTCAATGGCGTTCTCAGTTCGTGGCTCATCGTCGCCAGGAACCGTCCCTTGGCGCGCGCTGCGGATTCGCAGCGTTGCTGCGCCTCGGCAAGATCGGCCAAGGCTTGCTGGTGGGCGGTGACATCAAAGCGGATGGCCAGGTAGGCAACAGGCTCGCCTGCCGCATCCAGCTGCGGCGTGATGGTGGTGTCGAGCCAGTAGAGACTGCCGCTTTTGCGGCGGCAGCACACCGTACCGCTCCATGTGCCGCCTGCGACAATTGCCTCGTACATGTCGGGGAAGAATTCGGGTGGGTAGCGGTCAGGGCTGAAAATGTTATGTTTGGCGCCAATGATCTCGCTGCGTGTATAACCGCTAACTTCGCAGAACTTGTCATTGCATTCGATGATGTTGCCGTTCAGGTCTGTGCGGACAACAATAGCAGCTTTGTCGCAAGCGCGAGCGAAAAGACCCCCAGTTGCGGCATGAAGCTGCGGAACCATTTCGCTAGACTTCTCCGGATGAATTTCCATCGTTGCGGGCTCCAAGTCCAGGGTGGCCAGGGGTTTGGGGGTAAAACGAGTGCAAGCCACCCTGCGTCCAGAACCCCCGCGGGATTAGATGCCGATTTCGCAAATCATTGTTTCAGGTTTGCCTGTCGCATCGCGGCCGCGACGTAGCCCTTGCAGCGGCCCGTGGGTCTTGGGCATCCCTCAGACCGGGCCGTATCCGCCTAAACCGCGCCTGACCGCGCCCTTAGCTGCGCCGAGACGAAGGATGATCGCGACAAGAGGAAGGCGTGCAGCCGCGACCAATAGTTTTCGGAAACCGCTGCGCGAACCGTCGCATCCACCGACAACCGTGATCGCCAGGCCTTGAGGTTCTTGAGTCCCTCATCAAGCTGCAGGCCAAGCTGCGCTTCGAAGAAATCCACGTAGCGAAACAACGGCGCAAACGCAGCGTCGACCAGGCTGAATCGAGAGCCGCCAAACCACGGCCCTTGGACAACTCTGTCCACTTGAGCCAAACGCGCTCTTATCGCGACAGCCTTGGCCAGAAACGACCGTTTGGTCGTGGCCGAGTAAAGGCCTGCGATTTCGGATAGCGTTCCCGAGGCGAACTCGATCCAGGCCCGCTGCTGCGCACGGACAATATCGTCCGTCTCGAGCAGAGCTCCTCCCCCCAGATCATTGAGATATTCAGCGATCGGCGCGCTCTCGAAAAGAACGTGCCTTTCGCCCTGCGCAAGCTCGATCCGTAGAATGGGAACCTTGCCCGTCGGCGAGATCGCCAGGAACCAGGCCGGCTTGGCGTCAAGGTCGATATTGACTCGCTTAACCGGTAAGCCAAGCTGGCTGGCGGCGATCGACGCGCGCTGGGCGTAAGGACAAAGCGGATGACTGACCAGAGTTAGCTTGTTCATTCAAATCCCGTTCGTAGTCATAGCCGCCTTGTCCCGAGCCTTCAGCCCGATCACCCTGGCTCGCTCGGCCGCCCCCGACCAGGACGCCAGGCCAAGACCAAGCCGAGCGCCCAGCCCTGGACCGCAAGACGTCAGCGTGTGTTTGCGGCGGTAGCGCCCCGCCCGTTTCGCGGCCAGACGCGATTTTGAAATAGTGTTTTCCAAGCTTAGCGCCTTCAGCGCCGCACGCCGCGACCCGATGATGGGTTCGGGTCGCCTTGCTTGGGGCGTCACGGACCAATCCTGGTCTCTTGGCCAGGCGGACCGCGATCTGCGCCGTGTTGGTTCTGGTCCCGGAAGGCCGTCGATTGGCGCGCTTTCGATCGGCGCTCGCCGAAACATCTTTCTGCCCCCGATCGCCCCTGCGCCGCGACGTCAGTTTGCTCGCGGTCCAAGCGCGCGAGGCGACTAAAGGACCAAATTACGTGAAAACTCCGATGACCCGCACGCTGCAGTTTAGACTGGCGCTGGCGGTGGCGGCGTTGCTGCTGGCTACCGGGCTCGGCATCACCATGGCCGGTTGGGCCGTCATCCGCAGTGATGGTCAGCGGGTGGCGGAGGCGCAAGCCCATGCGCTTCTCGACGGATACTCGGAGCGGATCGCCAAAGATATCGGCATTGCCGTCGCCCATGCCCACGCGGGCGCGGGCGCCGTCGAGGCCCTGAGCGCCTCGGTGGACGCCACCGATCGTGGCGAAATTGGTCGAACGGTCGAGCACCTCCTGCGTGAGCGGCCCGATTTCATCGGGATGGCCGTGGCGTTCGAGCCCGGCGCTTTGGACGGCCGCGATGCGGCGTTCCGTTCCAGCGCCCTGGCCGACGGATCCGGGCGATATGTCCCCTACTTCTTCTGGACGCCAGAGCGCACGATCGGTGTGGACAAGCTCCTCATGACCGCCGAGGGCGGGATTGAGGCCTGGTACGATCGACCGATGGCCAAGGACGGCGATATCGTCACCCCGCCTTACATCTACCCCGTCAACGGCGTGGATGTGCCCATGACCTCGGCGGTATCGGTTGTCCATCGCTCGGGTCGGGCGATCGGCGTTGTGACGACCGACGTCTCGCTCGCGGCGATGGTGGAGCGCACCGGCCGGTTGGCGCCGTTTGGGAAGGGCCGCGTGATGATCCTTGGCGGCGAAGATCGCTGGGTCGCCCATAGCGAAAAGCGACTGCTGGCTCAGGTCACGCAGGACAAAACCTTGCTGAAGCTATCGTCTGACGCGCGCGGCTCCGGGTTTGCGGTGCAGTATCGCAATGGCGCGCTTTGGGCGGCCTTGCCGGTGCGGCCGCCTGGCGTAAATGACGTTTGGACCGTGATCCTCAGTGCGCCGATGACCGCGGTCATGGCTGGCGCAGATCGCGCCCTGGGGATGATGCTGGCGGCCGGTCTCGCCTTCGTTTCTCTGGGTCTGGTTCTGATCTGGGTGGTTTCGCGGCGTATCGTTGCGCCCGTTGAGCATATGACCGCCTATGTGGAACGGCTGGCGCGCGGCGACTATCAGTCCGACACGCCCTACGTCGCGCGCGCGGACGAAATCGGCGCCATGGCGCGCTCGATGCAGGTTTTTCGCAACGCCATGGTGGAGCACCGGCAGGTCCTGCTAAACGAGGAAGACGGGCGACGCGAAGCGGAGTCTGAGCGTCAGACCCGCGATGGCGAGGCCCAGCGTGAAACCGCTGAGCGCCGTGCTGTCATGGCTGCGCTCGCAGAGGGACTGGCCAAGCTCTCTGGCGGCAACCTGTCATGGCGTATCACGCGCGCCTTCCCGCCGAGCTTCGAGATCCTGCGTTCGGACTTCAATATCGCCGTCGCGGGCCTCGAGCACACTGTGCGCGAGCTGGCCCAGGCGGCCAGCGCGGTGCACGGGGGGGCCTCGGAGATCGCGGTGGCGGCCGACGATCTTGCGCAACAGAGCGAACGACAAGCCGCCAGCTTGGAGGAGACCGCCGCAGCCCTCAACCAGGTTACCGCCACGGTACGGGAATCGGCCGCCACGGCGCGGCGCGCGCGCGAGGCGGTGACCGACAGCCGCGCCGCAGCCGAGGGCGCCCAGACCATCGTCGGTGACGCCATCGCCGCCATGCTTGAAATCGAAGGGTCTTCTCAGGAAATCCGTCAGATCGTCGCGGTCATCAATGCGATCGCGTTCCAGACAAATCTCCTGGCGCTGAACGCCGGGGTCGAGGCCGCCCGCGCCGGAGAAGCCGGGCGAGGTTTTGCTGTGGTCGCCCAAGAAGTTCGCGCCCTGGCCCAGCGCTCGGCGGCGGCTTCGGGAGAAATCGGCGCCCTGATCGCCAATGCCGAAGACCATGTAGGTCGCGGCGTGGGACTGATTCATCGCGCCGGCGAGGCCCTCAGAGACGTCACGGACAGGGCCGCAAGCATCGATGGCCTGATTGTCTCCATCGCGGCGGCCGCCCAAGACCAGTCCGTCAGCTTGTCGGAGGTCAACTGCGCCGTGGATCTGATGGATCAGAACACGCAGCGCAATGCGGCCATGGTCGATCAGACCAGTTTGGCGGGACGACAACTGGCGTTGGAAGCCGAGCGGCTCACGAGCCTTGTCGGGAAGTTCAAGTGCGGCCAGGGCGCGGTCGCCGCCGGGGGCGGCGAGAGGGCGGCCTGATCGACGCGGCCAACCGATGGGCGTAGCCGGCAGGGCCGATGCTTCCCGGGGGGGCTCGCAGCCGTCGATGGAAGGGGCATGGCCAGGAAAGTTGACGGGCTTTGCCGGCGAAAGCCCAAACGAGCTTGTCCCGCGGGAGACGGCTTTATTGCACTCGCCGGAATTGGGCCTTCCGGATTTCGAACGTTCAGCGGCGCGCAGCCGGGCGCCATCTTGGGGGGGCAAGATTTCAACCGAGGACACAACAATGCAATTTTATCGCTTCCCGCTTTCGGGCCACTCGCATCGCGTCGAACTGTTCCTGTCGCTTATCGGCGTCACGGCGGATGTCGTCGAAGTCGATCTGCGCAAGGGCGCCCACAAGCAAGCCGACTTCCTGGCGCTCAACTCCCTGGGTCAAGTCCCCGTGCTGAAGGACGGCGACGTGGTCGTGGCCGACTCGAACGCGATCCTCGTCTATCTGGCCAAGAAGTTCACCCGGACCGACTGGTTGCCCGAGGATGCGGCGACGGCGGCCAGGGTGCAGCGCTGGCTGTCGATCGCTTCGGGCCAAATCGCCTCGGGTCCAGCCGCCGCGCGGTTGATCACCGTTTTCGGCGCCGGCCTCAACGCGACCGAAGTCATCGCTCGCGCCCACGCCATCCTGCAGGTCATGGATGCTGAGCTGGCCAGTTCGGCGTTCCTGGCCGGCGACAAGCCCACGATCGCCGACGTGGCGGCCTATACCTATGTGGCCCACGCGCCGGAAGGCAACGTGGCCCTCGACAGCTACAAGAACGTCGCGGCCTGGCTGTCGCGCGTCGAAGCCCTGCCCGGTTTCGTTCCGATGCAGAGCACGGCGGTCGGGTTGGTGAAATGATCGCCCGACTCCGTCGGCGCCTGCTGGGCCTTTTCAGCGGCTTTCACGGCGGCGGCGCTCTGGCGCCGATGACGGGAGAGGAGTTCGAGGCGCTTCGCCTTGAGTGCTTGGCTACCGGTACGCCTTGCTGATCTAAGCTCGGGGCCGGCGTGTCCGTGAAGCCTTTGGAGTAGACTATCGTGACCCATGCTGATCTGACCCGCTGGCCCCATGCGCGCTCCCCCTTTCACGAGGGGGAGCAAGCCTTGCAGGAGCGATTGGGCGTGCGCACGCGGATCGAGGCGACCGGCCGAAAGATCATCCGCGGGCTGATGCCCGAGCAACACCGGTTATTCTTTGGGCAGCTGCCTTTCCTTGTTCTGGGCGCACGCGACGCGGCAGGCCAGCCTTGGGCGACGATCCTCGATGGTCCCCCAGGCTTTGCGCGATCCCCAGCCCCGACCGAGCTGAACATCGCGTCCGGGTTTCAGCCAGGCGACCCCGTCGCAGACGGTGTGGCCCTGGGCCAGGCCGTGGGGGTTCTGGGCATCGAACTACATACCCGGCGGCGCAACCGGATGAACGGACGCGTCGCCTCGCAGGACGGCGATGGATTTACCATTTCCGTGGACCAGAGCTTCGGCAACTGTCCGCAATATATCCAAGGCCGCCAGTTCGAGCGGGTGGACCGCGCGCCGACGGGCGATCGCGCGGCGGCCCTGCGCAGCGCCGGCCTGTCGCCAGAGGCCGCGCTCTGGGTGGCGGGCGCCGACACTCTCTTCATCGCCTCTGCGCATGCCGACCCGAGCGCGCAAGACCCGGTCAATGGCGTGGATGTCTCTCATCGCGGCGGTAAGACGGGCTTCGTGCGGGTTCAGGGCGATGTCCTGACCATCCCGGACTTCCTGGGGAATTTCCTGTTCAACACCCTGGGCAACATCCTGGTGGAGCCGCGGGTGGGCCTCGTCTTCCCCGATTTCGAAACCGGCGATCTTTGGCATCTGTCGGCGACGGCGACGATCATCTGGGACGGGCCCGAGGTGGAGGGGTTTGCGGGCGCCGAGCGGCTCTTGCAATTCAAGGTGACCGAGACGGTCAAGGTTCCAGCCAGCCTGTCGATCCGGGCGGTCGGAGACGTCGACGTGTCGCCCTATCTGGACAAGACCGGATCCTGGGAGGACTCGGGATCGGGCGCGTGGGGCAAGAGCGAATTTCGCCCGTTCCGGGTGGTGCGCGTCGAGCAAGAGACCGAAACGGTTCGTTCGGTAACCTTCGAGCCCCTGGCCGGCGGTGGCGTTCCCATCCACAAGGCGGGTCAGCACATCTTCGTGCGCATGCCGGTGGACGGCGCGCCGGAAATGCGACCCTACACGGTCTCGGACGCCGCCAACGGCTCAAGCTATCGCATCAGCGTCAAGCGACAGGGGCGGTTCTCGTCGGCGGTCCACGATCTTGTGGAAGGCGCCGTAGTGGAGCTTCTCCCGCCGCGCGGCGGTTTCGTTTTCGACGAAGCCGCGCCGCGCCCCGCGGTCTTACTGTCGGCCGGGGTTGGCATCACACCGATGATCGCGATGATCAATCGCATCTTCGTCAATAACGGCCGCAGCCGTTCCCAGCAGCGGGTGTGGTTCTTCCACGGCGCGCGAAACAGCCTCGATCATGCCTTCCGCGCCCACATGGCCGACAAGTGCGCCAAGCACTCCAATCTGAAGGTGGTCACCGCCTACAACGAGCCCTTGCCGCAGGATGCGCTGGGCCGCAGTTCGCTGGTCAGGGGCTGGGTGGACCTGGCCCTGCTCAAGGCCACCCTGCCCTTCGATGACTACGAATTCTATCTCTGCGGTCCGCCGCCGTTCATGAGCGCCTTGTCGGACGGCCTACTGGGCCTGGGCGTCCGCCCCGAGCGCATTCACGCCGAGACCTTTGGCCCCGCCGCCATCAAGCCGGCGGCGGCCAAACCAGGCCCCGGGCCCGATGGCGCCAAACCGGCGTCGGCAGCCGTGTTGGGTGATGACGCCGAGGCCGTGACGGTGGAGTTCCGCGCCAGCGGCAAACGCGCGATCTGGCGCCCAGGAGACGGCACACTGCTTGATCTGGCCGAGCGCGAAGGGCTAGCGCCCCTGCACAGCTGCCGCTCGGGGTCGTGCGGCGCCTGCGCCGTAAAGCTGATCGCGGGCGATGTCGCCTATGCGAACGACACGACGGCCCCAATCGACGCAGGCGAGGTTCTGATCTGCAGCGCCCAGCCGGCGCGGGGCGACGGGACCACACAATCGTCGGAGGTTATTGTGGACGTGTAGGTCGCGATCGGCAGGGGTGCGCTCGCGCCCGTGGGCTGGCGGCTTTGGCCGCGCGGGGTCATGGGGTCAACAGGTTGCTACCCCGCGTCCCGCCTTGATCGCGCATTGCCGCCGCCTTCGACAACGATGCGCCCCACCCCGCATCGACGTTTGGTGATGCGGCAGCCAGGGCCGAACCGGCCCCGGCGGGCAAACATCTAGGCTCGCCCTGAGGCGTGCGCGTGCGGCCCCTCTCCGCGAGAACCGCGCCGCCCCCGACGACTTCACAGTCTTTGGCGCAAAAGAGAGATTGGAATGCGTGACGCCGAAAGACAGATCCTGGTCCGCTATTCGGCGAGCCCTTTTACGGCGCTGGCTGGCGTCCTCGTGGCCAAGGGCTTCTGTTCGCGCCAGGACATCGCACCGGCCTGAATGTGATTATGAGCGCTGAGACCGAGCCGACGGAGAAAAGTCTTCTCGAAATCATGATTTCCGCCCTGATCGGGGCGCCTCACGGCGCCGCAAGCGACGAGACCGGCCCCCTTCCCCCTTCCAGCCGATCTGTGATGGGCTGAAGTAGAGCCGCGCCGGCCCCTGAAGGCAGGGCCTGGCGTCTTCCTCGATCTTGCCCTGAGCCCTGAGCGCTCCACCGCGCGAAAGGCACCATTGCGTAATGGTGGGATGGCGTCAGCAAGGCGCGCGCCCGAAAGTCACCTCACAGTCACGCTCGGCTGTGGTCGGCGGCGCGAGCCGCGAGCGATCGCGTTGGGCCACCGCACTGGCAATGGCCGCACTGGAAACGGTCAACAGCGACGTTTTGGGGGGTGAGCATGGGTAAACGGGTCTTGCTGCTGCTGGCCGATGGCTTTGAGCCGCTTGAGGCGGCCGGCTTCACCGACGTCCTCGGCTGGGCCAATATCGATGGCGAGGAGCCGATCGAACTGGTTTCAGCCGGTCTTCGTCCGATGCTCCGGGCCACGTTCGGGTTTTCCGTGGTCCCCGACCGGCTGGTCAGGGAACTTGATCTGGACACCTTCGACGCGCTCGCCGTCCCTGGCGGGTTCGAGGGCGCCGGCTTCTACCACGACGCGCTTTCGAGCGATTTTTCCAAAGTGATCAACAGCTTCAACGCGGCGGGAAAGCCCGTCGCGTCGGTCTGCGTCGCGGCGCTCGCGCTTGGCGCGGCGGGGATACTGCAAGGTCGGCGCGCGACGACCTACCACCAGGTCGGCGGCCGACGAAAGGCGCAGCTGCAAAGCCAGGGCGCCACGTTCGTTGATCAGCCGCTGGTCATCGACGGCGGGTTGATCACCTCGACCGGTCCGGGAACGGCGATCGAGGTCGCGTTTGCGCTGCTGGAGATCCTGACGTCACGACCGAACGTCGACCATATTCGGCAGCTCATGCGAATGCCCGCCCCGCCGGCGGTTTGGTACGCCACGCCGCAGGTCGCGCCTCAATCCCTGGAAGCTTCCACACAGATCGAACGTTCGCAGGCCCGTAATGACTGACCACAACTTCGATCTCTTCGTCATCGGAGCCGGCTCGGGCGGGGTGCGCGCGGCGCGATTGGCTGCCCTGAGCGGCGCCAAGGTCGCGGTGGCCGAAGCCTACCGGGCTGGCGGCGCCTGCGTGGTTCGCGGCTGCATACCCAAGAAGTTCATGGTCTACGCCAGCGAGGTCACCAGCCAGCTGAAGACCGCCAAGGGCTACGGCTGGACCGTCGGCGAGGCCAGCTTCGACTGGAAGGCCTTCCTGCGTGAGAAGGACGTCGAAATCGCCCGCCTGTCGGGCCTCTATGTCACCAACCTGCAGAAGGCCGGCGCCAAGCTGCTGCATGGCCGCGCCCAGATTACCGGCGCCCACACGGTTGAAGTGGCGCCCACAGACGGCGGCGGCGGCGACGCGGGGACCTATACGGCCCGCAAGATCCTTGTGGCCACTGGCGGCCGCCCGGTGCGTCCCAGGTTCCCGGGCGCGGAGTTGGGCGTGACCTCGGACGAGGCGTTCCACTTGCCCACGCTGCCAAGGCGCGTGCTCGTGGTCGGCGGCGGTTACATCGCCGTCGAATTTGCCGGGATCTTCAACGGCCTGGGTGTCGAGACGACGCTGCTCTATCGCGGCGCCAACATCCTGCGAGGCTTCGACGACGATGTTCGGGTGCATCTGGCCGACGAACTGGAAAAGCGGGGAATCAAGGTTGTCCTGGGCGCCTCTCACAGGCGCATCGAAAAGATCGGCGAAGGCGGCCTGCTCAGCACCTTGGACAACGACCTGACCTTCGAGACCGACGCGGTGATGTTCGCCACCGGTAGGGAGCCTTACGTTCAGGGTCTGGGCCTGGAGACGGTCGGCGTAAGGCTGAACGACAAGGGCGCGATCGCGGTCGACGAGCAGTCGAGGACCAATGTCGACAGCATCTGGGCCGTTGGCGACGTCACCGATCGGATTAACCTGACGCCGGTGGCGATCCGTCAGGGCGCGGCCTTCGCCCAGACTGAATTTTACAACAACCCGACCATCTTCGATCACGACACCGTCGCCTCGGCGGTCTTCTCGCAGCCGCCGGTTGGCGCGGTGGGCATGACCGAGGTCGAGGCCCGTCACGCGTTCGGCGAGGTCGACATCTATCGCTCCGTTTTCCGGCCGATGAAGGCCACCTTCTACGGCGGTCAGGAGCGGTGTCTCGTCAAGCTGGTGATCCGGCAAGACGATGACAGGGTCGTCGGCGTCCATGTGATCGGCCCTGACGCCCCCGAGATCATCCAGATGGCCGCCATCGCGGTGAAGATGGGCGTGACTAAGTCTCAGTGGGATTCCACCTGCGCGGTCCATCCGACCCTGGCTGAGGAATTGGTCACGATGCGCGACAAGTTCGTCCCCCTCAACGTGGAAGGCGGATCCTAACCAGGGTCCGCCGCGACGGTCCGATCGCGCGGTTCTGGCGGTCATCGCCCGTCGCCCGTCGCCCGTCGCCGCCATCGCGGAGCCTCTCGCTCGCGGGCGACGGCCCGCAGACCCATCGGCGTAACCTCTGATAAAAGGACGGCTCATGGCCGACACCACTAGCCTGCAGGAGCGTCCTCTGACGCTCGACGACCTGACCGCCTATTTCGCCTCGGGCTCCAAGCCCAAGGAAGCCTTCCGCGTCGGTGCCGAACACGAGAAGTTCGGCTTCTATCTCGGTTCGCACGCGCCCGTGCCCTATTACGGCGACACCGGCGTCCACGCCCTTCTGGTCGGCCTGCAGCGCTTTGGCTGGAAGCCGGTGATGGAAGGCGAAGTGATCATCGGCCTTGAGCGCAACGGCGCCAATGTCAGCCTGGAGCCCGGCGGTCAGTTCGAGCTCAGCGGCGCGCCGCTGCTGACCATGCACGACATCTGCGAAGAGACCGGCCAGCACCTGGACGAGGTCAAGACCGTGGCCGACGAGTTGGGCCTGGGCTTCATGGGGCTGGGCTTCTCGCCCGTCTGGAAGCGCGAAGAGGTGCCGGTGATGCCCAAGGGGCGTTACGTCATCATGCGCAACTACATGCCCAAGGTCGGTGGCCTGGGCCTCGACATGATGCTGCGCACCTGCACCGTGCAGGCCAATCTCGACTTCTCGTCCGAAGCCGACATGGTCGCCAAGTTCCGCATGAGCCTGGCCCTGCAGCCGATCGTCACGGCCCTGTTCGCCAATTCTCCGTTCACGGAAGGCAAGCCCAACGGCTTCCTCTCCAGCCGGGCCAATGTCTGGACCGACACCGACGCCGACCGCACCGGCCTGCTGGACTTCGTGTTCGAGGACGGCTTCGACTTCGAGCGCTATGCCCGCTACGCCCTGGACGTGCCGATGTATTTCGCCAAGCGCGGCGACCGCTATATCGACCTGGCCGGCCGCAATTTCCGCGACTTCATCGACGGCAAGATCGATGAGCTGCCCGGCGAGCGCGCCTCGATCAAGGACTGGGCCGACCACACCACCACCCTGTTCCCGGAAGTGCGCCTGAAGACCTATCTGGAAATGCGCGGCGCCGACGCCGGCCCGTGGAGCAGCCTCTGCGCCCTGCCGGCCCTGTGGACCGGCGTCTTCTATGACGACGCCGCCCTGGCCGCCGCCTGGGACCTCTGCAAGGACTGGACGGCTGAGGAGCGCGCCCAGCTGCGCCGCGACGTGCCGGTCCTGGGTCTCAAGGCGCCGATCGCCGGGCGCACCGCCCAGGACGTGGCCAAGGACTTCGTCGCCATCGCCAAGTCGGGCCTCAAGGGCCGGGCCCACATGAACGGCGGGTTCCTGGACGAGACGATCTATATGGGCGAACTCGAAGAGATCGCCGACAGCGGCCGCACGCGGGCCGACCGCCTGCTGGAGCTCTATCACGGTGAGTGGAAGGGCGACATCAGCCGGGTGTTCACCGACTGCGCTTATTCATAATAATAGGCGTTGTTACAAATCCCACCCAATATCCAAATCGACAGTCACAGACTAACAGATCCAGAATTCGTGGATTTTATTCCAAACTAGATACTGACGGCCAAGGCTGACGCTTGTCTGGTCATCTACATAGTTCTTGGATGGCTGCGCATCCTCGCGGCCACGACGAGCGTCTTTGCGTGGTGCCAGGCTGGTCGCCGCGGCTACTGAACTTCCCCCAGATCGTCAGCGTGGATCAACACTCGCTGTTGGAGATGGGAGGTCGGCGGGCTGCGGCTCAGGCGATCGACCTGGCTGCGCCCAACCGGGGCTTGGCCATCTCCGATGTCGTCAACAACCCCGTTGCAGCATAGAGGGGACGTGCCTGCCCGGTCGCGTGCAGGAAGGCGTAGCCGACGCCACGCTCAACTAGGTCGGCTTCCGCCGCAGACATCAGAACCGCGCCGAGCCCGTGTCCGCGGTGTCCGGGCTCGACGAAGAGATTGAGAATATAGCCCCTTTGGGCTTGATCTGGATGGCTGGGATGAGGCGGCCATTCGAGCACCATCGTGCCGACACCCCCGACTTGGGCGCCCAGGCACTCAGCGATGAGACCAAAGTAGCGCCCCTGCTCCAGCTCGCGGGCCAGCCAATGGCGAAACGGCGACCGCATCGCCTGCAAGTCCGTCTCTGGACGTCCTGATGCGCGGAACATCGCCTCTCGGTGGCGACAGATCAGCTCAAGATCCTCCAGGCCCGCGGCGCGGAGGATGTACGGGAACGGCTTAGCGGTCGCTTCCATGGGGGTTTTCCGGTTCGGTTGGGTGGGGCTAGGCGCCCGTCCAGCGACGGAAAAGCAAACTGGCGTTGACGCCGCCAAAGCCAAAGCCATTCGACAGCGCCAGCTCGACCTGCGCCTGGCGCGCTGTCGTGACGATATCAAGCTTTTGCGCCAGAGGATCGGGCGTCTCTAGATTGAGGGTTGGCGGCAGAACCCCTCTGGCCAGCGCCAAGACCGCAAAGGCGGCCTCCATCCCGCCGGCGCCGCCCAGGAGATGACCCGTGGAGGCCTTGGTGGCGCTGATGGCCGGACCACCCGCCGCGCCAAACAGAGCGCAGATCGCCGCCAGCTCCCCGGCGTCACCCACCGGCGTGGATGTGGCGTGAGCATTGATGTGGCCGACCTGGCCTGGGGTGACGCCGGCCTGTTTCAAAGCCGCGACCATGGCCCGCTGAGCGCCCGCCCCGTCTGCAGGGCCAGCGGTCAGATGATAGGCGTCAGCGCTCGTACCATAGCCGACAAGCTCCGCGAGCGGCTGGGCGCCGCGGGCCAGCGCGTGATCCAGGGCCTCGATCACCAGGATGCCCGCGCCTTCGCCCATGACAAAGCCGTCGCGGCCGGTGTCAAAGGGGCGGGAGGCCTGTTCAGGCGTTTCATTGTAGGCGCTGGACAGGGCGCGAGAGGCCGCGAAGCCGCCCAGACTGACATGGTGGATGGCCGCTTCTGAGCCGCCGCAGACGGCGATATCGGCTTCGTGATTGCGGATAAGCCGCGCGGCGTCGCCGATCGCCTGAACCCCAGCCGCGCAGGCTGTGACCGGCGCCCCGATCGGACCGGTGAAGCCATGGCGGATGCTGACCCAGCCCGAGGCCAGGTTGGCCAGGAACGAAGGCACCGTGAAGGGTGAAAGTCGGCGCGCGCCGCGGGCGTCCGTGGTGCGTACGGCCTGGGCAAGCGCAGGAAACCCGCCGATCCCCGAACCCACCATTGTCGCCGTGCTCTGGCGCCCAGCTTCGTCCTGTGGCGACCAGCCGGCTTGAAGGAGCGCTTCGTCGGCGGCGGCGAGCGCGAACGCAATGAAGCGATCCATCTTCTTCTGGTCTTTGAGAGAAACGACCTTCTCTAGGTCGAACTGGCCATGCCCCTGACCTTCAGGCACCGGCGCGACGACCTGAGCGGCGATATCGGGCGCAACGTCGGGCGCAAGGCGCCTAAGGCCGGACTCGCCGGCAAGAAGGCGTTCCCAGACCGTTTCGACACCCACCCCAAGGGGCGTAACCAAACCAAGACCGGTGACAACGATGCGGCGCATGAGGCTCTCCCGTATTGGGCCCACAACACGGCGCCGCCGCCCAGTTCCGGGCGAGGGGCCGAGGGGAAGGCATCTAGTGACGCCACGCCCCGTCGAAAACCGTCGCCAACGGCAATGCAGCCTTCCATTTAACCGCACTTGCATCGATAGGCGTGGTCCCCGACTGTCTGCTGGGGCGATGGGTGCGGCGCGCCCACTCAAGGCTCATGGCCTCGACGCTCGGCGGACAAAGCCTCGCGTTGCGGGCGACGGGAACAGCCGCGTTTCGCGGATAGCTAGGGGCAGCGGATGCCGATATCGCGTCGACATTTGATCGCCGGAGCCATAGGCGGCGGCCTCGCCTTTGGCCCGGCGGCCGCGCGTCCACGCGGCGAGCGTCTGAAAGTCCTCTATAACCGGGCGGCGCAGGAGCACTATCCCGATCAGAACCCGGTAATCGTCATCCCAGGGATCCTCGGCACACGGTTGGTCGACGGCGCCTCCGGACAGACCGTTTGGGGCGCGTTCGACGGCCTCTCCCCAATGTCTTCGGATAAGAGCAACGTCCGCAGGTTGGCCTTGCCGTTCGGCGACCAGAGCCGGCTATCTGGCGTCGCAGCGGACCTGAACCCGATCGCCGTTCTGGATCGCGTCAGCGTCAAGGTCCTGGGCGTACCTTTCCAACTGCGTCAGTACGCGCAGATTCTGTCCACCCTGGGGGCGGGCGGCTATCGGGACGAAACCCTCCATCCCACGGGTCTCGACTACGGCCCCGGCCACATCAGCTGCTTCCAGTTCCCCTATGACTGGCGACGGGACAATGCCGAGACCGCAGCGGCCTTGAAGCGCTTCATGGATGAAAAGCGTCTGGTCGTCGCCGATGGCTATCGCGAAACCCTGGGGTACGACGTCGCGCCTGAATCCATTCGCTTTGACGTGGTCGCCCACTCGATGGGCGCTCTGATGTTCCGCTATTTCATGCGTTATGGCGGCCAGCCCCTGGACACCTATGGCGCAGGTCCGACGCTGGATTGGACCGGCGCGGCCTATGTCGACCGGGCGATCCTAGTGGCGCCGCCCAATGGGGGCAGCGCCGAGACGATGCGGTTTCTTCTTGAAGGCCAGGACTTCGGCCGCCCCGTCGCGCCACGCTACCCGCCGTCGGTGCTGGGATCCTTCGCCTCCATCTACCAATTGCTTCCGCGGCCCTGGGCCTCGCCCATCGACGGCGTGGACGGTGAGCGCCTTTTCGACGCCAGGACCTGGATCGCGCGCGGATGGGGCCTGGCGGCGCCCGACCAGGATGCGGTGCTCGCGACGCTTCTCGGCGACGTCACCGACCCGCTACGCCGGCGACAGATCGCCCTCGACCGCCTGCAGGACAGCCTGACCCTGGCTCGCCGGTTCCATGCGGCGCTCGATAGCACCGAGAAGGCGCCGGCCGGGTTTGAACCGTTCCTGATCGCGGGCGATAATGTGCCCACGCCGGAACGTTTTCGGTTCGACGCCGGGCGGGGGCGTCTCTCCCCTGTAAGCCTCGTCCCGGGCGATGGCGCGGTTACGCGGTCCAGCGCGCTGTTCGACCATCGGACGCCCTCGACCTGGAGGCCCCGCGTTCAATCCCCACTGCGCTTTCGAAGCGTGCTTTTCACCGAACAGGACCATTTGGGCCTGACCCAGACGGACCTGTTTTCGGACAATGTCCTGTTCTGGTTGCTGGAAGAGCAGCGCGGCGAAAGGCTCGAGCGCTACGCCCTATGACCCGCGCCCTTCGGGAGACCTCCTGCGGCGCCCGTAGAGGACGGTCGCCCCTTTAAGCGGCGGGGGGAAAGCCGACCAAGACACCCCCCCCCCCCGCACGTTTGGGGGCGGCGAGCGGGAGTCAGACGTCGGGCCCCTCCCCCGGCTGGGCGGCCAAGCGCTGCAGACGAGCGCGAAGACGAGGTGTGGCGAAATCCAGAAATGCCCGCAGCTTCAGTGGGATTCGGCCTTGCTGCGCATGCAGTAAGGTGATCGGTGTCGGCTCGGGCTCAAAGGACTCAAGCACGAGCCTGAGGCGGCCCGCCTCGACCGCGTCGTGGCACTGATAGGCAAAGACGCGCGTCACCCCCAGCCCCTGCTCAGCCGCCCAGACCGCCGCGTCGGCCGAGGAGACGGTCAGGCGCGGGAGGAGCCGAGCGTTGATCGTCGCTCCGCCTTTGGGCGACAGGTAGGTCCAGCCTGTCGCTCCCCCCTCATGGTCGAAACTGATGCTCGGAAGGGCCTGCAGATCGGCCGGATGGCGCGGGGCGCCGTGGGCGGCCAGCACGCTGGGCGCGACGCAGGTGACCTGACGCATGGTTCCAACCCGCGTGGCCACAAGGCCGCTATCGGGCAACTGGCCGATCCGCACCGCCAGGTCGACGTGGTCGTCGATCAGATGAAGATTGCGATCCTGAAACACCATGCGAACCGCGATCAGAGGATTGAGCGCTAGGAACTCGGCGACGACCGGCAGGATGTGCAGGCGTCCGAACATGACCGGCGCGGTGACGACCAGCTCCCCCTTGGGCGAGGCAAAGTCCCCGGCGGCCGCGCTTTCGGCGGCATCCACCTCCTCGAGAATCCGCTTGGCCGACGCCAGATAGGCGCCCCCCACCTCGGTCAGCGCCATGTTTCGGGTCGTCCGAATGAGAAGTTTCGCGCCCAGGTGCGCCTCAAGGTCGGCGATATGGCGGCTGACGGTGGAGACTGGCGCGCGCAAGGCTTTGGCGGCCGCGGTAAAGCCCCCCGCCTCCACGACGCGCACGAACATTGTCATGGCTGACAGGCGATCCACTATCTCAATTTTCCGAATAAAGTTTCCTGAAGACCCTATATTATCGTGATTATTGAAAGGGCCTATCTCTTTCTCACGGTTCGGCGGTCAGCGCCGGACACGAATGGAGAACCCCATGTCCCGCATTGCCATCCCTGAGTTCGACAGCGCCCCGCAAGCCTCTCGCCCGGGTCTCGAAGCCGTCAAAGCTCAACTCGGCTCGCTGCCCAATCTGTTCCGCCTGGTGTCGCTCAGCCCGGCGGCCCTGAGCGGCTTCCTTGGCTTTTCCGGCGCCTTGAGCAAGGCGCTCGACGTCAAGACCCGCGAACGCATTGCGCTCGCCGTGGCCCAGGTCAACGGCTGCGACTACTGCCTGTCGGCGCACAACTACCTTGGCCTCAACCTGGCCAAGCTGTCTCCCGAAGAGATCGCGCGCAATCGCCAAGGTGGCTCGCTGGAGCAAAAGGCCAATGCCGCGGTGGAATTCGCCGCCAAGGTGACCCGCGAGCGCGGTCACGTGACCGAGGCCGACCTGGCCGCCGTCCGCGCCGCCGGCTTTACGGACGCGCAGATCGTCGAGATCGTCGCGATCGTCGCTGAGAACTGCTTCACCAACTTCCTCAACGAAGTCGCCAAGACCGCGATCGACTTCCCGGTCGTGCGGGCCAACGAAGCGGTCTGACCTCTCGGCGGCTGGCGATCTTCCGATCGCCGGCCGCCCGTCCGGCTTGCGGACCGCATGATCGACGCGGGCATATTCGCCACCTTGCGCCTTCGCGAGATCGCCTATGACGCACTGACTTTTACGCCAGCGGCCAAACTGGCCCGACGCGCTCCACGAATGTGATCTATTGCCAGTCTGTCCCGCCTAGATGCTTCCATCGCAAACGGGACAGACTGGATGGTGAACGATCCCGTCACCCATCGAGAACCAGACATAGTAGTGATCGTCACCACACGCGCTTTGGTCGCCACCCCTTCAACCGCGCCGCCCCCTAGAGGCCGCCCCCGCGGCGTTGGCGCAGCAGGCCGTCGACGACTCCGGGCCCATCGACCATCGGCCCCGCCGGAATTTTCCCCGGCGCCGTGCATCAGCGCGACGGGCCGTCGTGTGGCCGACCGCGTATTGGGAACAACGTTCATTGTGGCCGTCGCTCGCCGCCGGCGGAGCTGACCTAGGCCTTGAGGTCTACCAAGGCGCCCTTTTTGATCTTGTCCTTGTCGCCACCCAGGACCTGTTGCTTGATCATGTCCTTGATCTGATCCTCGATTTTCTGGCGCTCCTTGGTGTCCATCGCTTTCAGCTCGTTCTCGGTGACGCCGAGCTTGCTGAGTATGGCCACGCGCATCTTCTGTGCTGGCGTCAGTTTGGCGAAGTCGAGAAACTCATCCTTGGCCGACTTGGGACCGGAGGCGTCGACACCTTTGGTGGGGCCGGGCGTTGCCACCGATGCGTTGATGGCGTTGATCTTGGGCAAGCCTGAGGCGGCGAGCGACGCCAGGATGCTGCTGGAACCGGAAACTAGCACGAAAACTCCCGCCGTTAACTGAGGTGGCCCCCTCTGCAAGCCTCGTGCAAGCTTGGCCCGAGGCATATGTCACGAAATCAAGAGCTTGCGGGCGCCTCCGGATGGCGCGCGCGCGCTAGCGGCAGGGATTGCCGTGCAGAACCTACCCACAAGGACCTCAAGGGGCCGCGCGGTCAAATGGCTGCCTGATCGGCTTCCAGAGCGACCTGGCATCGTCGAGCACCGGCGTCGAGGCGCCGCAGGCCGACGACGCCGCCAAGGGCTTTGCGAACGCAGCGTCGAAGGGTCTCGGGACTGCGGTGGCTTTGGCCATCCTCTTCGTCATGCCGGCCGGCTTCGTGCAGGGGGGGACCGTGTTCGGCCCGCCCCTGCTGGCGCCTGCAGGCATCGGCGTCGACATCTGCTTTTCCGTCACGACCTCGCCGCAGGCTCTCGCGTCGCGATCGCTGTCTAGAAGCTAGTGCGGAACACCGCTCGGCCCTGAACGCCGTTCTCGCGAGCGGCCTCACCGAAGCGCGAGCGGTCCTGACGGACGCTATGGACGGCGACGCCCTCCAGCACGATCTCGGATCGTTCGCGAACGGCGAACGACCAGGCGGCGGTGGCGGCCCAGCCATTCTCGGCGTTGTTGTCTAGCGCCTTAAAGGTGCGGTCGCTGACCGAGAACTGATCCAGCCTTACCGTAGCGGTCCCCGTCTTCAGGGTTCGCGACACCAGTAGATAGGCGGCGACGAAGCCGATATCGGCCGGTTTACGACCATTGACAGCGACGCCCATAGCGGTTTCGCCGGTCATGGCCTGCGCCAGGACCTCGGTGTTGGCGTCCGGCGCCCAACGCACGGCTGCCTGCACGAAGCGCGTCCGCCACGCATACTGGCCGTCGGTCACGGTCGTGCGGTCGCCGTTGTTGTCATAGCCGAACAGGCTCAGCGCCAGGGCCTGGGACGGCGCATAGTCCAGTCGGGCATAGCCGCCCCAGCGGCCATCGACCTCGTCAACCGGCCGCGAGGCCTGGGCCTGCTTGCCTGCAAACATCGTCGGGATGGCGGGAAGCCTGAAAGTCCCGTCCAGGTTGGCGCGCAGGTCGTGCAGCGCCCAGCCCCGAAACGTCAGCAAGGCGCCCGAGGTGTCATTGCCCTGGAAGGCGGCGACGGTGGCGCCGATCGGTTGGCCAGCAAGCGCGCCGCGCAGGGTCAACTCCGCGCCCGCCACCTTGACCTCTTCCGCGATCCAGCTGTTGATCGCCGATGGCGTCAGCGTGCGGGCCAGGGACCATTCGGTCCCGTCGTGCTCCAGCGAGGCGGGCGGGAAGAACAGGCCCGCGCGCCCCGAGAGACGCACGACGGCGCCCGGTGTGGGCCTCAGGGTGACGTAGGCCTCATCGAGCCCGACGGTGGAATTGGCCAGGGACTGGGCGTCCATGGACACCAGAGCGCCGATGCGGTCGCTGAAGCTTCCACGCCAGGCCACGACCGCCGAGCCATCGACCCGGACCTGATTTGAGCCGGTCTGTAGCTTGCCCAGCCCGCCCCTGAGCCAGGAGGCCTCGCCGCCCCCCGTGGAGGAGCCAGCGACGATCACGCCCGAAAACGCCTCGCGCGAAAGCAGCTCGGCGGCGCGGGCCGCGCGGGGCGCGGCGCCGGCCAGAACGAGTATGGACACCGCCGTCAGGACTGAAGATCGCACCATCGGCAAAGCTTGCTCCACCTCCCCCTACAGTCAGCTTAAGAAATGTCGGACAGCGACTGACAAGGGGACGCAACCGACCGCCGGCCGAATGGTATCCGCTGGGGGGACGGGAACCTTCAGGCTACGCTAGGCTATTGGCGCGGGGTGCGCCTGGGGCTGCCCCGTCGGGAAAATGCGGCTTGCGACGGACCCCGAACAACGTCTGACGCCACCGCCAGTATCCGAAAGCCAAGCTACGGCGCATGGGGTTTGATCCAACCCGCCACCGCCGGACCTGAGCCGTTTAGAGTCAGTGACACGGTCCACTATCGCTTCCGGGCAATGTGAAGCCGGGCCCTCGTAGACAAACAAGCTAGCGGCGCCGCGCGTACAGCTGGCTCGACAAGGTTCGCTCGGCTGAACTTCACTTCACCCAGATAGGGTTCACCCGCTCCTGGAACGCGGAGGCCGCGCGCGCCTTGTCATCACAAGGGCGAGTCGGCGCCTTGCCCGGCACAGGGGCGA
Organism: Caulobacter sp. ErkDOM-E; assembly: GCF_048541895.1. Lineage (GTDB taxonomy): Bacteria > Pseudomonadota > Alphaproteobacteria > Caulobacterales > Caulobacteraceae > Caulobacter. The sequence goes on along the minus strand of NZ_CP183331.1, from coordinate 1,268,202 downwards.
GAAGTCCGGCGCCGTTCGCTCGCTGGACCAAGCCACGCCGGTTATGCGAGCGATCGAAAGTGTCACGGCGCCTATCTCAGCTCAAGCGAGGGCGCCTCCATCAGGGCATTGGAGGGAGGAGTGAGACTGACCGGGGTGCGCGCGACAGCGCCGCGACGATCGGACCGTGGTGGTCCGCGCCGGCGACGACAGCGATCCGCGCGTCCGGATGGGCTTTTGCGGTCGCGAGAATGTTGGCGATGATGTGCTTGTCGCGCTGATCATAAAAGGCCGGTATCGCGGCGAAACGCGTGCCGACGGTGAGTGCGCGAAACGTTGCGTAATATTCCTTTGCGACACGATCGTAGCGCCCGTCCGACAAGCTGGTGACGGTTGCGTTGATGAGGATCGCGGCCAGCTGTTCTGAAAGCGCGTCAAGCTGGGCGCCGAGCCTTGAGTGACGGGCGTCGCCAGGTAGGCCGGCATCCATCTCACGCTCGAGCTTTTTGATCGGGCTACGCGCTTTCCACCAATCATCGGGCACGGCGCGTCCCGCGACATCGTTGCCTAGCCAGTCAAACCCAAACACGCGGCCTGCAAAGGTATGGGAGAGATACACCATCTCGGCCGGATAGTTCTGTGACAGATAATCCTCGCCACGCCCTAAGTCTTCGGGCCTGATCTCCACGCCGACGAAATCAGGCTTAAAGTTCGCGACCGCCGCGTAGAGATCGCCATAGGTGTAACTGCTGCTGGTTCCATGCCGCTTGTGCATGCTGGCGAGCACCATCACCCGAGCAGGGCGAGCAGACGCAAGGGCGACGAGTGGCAAAGAAGCCGAGGTGATCGCCAGCCCGGCTATCAGGTCGCGCCTATTGGATACGGTCATACTGGATAGCCTATGTTTGGGTGTGATTTTTAGGAATGTCGCTTCCCTAAAGCTTCGCATGCGCCGAGCGTTATCTCAGCGCGCCGCCAACCGGCGCTAAGCAGCTATTCAGAGGCGCGGGCTTGGACGTCGGTTGCGCTGAGCTCGAACGCAACGACATGGACAACTATCCAGCCTCGCCGCCCGGAGAACGGGCAGAACGCTCGAACAGGATCCAAGATGGGCGCACCACTCCTCCTTGAACGAGCGATGCGCCACGACAAGCCGCCGGAACAGCGCGCAGGCTGCTTTTGCCACGGCCGCCGGTCGGGCTCTGCGCTCCAGCCGGCGAAAGTAGCCTCCACCCAGCGCAGTCTCACAACCCACGCCGCTGTTTGCAGCGCCTTAAAGATCCAACGTCATCTAGCCCGACGCTTCGGCGCTTCCGCGCTCAGGCTGACGCCGCACGGCGGCGGCCACCGCCTGAGGCGGCTGAGGTTTCACCCTGCACGACCTGCAACGCTTAACGGAACAGCCTCTTCGCTTTCCAGCCATCCTGCTTCAGGTACTCTAACAGGCTATCGGGCCCTGCCATGTGGAAGAGTCCGACAACCACGAAAGACGGTTTGGCTTCCTTTTGCATCTCAGCGAAGCGTGGGAGCCAATTGCTGTTGCGTCCCACGACGTGCTTTGCATAGAGGTTCGGCTGCAAGCGCTTCATTTCAGAGACGAATTCAGCAGCAGGCGCCTGGTCGCCAGCGGCCCAGGCCCCAAAGATACGCTCGCTTTCTGTCGTACCAGCTATCACCTGTTTGAGGGTGTACTGGAGGAATTGAACGTCCTCCTCTTTGGACATCGCCCCCATAAATCTAACCACGTCATCCTGGGCCCCGAATTCGCTCGCATGCCGGATTTTGCCTAAATCGACCTTCGACAGTAAAACCCTCTCGGCTGTGCCCTGCTCTTTCAGGCCCTTTTCTCTGAAGTAGGCTGACTCGATCTGACTAGCGGCCAGCCAAGGCCTCATAGGCTCTATCGATTCCAGGGGGATTTTTGCTATCTCTGCAGCCTTCCTGACATCTGCATAGTCTGAGACTGTCAGGGACTTGCTCAGTGGACCCTCAAGGTTCAGGCCATACTTTTGAACGAGGGTTCTGGGGTTATCCCGGAAGACATTATTGGTTTCCGTCCAGATCGCGCCGCAGGACTCGATCAATTTCTCAATTCGCGCGTCGCTCCAAACTGTCGGGCGCGGTGGCGTTTGCCCTGTAAGATACACAACCTGTCCAGACTTCTGCAGCGCCCAAAGCGGCCACGGGGTTCGTGATCCGGGCCGCAAGTCTTCCGCCGACGCCAAGCTGCTTTTGAGGACGCTGATAGAAAGCGGCGTCGCGAAAACCCCGGCAAGGAGCTGCCGCCTCGACGAGACACCGGCTGTATTCGAAATATTTTTATTGTTCTTCATGTTCGCAAGGTCTCATTGCAGGGGAGAGCGTTAGAAACGCCGTCTTCGATTTCAGCGCCGCCAGGAATGATCCTGGGTATCGATGACCACTTTGCCGAAGTGGCCAGAACGGTTCGGGGACTCATTCGGCCTCGGCCGCCCCTCTCCATTTAAAAGTCTTAAACAGGCCCGCGGCCGTGACGCGCACGACCACTTGTCGATCGCCGAGCTGGCCGGGCCCTGGCTGTTCGCCGAGAACCAGGGCGAGTTCATGTGAGCCGGATTGGAGAATGTACTCGTCCATCGAGATTCTTCCGCTGCTTGCGCGCTACCCGTCCGGCGGCGCAGGGCTGGGCCAGGGTGAGGAGAACCTAGCGTGCTCGGCGGCTGACGACCGTTTCGAATAGTGAAATACACTGTCTCACAGGCCGGTTGCCGAGGCCTGCCCTCCTGTCCTGGCCCGGCCCGGCCCGGCGGCCCCGACGCTGGGCGACTGGGTCGAATAAAGTAGAACCAAATCCCGACGCCTTGCCCTTGGCCGTCAAGGATTCTGGTCTCATCATCATTCGTTCGTCACTACGACGAGGCCAAAGCCCCCTTTAAACGGAGCCCTCAATCTGTCTCATTGGCGCTGAAGGCGGCCACCTCTAGAACGTCAGGCACACCCGCAGCCACACAAACGTGCGGGGGTCAATGCTGCGATCTTCGACGAAGGCTAGGTTGCGAGCCGCGCTGTCTGCATAGTCGGTGCGACGGATGGCAAAGTCGTCCCAGATGTAGAGTTGGGCGCGGATCGCCTAGCCAGCTCTGTCCTGCTCTGCCCTGGGTGATTAGGGGCACGGTGCGGGTCGGGCAGGGAACCTTCTTCGCCCAGGCCAACGCGACCGCACAGGTCAGCCGCATCGCCGGCGCGAAGCCAAGCCAAGCCAGAGGCCTGTGCCTCACCACCTAATTCACTGGCGGTTTCACGGGAGCCGCTCTGGCCGGCCGGGCTTCAGAATGTTACGGAAGGACAGCCTGCCTGTATCTGATCGGCGCCGCACCGGCGGGATGCTTGATCCTGGGATCGGGTTTCTCAAAGCTTGGAGACCAAACCCGATGATCGAAACCGTCGATGTAGTCGTGATCGGCGCGGGCCAAGCGGGACCCTCGCTTGCCGTGCGCTTTGCGCAGGCCGGCCGCCGGGTCGTGCTGATCGAAAGGGAGCGGCTGGGCGGGACCTGCGTCAACAATGGCTGTATTCCGACCAAGACCTTGGTCGCCAGCGCCCGCGCCGCCCACGTCGCCCGGCGCGCCGCCGACTTCGGCGTATTGACCGGTCCTGTCAGCGTGGACCTTGCGGTGGTCAAGGCGCGTAAGGACACGGTGGTTCAGCAATCGCGCGACAACCTGGCCACCTGGATCGGCGCCACCGCCAACCTTGAGCTTGTCTTGGGCGAAGCGCGATTTGTCGGCCCGCGCAGGGTGGCTGTCGGCGATAGGATCTTTGAGGCTCCCCTGGTGGTGATCAACTCCGGCGGGCGACCGGTACGGCCCGATTGGTCCAAGGTCAGCCCCGAGCGCCTTTTGACGAATATCGAGATGATGGAGCTTGATCGATTGCCCCGGCGTCTCATCGTGGTCGGTGGCAGCTATATCGGGCTGGAATTCGCCCAGATGTATCGCCGCTTCGGCGCCGAGGTCACCGTACTGGAATTCGCCGACCGCATAATCGCCCGCGAGGACGCGGATGTGAGTGCTGCGGTCAAGGCGATGCTTGAGGCCGAAGGCGTCGAAATCCACGTCGGCTGCCGGGACATTGAGGGCGCTGACGCCGGGGACGGCGTTCGCGTCTCATTCAAACAGGACGGCCAGGTGAGGAGCGTCGACGGCGCCTTGGCGCTGGCGGCAGTCGGGCGGCGGCCAAACGTGGAAGCACTGGATCTCGCCATGGCCGGCGTCGCACTCGATCAGCGCGGCTTCATCCAGGTGGACGATACGCTGATGACCAGCGCCGAGGGCGTGTACGCCCTTGGCGACGTCAACGGCCGCGGCGCCTTCACCCATACGAGCTACAATGACTACGAGATTCTCGCAGCCAACCTGATCGATGGACAGGCTTGGCGGCTGAGCGACCGCGTAACTGGCTACGCTCTGTTCACCGACCCGCCACTGGCGCGTGTTGGGATGAGCGATCAGGAAGCGAGAACGTCAGGCCGCCGGATTCTGCGTGCAGAACTGCCCATGGCGCGGATTGGTCGGGCCCGGGAGCGCGGCGAGACCACGGGCTTTCTGCGTGTTCTCGTCGACGCGGAGAACGAGCGGGTCCTCGGCGCCACCCTCTTCGGCATTGAGGCCGATGAGATCATCCACCTGTTTATCCAGGCGATGACGGCAAACCTGAGCTACAAAACACTGATGCGCGCTGTGCCTGTCCATCCCACCGTCAGTGAACTGATACCGACCCTACTTGGTGGGCTCAAGCCTCTGGTGGCGGCGGCATGAGCGAAGCCAGCCCTACGCCGCCGTAGCCAAAGTGTTCAATCAGGTGCGCATATGGACGCGCCACTGAACACCCGCTTATGGCTGCCTGCCGAGGCGGTGCGCGCAGGCCGTCCGCAAACAGCTGCCCGTTCGAAGCTGCCGACATCCAGTATCCGGTGCTGACCGCCCCGGCGAGGGACTATGCGCCCGCCTTGAACCTGGCCTTCTGGGTCCACGCCATCACGTCACCAACACCAACACCAACACCAACACCAACACCAACACCAACACCAACACCAAGCTGGTGGCGCTGAAAACGAGTCAGCAGCATTACGGCGTACGAAATAGATCGTTACTTTAGATCGCCATTCTTGATCCCAACATAGCGGCGTAACTGTAGCTTGCCGTGAGGGTTAACCGTTCCATGAACTGATGTTTGTGGCCCTTCACCATCCCCCGGTGAACGAGCCGACGTCCATCCGGACCTTTCCGACGTGGGACGCTAAACACGCGAGTAAACCGCCAACATTCGTCCCGCCCGAGCGTGCGCGCCGGCGGAGGAGCCACGCAATGACCGACACTTATCTTGTCGCCGGGGTTCGGACCCCGTTCGTAAAGGCCGGCACCGCCTATGCTGGGGAAACACCGCTGACTTTGTCTGCGACGGTCCTGCAGGCGATCGCCGGCCAACATCGCCCCGACCTGATCGTCTGGGGCCAGGTGATCCCGAGCTTGTCGCTGTCAAACATCGCGCGCGAGGCAGCGCTCGACGCGGGCCTTGACCCGACGATCCCCGCCTATTCGACCCAGCTTGCCTGTTCCACGAGCATGATGGGGGCGATCCAGGCATCCGGTCTGGTCGGACGCGGCGGTATAGAGCTCGCCCTTGTTGGCGGTGTCGAACAGATGAGCCGATCGCCGATCGCGCTCGAAGAGCGCGTCTCAGCCCGCCTCGCAGCGCTCGCTGCGAGCGATCCGGCGGGCGCGATGCAGGCCTTTGCCGAGCTACGCCCTACCGACTTTGCCCTACCGAAAAAGGGTTGGGCCAACCGGATATCGGGTCGGTCGATGGGCGATCACATGGAGGAAACCGCCAAGCTCCTCTCGATTACGCGGCAGGATCAGGACAAGGTCGCGCTTGCCAGCCACCACAATGCCGAGAAGGCCCGTAGGGCCGGCTTCTTTGACGATCTGCTGGTGCCGTTCGCCGGTGTTACCGAAGATGGCCTGATCCGCGCGGACACCACGGCGGAAAAGCTCGCGTCCCTCCGGCCGGTGTTCGATCCGTTGGGCGGTAGTTTGAGCGCCGGCAACAGCTCGCCGCTGACCGATGGTGCTGCCGGCATGTGGGTCGCCTCCGCCAAGGGCCTGGCGGCGCTTGGCAAGGACGCCATGGCCGTCAGGCTTGTCGATTTCGAACTCGGCGCGCTCGATTTCCGCACCGACGGCATGCTGATGGCGCCGGCCTATGCCATCCCCCGGTTGCTGGCCCGTAACGGCCTGCGTTTCGAAGACATCGCGATCTGGGAGGTCCACGAGGCTTTTGCCGCACAATTGCTGGCCAACATCCAGGTGGCAGCCGACCCTGGGGCGAGGGCCAAACATGCGCCGGACATCGGCGACCTAGGACCGTTTCCCTGGGACCGGCTCAATCCGGTCGGCGGCAGCCTCGCGCTCGGGCATCCGTTCGCTGCAACCGGAGCGCGGATCATCAGCCAAACCGCCAAGCAGCTTGCGGGCCGCCCGGCAGGAACCAAGGCTGTGATCTCGATCTGCGCCGATGGCGGCCAGGGCACGGTCATTCTGGTGGAAGCGATCTGATCGCACATGTGCTTTGACGGCCAGGTCAAACCAAATGCCCTTGGTCAAGGATTTTAGCGTTCCTAGGCTGGCGGTCCAAATGTCAATCTGATCTTCCCCAGAGATGGAACGCAGAGCGGCTTAACCCCGTCCACTTTCTCGTGGGAATATCAATCGCCCGGTTTCGACCGCCTGGCTCAATGCGTCGTTGGTTGGTGTCTTCCGCGAGCCGCGTTTCGCCCTCTCCGCCAAAAAGACCCGGGACGGCCCGCATGCCGAGTGCCTCACCGAACAGAGGAACCTAAAAGATGAGTACGAGGCGGATTGGCGAACTCCGGGGGCTCGGCTCAGTTTCGGCGCGGTGGCTGGAAAGCGTCGGGATTATCCGCGAAGATGACCTGCGTGCAATCGGCGCCGTGGAAGCCTTCGCTCGTGTCAGGCTTGCCGCTGCGCCTGACGTAAGCTTGAATCTACTCTATGCACTCGAGGGAGCATTGAGAGATGTGGATTGGCGCGTCTTGCCGTCCGAGGTGAAGCAGTCTTTGCGGACTGAGTTGTCTGGCTAATTCCGCCCAAGGAAGTTGACGGCGTATTCACCACCGTTCCCGCCCGATCCTATCCAGTTCAAAGGGGGCCAGTCCGATGTCAACTAAAGCGAACGATTATCTGTGAGACCTCTCTGACACTGAAGGTAGCGCTTTATGAACAGTAGCTCTGTTCATAAAGCGCACATTTCAGGCCACCTGTGGTGTCCAGGCCAAAGGCTTCATTGGCGCGTCAATCTCGGTGTGGGCCAGAGCATTCGTGAAGTTCGAAATCAGTTTTGCCGAAAGGCAGACAAGAACATCAAGCGCCTGTGATTTATTATAGCCTGCGCGCAGAAACGCCTCCAGCGCCGGGTCGCCGACATGGCCGCGCATTTCAAGTAATTGGCGAGCAAAGGTGCGTAGCGCTTCTAACTTTGCATCGTTGATCGGCTTACCTTCACGAAGCGCAGTAATAACGTCCTGAGGCGCATTTATCATCTTCATGATCATTGAGTGGCCCGCCATGCAATAATGGCAGCTATTGTGATAATTCGACGCCATTAATACGACTTGTACTTCTATCGGTGTTAGGTTGGTTTTTTCAGTCGCAAGTTTATATGTGACAGAATAGGCTTCATGAGCTGCTGGAGATTCTGCCAATATTTTGTGAAGGTTAGGCACAAATCCAAACATAGATTCAGCACTGTCGATAAAGGGGACGGACTGAACCGGAGCCGTCATCTTGTTGTGATAGGTGAACATTCTTAGTCCTTTTCAAGTTGGCGGAAGTTATGCGGGAACCACGTAGGTGGTGATCGTCATGTCTGCTGCGCGCGTACGGAGTGGAACGAGCGCCTGATAGGCGGCGGATGCGTGCCAGGCCCCGATTGCGTCGATATCCGGGAATTCGATGATACCGACCGTCTGATGCGTTAGCTGGCCCACGAGGGCGCTATCGGCTTTACCGCGCAATACCGCTTTGCCTCCGAACGGCGTGAGCGTGGCGCCGACGCTTTGGACGTAGGCCTGATATGCTTCCTGGTCCTTGACAGTGGTTGTGACGACAAAGAACGCGGTCATTTGGGTTTCCTTTTGGGTCTGGCAGTGCGAGCCGTGAATGGCCTTCCCTCTTCTCGACAAGGGCCGGTAGATCAATTATGTTCACGACTGTATAAAATGCAACGCTAATATTGTCCATAGGTGTACAAAATAGCATGTCCAAGCCCGGCAGGCCTGCGCAGTTCGATCGCGATGCCGCTTTAGACGCGGCGCTGATGGCATTTTGGCGGGATGGCTATCAGGCCACCTCGGTCAAAGCCCTGTCCGAACGACTGGGGATTACGCGTTCAAGTTTTTACAACGCGTTCGAAAGCCAGGAGGCGGTGTTCCTCGAAGCCCTTGATCGTTACCTGGAGCGCTCACCCGACAGGGCGTTTGCGTACGTGACGCAGGAAGGCAGTATCTGCGGGCTGATTGCGGAAACGTTCAAAAGCATTTGCCAAAGCCTGGCTCTGGATAGCGATGCGAGAGGTTGCCTGGCGGTTAACAGTGTGGGCGCGCTCTGTGGGGTCGATGCCGCTTTAGGCCCCAAGGTCGCCGCACACATGATCGCGCGCCTGGAACGCCTTGAGACACTATTGAAGCTGGCCGTCGCGAGAGGCGAACTCCGTGACGATACCGACGTTGCAGCAACGGCCCTTGCACTGAAAACATTTCTGGTCGGCTTGAACGTCATGGCCAAGGTGGTGCCTGACCGTGACGCCCTGTGGCCCGCAGCACGCACGATGCTATCGGCCGCTGGCATACTGCATGAAGGCGAGGATAGCCGACAGGCTGAGTGAAGGCCCGGATCCTGCCTCACCGACAAGCGCCACTGAGGCCGTTTGCAGCTCCAAGAGGGTCAGCCCTAAACGCAGCTGGAGTCGATTAACCCGACATACGAAATGTCGGCGGATGACGAAATCGACGCGCGCCTGTAACCGTTCGCGCCTACCCAGCGAACTCACAGTCAGGAACAAGGGTGCGGGAGACAGAACAGAAGCTGAAGGCGCTGATGCTCATGGGTCTGGACGGCGACGCCGTTGCCCAGGGCCGCCTGCTTTCCGACCTGTCGGCGCACTTGAAACTTTTCTTCGCGCGCCGACTTGGCTGCGACGATGCAGACGTTGAGGACTTGGTGCAGGATTGTTTGATCGCGGTGCATGTTCGGCGGGAGACATTTGACCGCGCCGGATTGTTCACGCCCTGGGCTCACGCCATCGCCCGCTACAAGCTGATCGACCACTACCGACGCAAGCGCGTCCGATCCTGGTCGCCGCTCGACCACGCCGACGAACTGTTCGCCCCGGACTGGACCGACGACGCCATGCATGCGCGGGACATAACGCGGCTGCTTGACAGCCTACCCATCAACCAGAGTGACGCGATCCGAAAAACCCGAATCGAGGGTCTGAGCACGGAGGAAGCAGCGGCAGCCACGGGCCTGTCTCCGTCGCTAGTCAAGGTCAGCGTTCATCGAGGCCTCAAAGCCCTCATGGCCCGTGTCGGAACGGGAGGCGATGATGCGGACCGATGACCTGATCGCCCGTCTGGCGGCCGAAACCACCGTCGTCAAACCCTACGCCGTCGAGCGAAAGGTCACCCTGCATCTCATGATCGGTGGAGCGGCGGCCTTTGCCCTGCTTGTTACCCTGCTTGGGGTTCGGCCAGACATGGGTGCGGCCGTTGGGACCGTCTCGTTCTGGATGAAGTTCGGGTTCACCGCCGCCGTCGCGGCCCTAGGCGTCGCGGCGACATGTCGCCTGGCCCGCCCTGGCGCGATCCTTCTGCCCGCCTTCTGGATCGTGGCCGCAATGCCTTTCACGGCGGTCGCCGCCATGGCTGCCCTAGAGATCGTGGCCGCCGCTCCGGCGGACCGGGTCACCGTCTGGCTGGGCAGTTCATGGAAGACCTGCCCCATATGGATCCCGCTGATATCGGCGCCGGTCCTGCTGGCCGTCACCCTTTGCATGCGCAGATTTGCGCCCACGCGTCCGGTTCTGACCGGAATGGCGCTCGGCATGGCGGCTGGCGGTGTCGGCGCGACGGTCTACGGACTGCACTGCCAGGAGAACGCGGCGGCCTTTCTCGCCACCTGGTATTTGCTGGGCATGGCCATCGTCGGCGCGATCGGCGCGGCCATCGGCCCTCGCGCCTTGCGCTGGTGAAGGCATGGCGACAGCCTACCCTGAGGAAACTTGAGTTCGGACCTCGCCAGCCTTGAGCGGATCCTTGGGCGTCACCTCGGGGCGCTCCGCCCCGCCCAAGGATCCCAGCGTACCTTTCCCGGACCGTTGATCGCGGCCCATGTCGTGCGCCGGAAGCGCCGTGGGACCTAGGCGCAGGGCTAGCTTCAACCGGGACGCAGGGCCGGCCGAGCGCTGCGTGTAGGTCGCCTCACCCGCCACCGATGTCCCAGGCCGAATATTCGCTTTCCTGACGGACCAACTGTAACCGTAGACCAAGCTCCCGCGAACTACCGTTGTGACCGCAATCTGGTTGGCGTCGCCGCGCCACGACCGTGAAGGAGTAACAGTTGAACCGTCCAAGACCTGGCCACCACGCCACGCTGGCGCCATCTGGCCTGACCCGCAGGGCGGTCGCGACGATGGCAGGCACAATGCTCATCTCCTCGACGACAGCGCACGCGGCCACCCGGCTGTCGCGCTTCGTCGACGCCACGGCGGGCGCCCAGACTCTCGACCACGGAGCCTTTGACGCCTTGCTAGCGCGTCGGACCTCGCTTCAGGCCGGTGTTGTCCGCGTCGACTACCGCAGCTGGAAGGCCTCCCCAGCTGACCGCGCGGCGCTCAAGGCCTATATCGCGCGCCTTGCCGGGACCGATCCGGCCCAACTGACCCGCGCCGAGCAATTCGCCTTTTGGGCCAATCTCTACAACGCGGTCACCATCGACACAGTGCTGGCGGCGTATCCTGTCAGGTCTATCCGCGACATTCGTCCGACCGTGCTGTCGATCGGTCCGTGGAAGGGCAGGGCCGTCACGGTCAGCGACATCGCCCTGTCGCTGGACGAAATTGAGAACGGCATCCTGCGGACCGGCTGGCGCGATCCACGCGTGCACTACGCCATCAACTGCGCGTCGTTCAGCTGCCCCAACCTTCCGCGCGTCGCATGGCGCGGACAAGACCTGTCCGCCCGGCTCGACGCAGCCGCCCGCGACTACGTCAACCATCCCCGAGGGGTCCGCTTTGAAGGCGACAGGCTTGTCGTGTCGTCGATCTACCGGTGGTTCGCTGGCGACTTCGGCGGTGGCGACAGGCACATTCTGCACCACCTCTCAACCTTCGCTGCACCGGCCCTGAAGGCTCGTCTCCAGAAGACCGACGGCATTGGCGGTGATGCCTACGATTGGATGCTAAACGAAGGAAAGGCGCCGTGAACGCAGTGGCGCTCGAGCGGCGACCATCGGACGGACGCGCGGGTCGATCCGCCGAGCTTCAAAAACGGATCGCGAAACTCTTCGGGAGGCAAGCGGAGCGTATCGGGCATGACGAAAAACCTGTCCGGGTCCGGCCGCGTCAGCAAAAGCGGCATGATTTCGTTGCTCCAATGCTGTCCACCTGGGCTGACGCACTGCCCTAGAGCCTGGCGCGGTATGCGCTCAACCGCCATAGCCGTTACCCGAAACCCCGCGATCAGTCTCCGGCGCGCGCAACCGGCGCCGGGCGAACGCCACCATCATCGCTCTCGCTGGCGCCAAAAAGGATCATCCTGATGCTCAAACGCTTGATGCCCCTACTGCTTTTGCTGTTGGCGGTTGTCGCCGTGTTCGCCAGCGGCGCGACCCGATACCTCAGTCTTGAATCCCTGCAGACCCACGAGGCCCTCCTTCGGGGTTTCGTCGCCGACAACCTGGCTCTGAGCATTCTGGTCTTTATCGGCGTGTACGCGGCCGCTACCGCCGTCAGCATCCCAGGCGCACTCATCCTCACTCTCGCAGGGGGCTTCCTGTTTGGAACCTGGCTGGGCGGCGCGGCGACGGTCATCGGAGCCACCATCGGCGCGATCCTCGTTTTCGCCATTGTGCGGACGTCTCTGGGCGCGGTGCTGCGGGAGCGGGCCGAGGCCTCTGGCGGGAAGCTCAAGGCCGTCATGGATGGCGTTCGGGACGGCGCGTTCGGCTATATCCTGACTCTGAGACTGATCCCGCTGGCGCCCTTCTGGTTGGTCAATGTCGCCTCGGCTCTCGCCAACGCCCCTCTTCGTGCTTACGCGTTGGCGACCTTGATCGGCATCATGCCAGGGACCTTCATATATTCCAGCGTCGGGGCGGGTATTGGCCAGGTCCTGGCGCGCGGCGGCGAACCGAACCTCAAGATCATTTTCGAACCCTATGTCATCGGTCCGCTGGTGGCCTTGGGTCTGCTGTCGCTAGGGACAACACTGTTCCAGAGACTCCGTGGTCGCGAAGGGAGCATCTCGTGAAACTGGAGCGAATTTCCGCTGATCTGGCCATCATCGGCGCCGGCTCTGGCGGGCTGTCTGTTGCCGCCGGCGCTGCCCAACTGGGGCTGAAGGTTGTGCTCTTTGAGAAGGGGGAGATGGGCGGCGACTGTCTCAACTACGGCTGCGTGCCGTCCAAAGCTTTGATCGCCGCCGCCGACGCCGCTCATGCGGCGGCTCACAGCGGGCCCATGGGCGTCAGCGCCACGGGGGTCAGCGTTGACTTCGCGGCGGTCATGGCTCGGGTGCATCGCGTGATCGCCGAGATTGCTCCAATCGACAGTCAGGAACGCTTCGAAAGCCTGGGCGTGCGGGTCGTACGCGAAGCCGCCCGCTTCCGCGATCGCCGGGTCATTGAGAGCGACAGCGTCCGCGTAACCGCCCGAAAGGTCGTCATCGCCACAGGCTCACGCGCGGCCATCCCACCCATTCCTGGCCTCGACGGGATCCCTTATCTGACCAACGAGAGCATCTTCGAGCTCAAGGCCCGGCCGGACCATCTGATTGTTCTGGGCGGCGGACCGATCGGCGTCGAGCTTGGTCAGGCGTTCCGCCGGCTGGGGGCGGAAGTCACCCTGATTGAGGCCGAGGCCATCCTCGGCCGTGATGACCCCGCCGCCGCCGCCGTGGTGATTGAGCAGCTGGGGGCTGACGGACTGACCCTGTTGCCCGGCCATAGGGCCGTGCGGGTGGAGGCTGGACCGACCGTGATTGTCTCCGGTCCTGATGGAGAGCGGCGTATCGAAGGATCCCACCTCCTTGTCGCACTTGGCCGCAAAGCCAGTCTCGATAGCCTCAATCTCGAGGCGGCCGGCGTGGTGTTCGATCGCGCCGGCGTGAAGACAGATCGGTCGCTGCGGACCAGCAACCGTCGCGTTTTCGCGATCGGGGACGCCGCCGGGCGCGGACAGTTCACCCACTTGGCCGGAGCCCACGCCGGACTTTTCGTGCGCAAGGCGCTGTTCGCTGCGCCGATCAACGCCGACGCGTTGGTGGTGCCGCGAGTGACCTATAGCAATCCCGAACTGGCTGCCGTCGGATTGACCGAAGCCCAGGCGCGGGAGGCCCATGGTGATGATGTCCGGGTACTGGTTCAGCCCTTCGCCGACAATGACCGCGCCCAGGCGGAGGGCGACATCCGCGGCTTTGCCAAACTGATCGCCAGCCGCCGGGGGAAGGTCCTCGGTGTGACCCTGGTCGGCGCCCATGCCGGTGATCACCTGCCGCTATGGGTTCTGACCATGACCGCTGGGCTTAAGCTGAGCCAGCTGACCGGTATGATCGCGCCCTATCCAACGCGCGGCGAGATCAACAAACGTCTAGCGGGGCAGTGGTTCACCGGCGCTTTGTTCTCGCCTGCGACGCGTCGGCTGGTGTCGGTGCTCAAGCGGTTCGGCTAGGACATAAAGAGTCGCAGACTGATGAACGAGAACCGTTGCGGCGCTTGCCGGGGAATGTGCAGCGGCGTGGAAAAAGAACCCCCTTAGCGGGGTTATCGGCGCCTAAAAGGGCCCCCTCATTCCGATGGTTTAGGCACCGCGGCTTGGTTTAACCTGGCGGTCGAGATCGGGATGTTGGTCGTGGAGACAGTGGTGCGGGTTCGCCGTGAGTATGCGGCGGGGAAACCGATCAAGGCGATCTGTCGGGATCTGAGGCTGTTGAAGAAGTCTCGCGCCGGGCGAGGAAGTTGGCTTCGTCGCCGCCGTGGAAGCAGATTTGGCCCTTGAGGGAGCCGTCGGATTGGAGTTCAGCCCATCCGTCGCCCTGGGCCTCATCCATTTCGTCGTTTCTGTCCCAGTCGAACTGCACGGCGTCGTGGTCGCCGGCGGCGGCGAAGTAGCCGGTGCCACAGCCGAAGGCGAACTCGCCATGGGTGGCTTCGAAGAGGATGTAGGCGGGCTCCATCATGTCCCGATAGTCGTCGGGGTAGTCGGGCATCTCGACGATGCGCCACCGGCCCAGAACGCTCATGCAGGGGCCGCCAGGAGCTTGGGCAGACGGGTCAGGTTGTGAGCCGCCAGCGCCAGGGTGAATGCGGCACCGACCCTGGTCCGGCCTCGCAGCTTGATCTTCGCCAGACCGGCGGTGCCCTTGATCCAGTCGAACACCTCCTCGATGCGCTTTCGGCAGCGCTGACTGATGGCATAGCCAGGATGGCGCCGGGTACGCAATTTTCTGGATCGGCCGCAAGGGATGATCGCGCCGAACCCGAGCATCCAGATCTACATATGAGAACAGCGACCCCGTCCGCTCGTTCGACCCGCGCATCCACCCCTCCAGAGCTCCCGCTAAAAAGATGAATCATGCCGAGTCCCGCGCCGCTACGGACTTCTTCAACAGCCTGTTAGGGGGGAAGGTCCAAGCGATCGGCCGACGAGAGCGGCGACGTGGGCGATATGGGGGTGAGCGACCATGGAAAGTGCAACCTAGCAGTAAGCGGCGGCGACGTTGTCCCCTGACACTTCGGTCCCGGCCGAAACAACATCACGCGGTCTTAGCGTAGATGACGACTTTCAGACCGGGAGAACCAGATGGTGAAGGCGTTGGTGATATTGGCGGCAGGCGCGGCGATGGCTGCAGGAATCACACCGCCGCCGGTTCAAGCGGAGGAGGTCAGTCGCCTCGCGGGGCGCGTAGGCGAGCCCGTCCTGCTCGTGCGGCATGAGCCCGGGCCGGGGCCGAGCGTTCTCTTCGTGCATGGGGCGACGTTTCCATCCGCGCTCTCAATCTCTTACAGAATCAACGGTCAGTCATGGATGGATGACCTGCGCTCGCGCGGGTTTGACGTCTGGGCTTTCGACTTCGCCGGATATGGAGGGTCAGATTCGCCACCCACCATGGCGGCGGATGGCCCTGGCGTGGAAGTCCCCGGCCGCGCCCCGGACGCCGCACGTCAAATTGAGCGGGTCGTCCTCCACTTGCTTACTGGCTCAAGGCGCGACCGCGTGTCGATTGTCGCGCATTCTTGGGGCACGATCCCGGCCGGCCTGTTCGCGGGGCGACGGCCCGAACTCGTCGAACGCCTCGTCTTGTTCGGTCCTGTTTCCCACCGCAGGGGCGACGCGGGGGAGGCGCTAATCAGCGGCTCATATCTCGTGACTGCTGAAGAGCAGCGGCAGAGCTTTGCCGCAGGCCTACCAGACGGTCAGCCCCCCCTCATCGATCCCGCTGCCTTTTCGCTTTGGGTCGACGCCTATCTGGCCACTGACCCGCAAAGTCGCGACCGCACGCCTGCGTCTGTGCGCGTGCCTAGTGGCTGGCAAGCCGATTTCCGCGACGCATGGTCGGGCCGGCTTCCTTACGACCCGGCCAATGTGCGCGCGCCGACGCTCATCGTGCGCGGCGAGTGGGACGAGATCGCAAAAGACGAAGATGCAGCGTGGCTCGTCGCGGCGCTGACGGGCGTTCTTGGCGGCGCGAGCGACGTCAAGCTTCCGCGAGGTGGGCACCGAATGCACCTGGAACAGAACCGGGAAGCCCTCTTCGGCGCTGTCGGAGCTTTTCTGACCGGACCGGTGATTGGGACCGGGAACGAGCGATGATCGCGGTAATCTTTGAAGTGCGTCCGGTGTTGGGGGCGTGAGGATGACTACCTCGCGCTTGCGACAGCCTTGCGCTCCGAACTCGAGGCGATTGACGGTTTCATTTCGATCGAACGGTTCGCCAGCTTCACTGAGGCCGATAAGATTTTGTCGCTGTCGTTTTGGCGTGGCGAAAGCGTGGTCAGAGCATGCTTCTGAAGGCGGTGGAGGCGCTTATGCGGGGCGACCCAAGGCCTCTGGAGGCCTTCTTAGGCGCGGGCTAAGCGGCCTGGCCCCTCGCGCGCGGAAGACTGGCCTGGGGGTGTCCCCTGCCTTCCTCCCTTGGATCGTAAAGGCCGGGCGATCCCCCTCCCCCGGTCATCCGCTTGCTACCCCCGCCTCGGCGGCGGGCAGGGATTGATGCGCAAGGCATCTAGCCCTGCCCGAAGATCGACCGTGACCGATAAGACCCTCTTCGCCAGCGATGCTGTCCTCCCCACGAAGGCCGCCCAGCACGATCCGGATCTTGCCTTCCGCAGGGAAATGCCGGCGCATCGCCCGCCGAATATCCTTCACCACCCGCTCTCCGGGCGTCGCCTTTGCGGCCGAGGGTTTTGGTCTCGTCGCAGTGACGAAGGAACGAAGATGAGACCAAAACCCTCCTCTAAACGGAACCCTCAATCTGTCTCATTGGTGCTGAGGGCGGAAAATCATGTGTTTTACGGCCCTCCTAGAATCTGGGAGACACCTCTGACAAACCGGACTCGGCAGAACACGCACCGTACTCGTCAATCGATGCGGCTTTCGTGTTTGATGCCGAAATTAGTATCGAGCGCGCGTGTACCTGACTGCGTTATCGTGACCGTTCGGGAACCGTTTGTCGGGCGCATCCATCCCTGCTCGAAACAGGCGGTCAAAAGGGCGGCACCGATCGTGCCAGCGATGTGCGGACGACGCTCGCTCCAATCGAGACAGGGACGGCAGAATAGCCGTCGCCGGGTAACCCGGGTCAGCGCTACATCCACATCGACCCTGATCGAGCGGAGGAATGCAACACCCTCGTCTGTCAGTTCGCCACCTTCAGCCAGGTGTTCGATATGACCACGCTCGCTCATGCGATCGGCAATTTTTACCGCGATTTCGCCGGCGAGGTGATCATAACAGGAGCGTGCCCGCCGCATCGCGACGTCGCGAGGTCCTGTTCGAACTGCGCGGTTTGGGCGGTTTCCCGGCTCCGCCGCTACCGTCATGATCCCCTCGATCATCGTGGCTACGATCGAAGATGCAAGCCGGTGATACCGGTGCCGCCCCTGCCGCTCGACGGTCAGCAGCCCGGCGTCCGTCAATCGCCCGAGATGGCTGCTGGCGGTTTGGGGTGTGACCCCTGCAACGTTCGCCAACTCGGTCGCGGTCAGTGCACGACCATCCATGAGGGCGACCAGCATAGCGGTGCGTGTGGGGTCACCGACCAGCGCTGCAATTTCGGCAATCCCGGTTGTGGTCAGCATCAATCGTCCAGGCAAAACAGGTGAATTCACAGACGGCATCGCATGAAAGGCCTCCCCCATGCTTCGACAGCGGCCGAAGCATCGCCCCGATCACGCGATCTACACCCGCTCCGACAACAATCGGCAGGAAGTCCTCTCATGATCACATGTTTTATCCGCTACGAGATCGATCCGTTTCGTGTCGATGCATTCGAAAAATATGCCCGCAACTGGGGCCAAGCGATACCGCGTTGCGGAGCGGATCTGATAGGCTATTTTGCGCCGCACGAAGGGTCGGCAACGACTGCCTACGGACTTTACAACATTAATGATCTTGCTGCCTATGAGGCATATCGCGCTCGCCTCAGGGACGATCCCCTCGGCCGAGAAAATTACGAGTTCGCCAAGCGCGAGCGCTTCATACTCCGCGAGGACCGGAAGTTTCTTCGTCTTGCGTCAGCACCACATGCGCCTCTGGTGAAGCCGTGATCGCCGTCATCTTCGAGGTCGATCTGGCCGAAGGGCGGATGGAGCAATATCTGGCGCTCGCTGCCGCGTTGCGCGGTGAACTAGAGGCGATCGACGGTTTTCTGTCGGTTGAGCGCTTTCAGAGCATGACCGTACCAAACCGGATGGTGTCCTTGTCGTTCTTCCGGGATGAACAGGCCGTCCAACAATGGCGGAACACGACATCCCATCGGGCTACGCAAGCCCGAGGACGTGCGGGTGTCTTCGCAAAATACAGGCTCCGTGTCGCCAGCGTCATCCGCGATTATAGCATGGAGGATCGCAGAGAGGCCCCGACCGACAGCCATGCCGCTCATTCCAACCTGGACGAGCGGGATTGACGGGGGGACACGCAGACCGTCGAATTTGGCATTGTCAGCAGAGCGCACCCATTCGTGCCTCTTCGATGCCACGTCCCCCCGGGGAACCGCGCTAGCGGATATCTGGGTCCGGTCTATGTCATGCCCCCTACAAGTGGAAGGCCAAGTACGGCGGGCTGGACGTCTCGGAGGCCCACCGTCTTCGGCGACGCCAAGATGACCACGGCGCTGCTCAACCGCCTGACCCACCACTGCGACATCGTCGAGACAGGCAATGACAGCTGGCGGCTCAGAAACCGCGCCTGACCGGGACGCTCCGCTTCGTCCACAACTTGTTCAACCTCCCCCCAGCCCCCCCCCCAGACAGCAATCCCCGTCCCATCGCCGAGATCCATAATGAAAAGCCACCGGCGCTGGGGCCTGTAGGCAATCAGATCGCGGCTTTTGACCAAGGCCATCAGGTTGCGGACCAGAACAGGCCCTCCGCGCACACCGAACACGCCGACTGGGGGCCGTTGATTTCCTTGCATGACGGCGCAATCGCCGACGGCCAACACGCGGGGGTTTGAAAGCGCCTGCAAGGTCTCCTCGACCAAGATCCGCCCATCGGGGTCCAGCTCAAAACCGAGCCGGCGGCTCAAGGACGCGCCGACCAGACCGGTGGCAGTGACCAGCATATCGCATGGGAGGCGCTGACCCGTCGCCAGGATGCAGGTGGAGTCATGGCGGCTGAAGATTGTCCCCTGCAAGACCGTCACACCGCGCGCGACACGGACTGGCGTCACCCGTTCCCTGGCGCCGACTGCAAGGCCGGAACCGCCGTGCGCGTCGCCGACAACTGAAATTCGCGGCCTGACGCCCAGCCGTCGAGAAAAACCTAAAGGGAGCCGGCGAGTTCCAGGCCGGTCACGCCTGCGCCGGCGATGACGACGTGCGGGCATTCCCCTTCACGCGCAACCCAAGCTTCGACCATTCTCCGGAGCTCAAGTAGGCGGACCAGCGGCTTTACCGGCCAGGCTCCATCTGGTCCCCGCAAACAGCTACCGCCGTCGTGATGTTGCTAGAGGCCCGTGGCTCTATCGGTGCGTGCGGCCTTGAGGGCTGCGGATTTAGGGCGCTTGGCGTCGTCGGCGATCAGTCTGGAGTTCGGTCCAAAAAGATTCTGACCAATTCACCACAGGCTGTAACCACAGAGCGCTGGGAAACGAATTACCTCGATGAGACCCGCGATCGACTGCCGCGGCGCTCCACACACATCCGCGGAAGATAGCCCCCTCGTTTCAGGAAGAGTCATGACTGAGGAAGCTAGATTGGCCCTCCAGCCAGTAAGGCTCAAGCCACTAATCGAACCCCGCCAACGCCCCCGCCCCGCATGAGGCGTTCGCGCCTGACGCTATCTAGGTAGAACAGCGCGCCGGCGGGACCGCCGCCAGCGCTGTCGTCACCGAGTCGGCTGACCAAGGGGAATTCTTCGCGCGCCCTTCCCCTGGCTGGATCCCCATCCGCGATAGGGGGCCGCCAGGGCGAGCATTGCCCAGACCTCTAGAACGTCCCCCCGCGCGGAGCGTGGATGCGGGTCCCTCAATCCAGGTGAATTCAACTATGCGATCTTTGCTTCCACCAACAGCAATTGGCGCCTTGGTCGCTCTGGCCGCGGCGACACCCGTCTTGGCCCAGCAGGCGGGTTTGCAGATCGCGGTTGTCCGCGCCGACTCCGGCGAACCTGTCGAGGCCGTCGAGGTCGAGATTAAGAACCGAGCGATCGGCTATGTCCGTACGATGAGGACCGACGCCGCCGGCAAGGTTCGCCTGGAGGGGCTGGCAACCGGCGGAGCCTACCAAATCTCGGTTGCTGACGGCGATGGCTTTAGGGCGCTTGCGGCTAGGGAGGTTGAGTTAAGGGCGAACTTCTCCAGTTCGGTGACGCTCGTCGTTGCGCCCTCCGTCGCCGAAGTCCTCGTCACCGGCAGCCGGGCTATCACCCGCGTCAATACGGTGAATGCGGAAATCTCAGCGTCTCTCGGCCGAGAGGAGCTTGCCGCCCTGCCTATCGAAGGCCGCGATGTCCTCAGCGCCCTGGTACGCCTGCCGAATGTCGTGCCCTCGACGGGCTTCTTTACCGAGGCGCCGGTGGTTTCGATCAACGGCGCAAACGCGCTGTTTACCAACTATCTGATCGACGGCCTCGACAATAACGAGAACTTCCTGGGCGGGCTAAAATTCCCCGTCCCCCTCGGCTTCACTCGCGAAGTGACCGTGCTGGCCAACAACTACTCCGCTGGGTTCGGTCGAACGGCGAACGGCATCGTGAACTACACGACGCCCTCAGGGGGCAACGACTACCATGGCGAAGTCTACACCCTCATCCGGCCCGGCCGCCCACTGGACGCTCGCTCTGCCTTCCCCCGACGGGACCTTAGCGGCAATCTGGTGGGTGACAGCTTCGAGCGGCGCCAGGCAGGGGCCTCGATTGGCGGGCCTATCGTTCGCGACCGGACCTTCTTCTACGCCAATCTGGAATATACTCGTGACCACAATACCAACGTCCTTGATGCTCCAGCGCTGAACACCGTCACCAACATCACCGGTAACAACGAATTTCTGCTCGGCTCCCTGCGACTGGATCATCACCTCAATGACGAATGGAGGGTATCGCTTCGGGGCAATATCGGGCTCGTCACCATCGACCGCCCCGGTGGCTCGCTGGGTGGTGGGAATGTAACCTTTCCGTCTGCGGGCTCCGACCAAGACCGCAATTCAGCTCTGCTGGCGGCGTCAATAAGTTATTCGGGCAGTGATTGGACCTACAACGGCGCCCTCCAGTTCAGCCGGTTTCGCTGGAACTACGGTAAGCCTAAAGGCGCGTCGGGCCCGCAGGCCACGATCCGGGATCAGTCCGGGCTCACGATCGGCGTCGTCGGACACCCAGGCTATGTTTTCAATGACCTTGAGGAAACTTGGCAGACGCAGCATCGCTTGCAGCGGCGCTCAGGAAACCACCGGTTCAGCGTGGGGGGAGACATCATCCGATCCGACTTCCACCTTCTGGGCGGCGGCAATCGCGATGGAAACTACACCCTTGAGCTTACGCCAGCAGCGCTTGCCGCGTTGAACGCGAAAGGTGTGGGCGCGCGACTAACGGCCGCCGATGTACTGGTGCTCAATCCAAGGGTGCTCGATTATTCGGTCGAACTGCAGCCTGCGGCGTTCGGGACCGAGCAGACACTGCTGGCCCTATATGCCGAGGACGAGTGGCAGATTGGGTCGGCGCTGACCGCGACACTGGGGGTGCGTTGGGACTACGATTCGCTCACATCAAAGGGTGCAGGCGGCGGCGACGTCGACAATTTCGCACCGCGCCTTGCGGTCAACTATCATCCGGGAGCGCGCTCATCCCTGCGGCTCGGCGCAGGCGTTTACTACGGCAAGATACCCTACGCCGTGATCTCTGACGGGCTCCAACGCAGCACCACGTCAGCGGCGTTTCTGGGCCAACTTGTTGAACTCCAAAAAGGAGGACTCATAGAGAACGGTGTCCCCCTGGCCCCGCTGACCTTCTCGGGCAACCTGACCGTCAGCCCGCCCTGCGCGACCGTCAGCGCCTGTCCTGCCCCGGACGCCGTCCAGGGCCTTCGCGGTACGGCGCCGATCAATGAGGCACGGATCCTGAGCCCGAGCGGCTACCAGAGCCCATACAGTCAGCAGTTCAGCGTCGGGTACCAGTATCAGCCAAGCGAAAGTCTGACGGTCGGCGCGGACCTCATCTACAACCGCTCGTACAATCTGTTGCGCCTGCGCGACCTCAATGCTCCTGCGCCCTTCTCCCCCAACATTTCCGCGCTGACAGCGTCAAACGTCGCTCTGCTGCGGGCTCAACCGGATAACGCCGCGCGCAAAGCGCTCGCCCAATCCCTCGGGCTGGTCCGCAATCAATCGACGGCGGATGCGACCCGCCCCGTCGCCGTCATACCGGGTGGCGCGCGGCAGATCACAGTTTCGGAAACCGCCGGCCGCTCAACCTACAAGGCGTTGAATCTGCAGATCAATAAGGCACAAGACGAGGACGCCTATGCCTTCAGGCTGTCGTACACGCTCGCCACATTGAACAACGACACGGACGATATTAATTTCCGCGCCTCAAACGCAAACGCCTTCAATGCGGATTTTGGGCCGTCCGCCAATGACCGCCGCCATGTGATTTCGGCTGTGGGCTTTTTGTATCCACTCAACGGCCTTACACTGACGCTTGCGGCCCTCGTCCAATCTGGCCAGCCGGTGAATCTGACGCCGGACGCGTCGATCTTCGGGACCCAGGATCTCAACGGCGACGGCCAGTCGTTCGGGGAAAGTTTCGTCGGCAACTCAGATCGTTATCCTGGGGCGCGGCGCAATTCCGATCGCCTGCCGTGGTCGACGACGGTGGATCTGGGCGTGCGGTTCGTGCTGCCAGCGCGCCATAGGTCGATTGAACTTAGCGCCGACGTCTTCAACGTCTTCAACACCAACAACGAATCTGGATTCGCCAATGCCGCCACGACGTCAAATCAGGTCCAGTTCGGAGGCGGCGCTCCGTTCGTCCAGCGTAATGCTGGGCCGCCGCGCCAGTTCCAGCTGGGCTTGGCGTGGAAGTTCTAGGGCCGGTGTGAGATGATCGAAGTCGCACGCCAAGCCCAGGGCCTGATCGGAATTGCTCTCATTCTACTCCTCGCTTGGGGAGTGTCGGAAGACCGTGCAGCCCGTCCGAGTTGGCGCTGGATCGTCGGCGCCGTCGCCATGCAGATCGGCGTCGCGTTGCTCATCGTCCATGTGCCTTTCGTCTGGCGCCTGATCGGCTACGCAAACCATGCTGTGGATGCGATTGAACAGGCTACCCTGGTCGGGTCGAGCTACATGTTCGGCTACACCGGCGGCGCGCCCATCCCCTTTGCGTTGAAGGAAGGGGCCTCGCCTCCTCTCATCATCGCATTCCAGATTCTGCCGCTTGTGATCGTTTTCTCGGCCCTAGCGGCGTTGCTATGGCACTGGCGGATCCTAGGCTGGGTGGTGCGCGGCCTTTCCTGGGCGTTGCGGCGCACCCTGGGGGTCAGCGGAGCCGTCGGGCTTGGTGCGGGTGCGACCGTGTTTTTAGGAGTAGTGGAATCACCGCTCGTCCTTCGCGCCTACTTCGATCGCATGAGCCGTTCCGAACTTTTCTCGGTCATGGTCCTGACCATGTCGACGATTTCCGGTGCGATCCTGGTTCTTTACGCCACCACCCTCTCGCACACGGTGCCCAACGCCGTTGGTCATATGATCTCCGCCTCGCTCATCTCGCTGCCGGCCGCTATCCTTATCGCTCGGCTGATGGTGCCTGGCGATAGCAAGACAAGCACCGATGATCCGGAGTCGACGCTCCGCTACGAGAGCAGCATCGACGCGATTATTCGCGGGACTATGGACGGCGTTCAGCTGTTCCTTGCGGTGATCGGGGTGATCATCGTCGTCTTTGCTCTGGTCGCTCTGGTCGATCAGGCGCTTTCCGTTTTGCCCCTGGTCGACGGTCAGCCGCTCACGTTGAAGCGGACGTTCGGTTGGGTCTTCGCGCCAGTGATGTGGGCGTTAGGTGTCCAGTGGAGCGAGGCGCCGGCGGCGGGCGCCCTGATGGGGACAAAGACCATTCTCAACGAGTATGTCGCCTACCTGGATCTGGCCGCCTTGCCGATCGAGACCTTCGGCCTGCGCAGCCGGCTGATCGTGACCTATGCACTGTGCGGGGTCGCCAACCTGGCAAGCGTGGGGCTGCTGGTGTCGACCATCGCGACCCTGTCGCCAGGCCGCCGGGCGGAGGTGGCAGCTCTGGGCATGAAGTCATGGCTAGCTGGCAATTGCGCCTCGGCGATGACCGGAGCGGTTATAGGCCTTGTGACGCTGATCTGAGCGGGGGAAGCCATGTTCGACGCGCATCTGCGGCCCCTTATCGATCCGCCACTCAACTGGGTGGGCCAGCGACTGGCGCGGATCGGCGTGACCGCCAATCAAGTTACGGCGGTCGGAGGGGCCTTTGGCATTGCCGCCGGGGTGTCCATCGCCGCCGGACATTTCGGCGCCGCGCTAGTGCTCATCGCCTTCAGTCGCTTGCTGGACGGACTCGACGGCGCCGTCGCTCGGGCCACCCGAAAAACCGATTTTGGGGGGTACCTCGATATCGTTGTCGACTTCATGTTCTACGTTGCGGTGCCCGTTGGCTTTGGGCTCACCGACCCCGCCAATCTCCCATTCGCCTTGGTTCTCGTGGGAGCTTTCACGCTTACTGGCATTAGCTTCCTCGCCTTTGCGACCCTAGCGGCGCAGCGTGGGCTCGAAACGACAGGCCATGGCGAGAAAAGCTTCTTTTACAATACAGGCTTGGCCGAAGGGACCGAGACGATCTTGGCCTTTGTGCTGATGTGCCTTTGGCCTGCGGGGTTCCCCATCCTGGCGTCCATTTTCGCCGGCCTGTGCGGGATAACGGTTATCCAAAGAAGTCTAGCCGCACGCCGTCTCTTCGGTGATTTTTGAACTATTGCCTCTCTTCAGTCGCGCGGTGCCAAGCTAAATTTGAGTTCGCGAGCGAAAATAGACTGTGAGTTCAACTTTTCGGCGGCGACGCCGTACATCTATACAGGGAAATCTCCACGACTGTCCTTAACCGCCCCTTATTGAACCCAGTCGCACCCTTAGTTTTCATGTGAGGACAGCCACGATCTGATCGAAATAACCTTGACCAAAACTTTGAACCTGGTCGGGTCTGAATCTGTCGCCGGTCACAGGCCGGACGAACCCTATCAGCCATCGGCGAGCCCACGGCGACAAAGTCACGGCTTTCATTGATCTCCGTTGCACAGGCCTCTCGACGACAGAAAGTCCCTTCGCGCCCGCTCCCGACGAGATGGTGCATTCCTGTAAACGGAACGGTCGTTGGCAACGACGCGATGTAGGCCAAGTTCGTTTTCCCGCTGCTGCCGATTCAGTCCGCAACATAGTTCAAGCGTTGGGCCAGAAAGCGCTCGTCAAAGGTAGCGAGGCCTTGTCGTCACTGGCCATCAAAGAATCTCGTGTGCCGTCAGGAGCGCTCATGACCTCAAACCAAATATCTCTGGTCGGGCTCGCTCCAACCCTTGAGACCCCGACAGACCGATACATCACTGTTCGGCGGCGCACCGAGAGTCTGGCTGGACCATTGTCGCCAGAGGATCAAAGCGCGCAGTCGATGGCGGACGCGAGCCCGACAAAATGGCACCGCGCGCACACGACTTGGTTTTTCGAAACGTTCCTGCTCACGCCCTTCCTGCCAGGCTACGAGGTCTTCGACCCAGCCTACAGCTATCTGTTCAACTCCTACTATGAAGCTGTCGGGCCGCGGCAGCCGCGCCCACAACGAGGCCTGCTCACCCGTCCTTCGGCAACGGAGGTTGGTCATTTTCGCGCGCATGTCGACACAGCGATGGTGAAGCTTCTGGATGGCGCGTTGACGCCGGAGATCATCGAAAGACTTGAACTTGGCCTCGCGCATGAGGAGCAACATCAGGAGCTCATTCTGATGGATATCCTCCATCTTTTCGCTCAGTCGCCACTCAGCCCGGCCTATTTGTCCACCCAGCCAAGAACCTACGTGAGCCCCGGCTCGCTGCAGTTTAGTCGCTTTCCTGGTGGAATCATTGAGATTGGCGCGGTCGGCGCCGACTTTGCCTTCGACAATGAACGGCCTCGTCATCAGGTCTATCTCGCGCCCTTCAGACTGGCGGACCGCCTGGTCAGCAACGGCGAGTGGATGGCTTTCATTGAGGCCGGCGGCTATCTGCGCATCGAGTTCTGGCTTTCGGACGGGTGGGCCCAAGCACGCGCTGAAGGATGGGAAGCGCCCGGCTATTGGCGTCGAGAACGCGAGGGTTGGAGCACCATGACACTCCAGGGACGCCACCCCGTGGATCCCCACGCCCCGGTCGTCCATGTGAGTTACTACGAGGCTGTCGCCTTCGCGGCCTGGTCTGGGTACCGTTTGCCAACCGAATTTGAGTGGGAAGCCGCCACGAATCTTTCAGCAGGTACATCAACGCGCCAGCTCTTCGAGGAGGCCTGGCAATGGACCTCGAGCGCCTACGCTCCGTTTCCTGGCTTCCGGCCAGGACCAGGAGCGTTAGGGGAGTACAACGGCAAGTTCATGGTCAATCAGATGACCCTGCGTGGCGGCTCTCTGGCGACGCCGCCGGACCATTCGCGGTCGACCTATCGCAACTTCTTCCATCCCGCTAGCCGGTGGATGTTTTCAGGTGTTCGTCTTGCTGATGACGATCGAGCGAGCGAACCTACACCCGAAAACAGCTTTCTCGACGATGTGATCGCCGGCTTATCGGCCAATCCAAAATCTCTACCTTCTAAGTACTTCTACGACGAAAAAGGATCAAAGATTTTCGAGGCAATCTGCGAATTGCCGGAATACTATTTAACCCGCACCGAAACCGCGTTGCTATCAAGTATTGCGATGGACCTTGCGTCGCGGATCCCCGAAGGTGCAGCGTTGATCGAGTTTGGCAGCGGCGCCAGCACAAAGACCCGCATTGTGCTCGACGCCGCACCGCAAGTGGCGATGTACGTGCCCATCGATATCAGCCAAAGCGCCTTGAGTGCGGCGACTGAAATCTTGCGTGAGACCTACCCCAAGCTTTTGGTCAAGCCGCTTGTAGATGATTTCACGCGAGCGATCGATCTGCCGGAGGGCGCGAAGGGGCATGCCCGCGTGGGGTTCTTTCCTGGATCGACAATTGGCAATTTCCCACCCGAAGAAGCAGAAAAGCTCTTACGTCGCGCTCGGACGCTCCTTGGCGAAGAGGCCCTGTTTATCGTCGGCGCTGACGTGGCCAAAAGTCCCGACGTTCTGGTGCCGGCTTATGACGACGCGCAGGGTATTACCGCTGCCTTCAACCTCAACATCCTCGCGCACATCAATCTCGCCCTTGGCGGAACCTTCGATCCTGAGGCTTTCGTACACCGCGCAGT